>NZ_JBFUFR010000047.1:0-45904 GCF_056403315.1 Roseateles sp. P2_H4 | reverse complement strand
GCCCCTGGACGGCGCCGACGGCCTGACGGGCTTCATGATCATCGAGTCCGACATCACGGCGCGCAAGCAGCTGCAGGCCCAGGCCGACGAGGCGCGCCAGAGCTTCCAGGACCTCTACGACAACGCGCCCTGCGCCTACTACGCGCTGGACCAGAACGGCCGCTTCCTGCAGATCAACGCCCTCGGCCTGAGCTGGCTGGGTGCGACGGCCGAGGAGCTGATCGGCCAGGCCAGCCCGGCGGACTTCTTCGATGCCGAGGGCCGGGTGCTGTTCAGCCAGGCCTTCCCGCGCTTTATGCGCGAAGGGAGGGTCTCGGAGCTGGAGTTCAACGTCAAGGGCCGCCAGGGCGAGGTCCGCCGCGTCAGCCTGTCCGCCACGGCCATCTACGCCCCCGACGGCCGCTACCTGCGCAGCCGCTCGGTGATGTTCGACATCAGTGAGACCCACCGCATCCGCCAGCAGCTGCACCAGCTGACGCTGGACCAGGAGGCTATGCTGGAGAGCGATCTGGTCGGCATCACCAAGCTGCGCGACCGCACGATCGTCTGGCGCAACCATGCGCTGGAGCGCATCTTCGGCTATGCCGAAGGCGAGCTGCTCGGCATGCCGGCGCGCCAGCTCTACGTCGACGACACCGCCTACGGGACCCTGGGAGCCCTGGCCTATCCGCAGCTCAAGGCCGGCGGGCGCTTCCGCACCCAGCTGCAGATGCGGCGCAAGGACGGCTCGCTGATCTGGGTGGACCTGGCTGGCGTGGAACTGCCCGCAGTCTCCAGCGAACGGGGCGGCGAGTCGCTGTGGATGATGGTGGACATCACGCAGAGCAAGGCCCACGAGGCGCGCATGGAGCGCGCTGCCCTGCACGACGCGCTGACCGGCCTGCCCAACCGCCTGCTGCTGGGTGACCGGCTCAAGCAGGCCATCGCGGGCGCGGAGCGCAACGGCCACGTCTTTGCGCTGGCCTATCTCGACCTGAACGGCTTCAAGCAGATCAACGACAACCATGGCCACGACGCCGGCGACGAAGTGCTCAAGGCCGTGGCCGCGCGCCTGCATGCCGGCCTGCGCGCCAGCGACACGGTGGCGCGGCTGGGCGGCGACGAGTTCGTCGTGCTGCTGACGCCGGCCCTGGCGCCCGCCGACGCCGAGCCGGTGCTGAACCGCCTGCTGGACGCGCTGTCCCAGCCGATCACGCTGAGCTCGGGCGAGCAGGTCGCCGTGGGCAGCAGCCTGGGCCTGGCCCATTACCCCAACAACGGCCGCACGCCGGATGCGCTGATGCGCCATGCCGACGAAGCCATGTATGCCAACAAGCGGGCCGGCCGCGCCCGCTCACGTACAAGTTAGCAAACGTTTCATCCAGGGCGTATTCACGCGCGACGCATGCCGTGGATCAATTGGTTGTAACAGCCCCCGCGGCTTGCGGCATCATTCGCGCCCATGCTGACCCGCCGCCAAGCCCATCTCGCCCTGGCCAGCCTCGCGCTGCCGGCCACATTCGCTCGCGCCCAGGAACGCCGCGCCATCGTGCTCGGCCAGTCCGTGCCGCTGACCGGCCCTGCCGCCCAACTCGGCCTGCAGATGCAGCTCGGCGCCAAGGCCTATTTCGACGGCGTCAATGCGGCTGGCGGCGTCGGCGGACTGCCCATCGTGCTGAAGACGCTCGACGACGGCTACGACCCGGTGCGCTGCAAGGCCAACACCGAGAAGTTCATCCAGGAGGATGTCTTCGCGCTGTTCGGCTATGTCGGCACGCCCACCTCGCTGGCGGCCCTGCCCCTGGTCAACGCCGCGAAGATCCCCTTCGTCGCGCCCTTCACCGGCGCCGAGGCGCTGCGCGACCCCTTCAACAAGCTGGTCTTCCACGTCCGCGCGTCCTACTACGACGAGACGGAACTGATCGTCAAGCAGCTGACCCAGCTCGACCTGAAGAAGATCGCCGTCTTCCACCAGAACGATGCCTACGGCCAGGCCGGCCTCAAGGGTGTGCAGCGCGCGCTGGAAAAACGCGGGCTGCAACCCCTGGCCGTCGCCACCGTCGAGCGCAACAGCGTGGACGTGGCCTCCGCGCTGAAGACGCTGGTGCCGGCACAGCCCGAGGCCATCGTGCAGATCGGTGCCTACAAGGGCTGCGCCGCCTTCATTCGCGAGGCGCGCAAGGCCGGCTATTACGGCCAGTTCTACAACGTGTCCTTCGTTGGCACCCAGGCCCTGGCCGATGAGCTCGGCAAGGACGCCGCCGGCGTCGTCGTCTCGCAGGTGATGCCCTCGCCCTTCGGCACCGCGGTCGGCCTCGTCAACGACTACCAGCAGGCCATCACCAAGCTCGACGCCAAGGCCGAGCCCAACTACACCAGCATGGAAGGCTATGTCGCCGCACGCGTCATCGTCGACGGCCTGCGCCGCCTGGGCGGCCGCCTCAATCGCGACGCGCTGATCGGCGCGCTGGAGACGCTGTCCGGCTACGAGTCACGCGGCTACCGGTTGCATTTCACGCCCACCAAGCATGCCGGCTCGAGCTTTGTCGAACTGTCGATGCTGACCGGCGACGGCAAAGTCAAACGTTGAAGCCCCTCGTCCAGTCTGGCCCTGCTGAACACGGGCCAGCCTGACCGGTCCCCCGAGGGGACGGCGATGCTTGCGGCATTGAGCCGCAAGCACATCGCCATACGCGGGCCGGCTAGGGGCGGCCCGGCGCTCGGCCCGCAAACCCGAATGCAGAGCGCTGGATCAGCCCCTATCGTCTTTCGGCGAGTCCATGACGATGTAGCTCGTGATCATGCTGACCTGAGGCAGGCCGCCCAGCACGTCGGCATGGAAGCGCTTGTAGGCCGGCAGGTCGGCCACCTCGACGCGCAGCAGGTACTCGAAGGCGCCGGTCACGTTGTGGCATTCGCGCACGACGGGGCAGTCCTTCATGGCCTGCTCGAAGCTCAATTGCTCATCCAGCGTGTGGCGCGACAGGCCGATGGCAACGTAGGCGACGAAGCCCATGCCGAGCTGCGTCGGGTCCAGCACGGCACGGTAGCCCTTGATGACACCCAGCCTCTCCAGTTCCTGCACACGCCGCAGGCAGGCCGAGGGGCTCAGGGCAATGCGCTGGGCCAGCTCGGCATTGGTCAGGCGGCCATCGCGGGCCAGTTCGCGCAATATCTTGTCGTCAATCGCATCCATGACCGCAGATGATTGCACAACCGGCCCCAGCAACACCGCACAACGCAAGCCCATTCGACGCCGACCTGCCTAGAGTTGCGCGCCATGGAAACCACCCTCAGCACGCTGGCCGCCCTCACCGGCTTCGCCTTCGTCATGTCCATCACGCCCGGACCCAACAACCTGATGCTGCTGGCCTCGGGCACCAACTTTGGCTGGCGGCGCAGCCTGCCGCATCTGTTGGGCATCAGCTTCGGCTTCGGGGTCATGCTGGTGCTCGTCGGCCTCGGGCTGGGCGAGGTCTTCACGCGCTACCCCGGCCTGCATGAGGTGCTGAAGTGGGCGAGCCTGGCCTATCTGCTCTACCTCGCGGTCAGGATCGCCACCGCTGCGCCACCCAGCGCCCAGGGCGGCGGCCAGGGCCGGCCGATGGGCTTCGGCGCCGCGGCGCTGTTCCAGGTCGTCAACCCCAAGGCCTGGGCCATGGCGCTGACCGCCGTGACGGCCTATGGTGAACTCGGCATCGCGGCGTTGACGGCCGTCTTCGTCCTCGTCAACCTGCCCTGCTGCGGCTCCTGGGCCCTGCTGGGCGAACAGATGCGCCGTTGGCTGCACCGCCCACGCGCGCTGCAGGCCTTCAACTGGGGCGCCGCGGCGCTGATGGTGGTGTCGGTGCTGCCGCTGCTGCGCGGCTGACCGCAGCGCGGCTCAGCCGGCCACCGGCTCCACCGTCACGCCCACGCTCAGCGTCGCCACGCCACCGCCGCGCAGCACGCCGCGCAGTGGGGCCACATCGGCATAGTCGCGGCCCCAGGCCAGCGTGACATGGTCCAGGCCCGCGGGAATGGCATTGGTCGGATCCAGCGCCAGCCAACCCTGCTCGGGGCACCACAGCTCGGCCCAGGCATGCGAGGCGTCGGCGCCGACGAGCTTGGTCACGCCCTCGGGCGGGCGCGTCAGCAGATAGCCACTCACATAGCGCGCCGCCAGGCCGAGCGACCGGCAGGCGGCGATGAAGACATGGGCGAAGTCCTGGCAGACGCCGCTGCGCTGGGCCAGCGCATCCGCGGCACGGGTCGCCACGGTCGTGCTCTGCGGCAGATAGCGCAGGTCGGTGTGGATCTGGTGCATCAGCGACAGGCCACCGGCCGCCAGCGTGCGGCCGGGCGAGAAGGCCCGGCGCGCATAGGCGGCCAGCGTCGCGTCCGGCGCCGCATAGCCCGAGGCCAGCGCGAACTCGTCGGCCTCCTGCAGCGCCCGGCCGGCGCGGTAGCGCAGGCCAGCGGCGACCGACTCCCACGACGGCCCGCGCGTCGGGTCGGGCGCCGGGCGCTCCTGCAGCTCGGCCACGAAGCGGCTGTCGACGACCAGCCTCTCGTGCACGCGCGCATGGCCGAAGCTCAGGTGGCGGTTGCCCCAGGGGTCGCGGCGCAGGTGGCGGCCCAGCTCGGCGGCGTCCAGCTCCAGCCCTTCGACACCCCAGCCATCGGGCAGCGGGTCGATGCCCAGCTGCCAGCCGCTGACCTTCTGCCACGGCGTGTTGCGCGGTGCCAGGCAGGCGGCGTGATAGGCCCATTCCACCGAGTCGTCATAGGTGTACTCGGTGACATGGTGCACGGCCAACTTCACTGCCATACGCGTTGCTCCGCGCCGATGACATGGGCGAAATAGCGCTGGCTGATGAGGCTGGACAGCTCGCCGGCCTGGGCCGCCGCACGGTCCAGCTGTTCGATCAGCGCGCCGCCCGGCGCCGCCAGCTCGGCCAGCGGCCAGGCCTCGGGCACGGGCAGCTCGGCAGCAATGTCGGCCGCCCAGCCCGGGTCGTGGCGGGCGAGCTTGGCGAAGCGGTCGCGCAGCGTGCGCGCGACCCAGGCCAGCGAGCGCGGGTTGTCGGTGTCGTGCACGAGCAGATGCAGCAGCGGCGGCGCCTCGCGGCGCGCCTGGAACTGGGCGCGGTAGGTGATGGTGGAGTCGAACACGCCGAGCAGCAGCGCGAAGCCATCCTCGGTCAGCGCGAGGTCGCGTTCGAAGGTCTCGGCCAGCACCTCGGCATGGAATGAAAGGCGTTCGATCTGGCGGCCGATGGACAGCAGCCGCCAGCCGTCGTCGCGCGTCATGCGGTCGGTCTGGGCGCCGGTGATGGCGGCCAGATGGGTGTCGGCGCGGGCCAGCACATTGAGCACATCGCTGACGGGCGTGGCCGGGCCGGGCCGGTCCAGCACGGCGCGCAGATGCTGCTCGAACTGGGCCGCCGTCTCGTGGATGAGGCGCCAGGCCTCAGGCGACAGGCGTTCGCGCAGCGCCTGGGCGCAACCCTGCAGGGCGCGCAGGTTCCAGCCGACGCTGGTGACGCCGGAGGCCGGCAGCAGGGCCGTCAGCAGCGCGCGTTCGAAGCCGCGCGGGTCGTCCTCGGCGCGTGGCGCGTCGGGGCCGACCAGGCCGTGGCTGCGCGCCAGCGCGTCCAGCAGCGGCAGCATGGGCGGCGCCATCGCGCCGCGCTGCACCATGACGCTGGCCTCGATGACATAACGCGCGAGCCGCGCGCTGTTCTCGGCGCGCTCGGTGTAGCGGCCGAGCCAGAACAGGTTCTCGGCCGCGCGGCTGGTGACGGTCCAGTGCACGTCGCGCAGGTCGGCGGCCTGCAGGGGCTGGGACAGCAGCGTCGTCGGGTCGACCTCGCCATCGGTCATGACCCAGGTGTCGGCGCTGAGCGACCCGCGCTGGATGGACAGCCAGGCGTCGGCCAGTGGATCGCGGCGCGGTGCGACGCGCGCCAGGCCGCCGGGCAGCACCTTCCAGCCGCCCTGCCCGTCGGTCAGCGCGAAGACGCGCAGCACGGCCACGCGCGGCTCCAGCGCGCCGCGCGTCCAGACCGGCTGCTTGGTGGGCTTGACGCGCGCCTGCAGCGTGTAGGCGGTGGGGTCGGCGTCGATGCGCTCGGCCAGCGCCCACAGCTGCTCGTCGGTCAGCTCGGCGGCCACGATGGGGCTGAAGCTGCGCGTCGTGCTGCTGGCCGAGAAGGTCGGCACGACGACGAATTCCGCCAGCCGCGGCCGCAGCCTGCGCCAGGCGCTGTCTTCGCCGCACCACCAGCTCTGGATGGCCGGCAGCGTCAGCTCCTCGCCGAGCAGGCTCTCGGCCACGCCGGGCCAGAAGGCGGCCAGGCCGGGGCTCTCCAGCCAGCCGGCGCCGGGGGCGTTGGCGATGATGACCTCGCCGGCCCGCGCGGCCTGCAGCAGGCCGGGCACGCCGAGGATGGAGTCGGGACGCAGCTCCAGCGGGTCCAGCCAGGTGTCGTCGACGCGGCGCAGCAGCACGTGCACGCGCTCCAGGCCGGCCAGCGTCTTCAGGTAGACCTTGTCGGCGCGCACCGTCAGGTCGGCGCCCTCGACCAGCGTGATGCCGAGATAGCGCGCCAGGAAGGCCTGCTCGAAATAGGTCTCGTTGCGCGGCCCCGGGGTCAGCAGCGCCACGCGGCTGCGCTCGCCGGCGGGCGACAGCTTCATCAGCGTCTGGATGAAATCGCGGTAGCTGGCGGCCAGGCGCTGCACGGCCATCTGGCGGAAGGCCTCGGGGAACTGCTGGGCAATGATGAGGCGGTTCTCGAGCACATAGCCCAGGCCCGAAGCCGCCTGGGTGCGCTGGCCGACCACCCACCAGTGGCCGTCGGCGCAGCGCGTCAGGTCGAAGGCCAGCACCTGCAGATGCACGCCACCGGCCGGCTGGCTGCCGTGCATGCCGCGCAGGTATTGCGGGTGGGCCAGCACGAGGGAGGCGGGCAGCAGGCCCTCGTTGAGCAGCTTGCGCTCGCCATAGGTGTCGGCCATGACGGCATTGAGCAGGCGCGAGCGCTGGGCGATGCCGGCCTCGATGCCGCGCCACTCGTCCGGCTCGATGAGCATGGGCAGCAGCTCCAGCGGCCAGTGGCGGGCCAGCGGCGCACCCTCGCGCTCGTCCTGGCCCGGCAGCGGCGGGGCGTCGCTGTGCACGTTGTAGCTGGCGCCGTCCTCCAGCACGCGGCGCTGCACGCGCAGGGCCTTGGCGCTGAGTTCCTGCCAGCCCGCGGCACCACCGGCGGCGAAGAAGCGCCGCCAGCGCTCGGCCAGGCCGCCCTGGGGCTCGCCGGGCTGGTTGACCTGGCCGGTCAGCTCGTAGAAATGGCCGTCGCGGCTGCGCAGCGCGGCCGACAGGGCCAGCGCCAGCGGGTCGGGCGACAGCACCTCTTCGGGCTCGTCGGGTAACAGGCTCCATTGACTGGGGGTGAGCTCAGACATGGGCGAGGCGTATCGATGCAGTCATGCGGCGCGTTGAGGGCGAAAGGGCATTGTCGAGCAATGTCCATGCCGCGAAGCCCTGCGCCTAGGGTGTGGGCAAAGCGTCGCCGACCGGGCCGCGCGGCGACAGGAAGGCGCGCAGCACTTTCTCGGCAGCTTCGGGGTCGTCGCGCCAGGCGCCATGGCCGACGCCGGCGAAGCGCTCGAACTGCACCCATTGCGCCGGCAGCGCCGCGACGATCTCCTCGGCATCCTGCGGCGGCGTGACCGGGTCCTGCTCGCCGGCCATGACCAGCACCGGGCATTGCACCTTGGACAGGCCCGGGCGCAGATCCATGTCGCGCAGCTCGGTGCGGGTGTGGGCGAACAGGATCTCGGGCTTGAACATCATCCAGCCGCCCGCGTTGGGGTTCTTCGGCTGCGTGTTGTAGAGATGGCGGCAGTGCTTCTCGTAGACGGCCCAGGAGGCCGGCCCGGGGTTCTCCCAGAACTCGCGCGTGGCCGCTGCGGCATCGGGCCCGCCCAGGGCGCCGAAGCGGGCTATCTTGCGTTCCAGGCCGAAGTGATGCGAGGTGCTGGACAGCACGACCTTGCTCGGATGCTCGGGGTGGCGCGCCAGATAGCGCTGCGCGACAAAGCCGCCAAAGCTCTGGCCCAGCACGATGGGCTTGGTCACACCCAGCGCATCGCAGAGCCGCACCACATCGTCGGCGAACACATCCAGCACCCATTCATCCGCCGGCCTCGGGTCGCTGCGGCCGTGGCCGCGCTGGTCGTAGTAGACGACCTGGCAGAGGTCCGTGAAGCGGCTGAAGAAGGGGCGGAAAGCGGTGTGGTCGAAACCCGGGCCGCCATGGATGAGGATCAGCGTCGGCTTCTCGCGCAGCTCCGGGCCGACGGGCTCATGGCCCAGGCCCTCGATGTCGACGAAGAGGCGGACGCCGGGTTGGATCTCGATGTGCATGATGCAGGGGGTTTCAGCGCCGCCCCTGCCTTGCGGGGGGCGGACGACGATGGTGGAAGACGGCAACCACCAGCAACTCGTCGCCGGCAGCACGGTAGTAGAGCGAGTACGGGAAGCGCCTCAGCACGACGCGACGGCAGCCTTCCTCGACCTCGGCGAAGCCGGCAGGTTGCCGGCAGGCCGACTGCAGCGCGACCTCGAAGGCGCGGGCGAATTCCTGTCCCAGGCCGGGTGCGTGAGCTTCGTACCAGGCCTGCGCTTCGAGCAGCTCGTCGCGTGCTTCAGGCCGAAAGAAAACTCGCATGGCTCAGCGTGATGCAGGCCCTGCCATCAACTCGGCGCGCACCTGCTCCCAAGGCAGAGCAGCCGACGGATCCGACTCATGCGCACGCAGGCGACGTTGCAACTCCTGCCGCTGGGCGTCGGTCAGCCCCGGCGCCTCGGCGGCGTCCAAGGCGATGCTGTCCCACAAGTCCTCGGCCAGCTGAATGCGTTCAGCCACCGAGAGCTTGCGGAGTTCGGCGAGGTCAATGCTCATGCCGTGAGTTTGCCCCAAGCTGTCTAGACCGTCTTGCGAAGATCCAGCGTGAAAGGAAACTCCAGGCTGCGTTTCGGCTCTTTCACTTCGACACGCCCCGGCGTGTGGCCGATGGCCGCAAAACGCGCCAGGCGCCGGCTCTCGGCCTCGTAGGCGTTGACCGGCAGCGTCGCGTAGTTGCGGCCGCCGGGATGGGCGACGAAGTAGCGGCAGCCGCCGAGCGACTTCTGCTGCCAGGTGTCTACCAGGTCCACCGTCAGCGGCGCATGGATGCCGATGGTGGGGTGCAGGGCCGACTGTGGCAGCCAGGCGCGGTAGCGCACGCCGCAGACGAACTCGCCGACGCGGCCGGTGGGCTGCAGCGGCACGGGCTGGCCGTTGACCGTCACGCGGTGGCGCGGGTCGATGAGGCCGGTGACATGCAGCTCCAGCCTCTCCATCGACGCGTCCACATAGCGGACATTGCCGCCGGCCGAGCCCTCCTCGCCCATCACATGCCAGGGCTCCAGCGCGCCGCGCAGCGTCAGGTGCACGCCGCGCGACGCGAACTCGCCGTACTTGGGGAAGCGGAACTCGTAGTGCGGCGCGAACCAGGCTGCGTCCATCGCGTAGCCGGCCTCCTGCATGTCCTGCATGACATCGGCAAAGTCCTCGCGGATGAAATGCGGCAGCAGCCAGCGGTCATGCAGCTCGGTGCCCCAGCGCACCAGCGGCGCGCGGTAGGGTGTTTTCCAGAAGCGGGCGACGAGGGCGCGCAGCAGCAATTGCTGCACGATGCTCATGCGCGCATGCGGCGGCATCTCGAAGGCGCGCAGCTCCAGCAGGCCCAGGCGTCCGGTCGCGGAGTCCGGCGAATAGAGCTTGTCGATGCAGAACTCGCTGCGGTGGGTGTTGCCGGTCACGTCCACCAGCACATTGCGCAGCATGCGGTCGATGATCCAGGGCGGCACGTCTCCGGCGTCACGCTCGGCCAGCTTGTGGATCTCGTCCAGCGCGATCTCCAGCTCGCGCAGCTGGTCGTTGCGCGCTTCGTCCACGCGCGGCGCCTGGCTCGTCGGGCCGAGGAAGAGACCGCTGAAGAGATAGCTCAGCGAGGGGTGGTTGTGCCAGTAGGCCAGCAGCGAGGCCAGCAGCGACGGTCGGCGCAGGAAGGGCGAGTCGGCCGGCGTGGCGCCGCCGAGCACGAAGTGGTTGCCGCCACCGGTGCCGGTGTGGCGGCCGTCGATCATGAACTTCTCGCTCGAAAGCCGCGTCAGGCGCGCGGCTTCGTAGAGGAACTCGGTGTGGGCGACCAGTTCGCCCCAGCTGTGCGCCGGATGGATGTTGACCTCGATGACGCCGGGGTCGGGCGTGACGGCCAGCAGCTTCAGGCGCGGGTCGCGCGGCGGCGGGTAGCCCTCCAGCACGATCTTGTAGCCGGTGTCCTCGCAAGCGGCTTCCACCGCCGCCAGCAGCTCCAGGTAATGCTCAAGCTTCTCCAGCGGTGGCATGAAGACATAGAGGACGCCACTGGCCTTGCCCTTGGCTTCCGCCGCGGGGCCGTTGGCGCGGCGCGGGTCGCGGGCCTCGACGCACAGCGCGGTGCGCGTGATGTCGCGGGCACTCTCGAAGCGCCCCGGTGCGGCGGGGCCTGCACCCGTGCCCCCTGCACCGCCGGCCTTGCCGCCGGGCAGCAAGCCAGGCGTCGGCCCGGCCGAGGTCACGCCCAGCGTCTGCACACGCAGTGCCGCCGCCGCGGGCAGCATGCCGCGCGGGGCGAAAGGGTCCTGCTCGATCAGATAGGGGTAGTCGCCCTTGCTGACCCAGGGCAGCGAATCCAGCGGCAGCCGCCAGCCCATCGGCGAGTCGCCGGGGTGGAGGTAGAGGCGCTCGCCGCGGAAGAACCACGGCCCCGTCTGCCAGCGCGTGCCGGCCAGCGCCGGTGAGTCGCCGCTGCGACTGATGGGCAGCACATAGCCGACGACCTGGGCCAGCCCCTGCTCGAAGATGCGGCGCAGGCGTGCCCTCTCCATCTCGTCGTCCAGGCGCGAGTCGAAGGGGTCGACGTTGACCGGCAGGCGGCGTTCGCGCCACAGGTAGTAGTAGGTGTCCTCGTAGGCGGGCTCGACATGCGTGTCGGGCAGGGCCAGGCGGCGCGTCAGCGCGCTCATGAAAGCCTGGGCGTGCGTGCTCGTGTAGGCGTGGCCTTCCCGCTCGTCGGCGAACCAGTCGGGGTTGCGCCAGCAGGGCTGGCCGTCGGCACGCCAGTAGATGGACAGGGCCCAGCGTGGCAGCTGTTCGCCCGGGTACCACTTGCCCTGGCCGAAATGCAGGAAGCCGCCCTGGCCGTATTCGTCGCGCAACCGGTGCGTGAGCTGCTGGGCGCTGAGCCGCTTGGTGGGGCCGAGCGCCTCGGTGTTCCATTCGGGCGCGTCGCGGTCGTCGATGGAGACGAAGGTGGGCTCGCCGCCCATGGTCAGGCGCACGTCGCCGGCGGCCAGTTCGCGGTCCACCTGCTCGCCGAGCGTCAGCACCTCGGCCCATTGCTCTTCGGTGTAGGGCTTGGTCACGCGCGGCGACTCGTAGATGCGCGTGACGCTCATCTCGTGCTCGAACTCGACCTCGGCCTTGTCGACAGCACCGCTGATGGGCGCGGCGCTGCCGGGCGTGGGCGTGGCGGCCAGCGGGATGTGGCCCTCGCCCGCGAGCAGGCCGGAGGTGGGGTCCAGGCCGATCCAGCCGGCGCCAGGCAGGTAGACCTCGCACCAGGCGTGCAGGTCGGTGAAGTCGACCTCGGTGCCGCTGGGGCCGTCCAGCGCTTTCTCGTCCGGCGTCAGCTGGATCAGATAGCCCGACACGAAGCGCGCCGCCAGGCCGAGGTGGCGCATCAGCTGCACCAGCAGCCAGCCGGAGTCGCGGCAGGAGCCCGAGGCCTTGGCCAGCGTCTCCTCGGGCGTCTGCACGCCGGGCTCCATGCGGATCAGGTAGGAGACGCTGCGCTGCACCCTCTGGTTGAGCTCGACGAGGAAGTCATTCGTCGAGCGCCGGTCGAGCGGGATGTCCTTCAGGTAGGCGGCCAGCAAGGGTGTCAGCGGCTCGACCTGCAGATAGGGCGCGAGCTCGATCTGCTGGACCTCGTCGTACTTGAAGGGGAAGGTCTGGGCGTGCTCCTCGAGGAAGAAGTCGAAGGGGTTGTAGACCGCCATCTCGGCGACCAGGTCCACCGTGACGGTGAACTCCGTCGTCTTCTCGGGGAACACCAGCCGCGCGAGGTAGTTCGCGAACGGGTCCTGCTGCCAGTTGATGAAGTGGTCCGCTGGCTCGATTCGCAGCGAATACGACAGCACCGGCGTGCGGCAGTGCGGCGCCGGCCGCAGGCGCACGACCTGGGGGCCGAGGCTGACCGGGCGGTCGTATTTGTAGCGGGTGACGTGTTTGAGGGCGACGTGGATTGACATGCGTGGCCCTGTGGCTCAAGTCGAAGGAACAAGGAAGTCGCGGCTGATGGCGGCACCGAGGTCGGCCACCTCGGCGAGGAAGCCATCCAGGAAAGGGTGCAGCCCCTGCGCCAGGATCTCGTCGATGCGGCCATAGGCCAGTTCGGCCTCCAAGCGGCCGACGCGGCGCAGGGTCTCGTCGGACTGGGGGTTGGCCACACGCTTGAGGTTGGCCTGCATGCGCGTCATGCAATGCGAGAGCGAGCGCGGCATGTCGGGGCGCAGGATCAGCAGCTCGGCGACCTTGTCCGGCTGGATGACGTTGCTGTAGACCTTGCGGTAGATCTCGAAGCCCGACACGGAGCGCAGCACGGCCGACCAGTAGTAGAAGTCGCGTGCCGCGTCGCGCTCCGTGCCGGTTTCGTCCTGGCGATAGAACTTGATGTCCAGCAGCCGCGCCGTGTTGTCGGCCCGCTCCAGGAAGGAGCCGATGCGGATGAAGTGGAAGGCCTCGTCCTGCAGCATGGTGCCCACCGTCACGCCGCGCGACAGGTGACTGCGGTACTTGACCCACTCGAAGAGCTGCGACGGGTCGCGCGCCAGCAGGCCTTCGCGCAGCAGGCGGCGGAACTCCAGCCAGGTCTGGTTCATGGTCTCCCAGACCTCGGTCGTCAGCGCCCCGCGCACGGCCCTGGCGTTCTCGCGCGCGGCGCGCAGGCAGTTGAAGATGGACGACAGGTTGGCCTCGTCGGCCACCATGAACTCCATGACGCTGCGGCCGTTGATCTCCGCATACTTGGTGCCATAGAGGCTGTTCAGCTCGGAGATGGATACCAGGCTGCGCCAGGTCTGCTCGGACTCGCTGGCCGACTGCGGCTGCAGGGAGGTCTGGTAGGCGATGTCGAGCAGACGCGCGGTGTTCTCGGCCCGCTCGATGTAGCGGGACATCCAATAGAGATGGTCAGCAGTCCTAGACAGCATGCTTCGACTCCGAATCGTTGGCCGAGAACACAGCACGCGCTGGCGCGCGTCGCGGTGTTTTGCCTTCGGCGCAAGCGCTGTGCGCTTGAACGGCGCGCTCGATGTAGCGCGACATCCAATAAAGATGGTCAGCGGTTCTAGAAAGCATCTGGTTCTCTCCCTCAGTCTTCCAGCACCCAGGTGTCCTTGGTGCCGCCGCCCTGGCTGCTGTTCACCACCAAGGAGCCCTCCTTCAACGCGACCCGGGTCAGGCCCCCGGGCACCATGCGCACCGACGACCCCGACAGCACGAAGGGTCGCAGATCGATGTGACGCGGCGCTATGCCACTCTCCACGAAGGTCGGGCAGCTGGACAGCGACAGCGTCGGCTGCGCGATGTAGTTGCCGGGGTTGGCGATGAGCCGGGCGCGGAAGGCCTCGACCTCGTCCTGGGTCGCCGCCGGGCCGACCAGCATGCCGTAGCCGCCGGCGCCATGCACCTCCTTGACCACCAGCTCGGACAGATGCGCCAGCGTGTAGGCCAGGCCCTCCTTCTCGCGGCAGACATAGGTCGGCACGTTCTGCAGGATGGGTTTTTCGCCGAGGTAGAACTCGATCATCTTCGGCACATAGGGGTAGATGGACTTGTCGTCCGCGATGCCCGTGCCGATGGCGTTGGACAGCGTCACCTTGCCGGCCTTGTAGGCGCCGACCAGGCCCGCACAGCCCAGCTGCGAATCGGCACGGAAGACCTGCGGGTCGAGGAAGTCATCGTCCAGGCGGCGGTAGATGACGTCCACGCGCTTGGGGCCGCGCGTCGTGCGCATGTACACAAAGCCGCCGTCGACGAACAAGTCCTGACCCTCGACCAGCTCCACGCCCATCTGCTGGGCCAGGAAGGCGTGCTCGAAGTAGGCCGAGTTGTACATGCCCGGGGTCAGCACCACGACAGTGGGGTCGGACACCCCCGAGGGCGCGACGCTGCGCAGCGTGTCCAGCAGCAGGTCGGGGTAATGGGCCACCGGCGCGATGCGGTGGCTGACGAACAGGTCCGGGAAGAGCCGCATCATCATCTTGCGGTTCTCGAGCATGTAGCTCACGCCGCTGGGCACGCGCAGGTTGTCCTCCAGCACGTAGTAGTCGCCCGTGCCGTCGGCATTGCCGGCGCGCACGATGTCGACGCCGGCGATGTGGCTGTAGACATTGCCCGGCACGTCCACGCCCATCATCTCCTTGCGGAACTGGGCGTTGTTCAGGATCTCGTCGGCGGGCACGATGCCGGCCTTCAGGATCTCCTGGTCGTGATAGACGTCGTGGATGAAGCGGTTCAGCGCCGTCACGCGCTGGGCCAGGCCGGCCTGCATGGACGTCCACTCGGACGCCGGGATGACCCGCGGGATCAGGTCGAAGGGGATGAGGCGCTCGGTGCCTTCGCCCGAGTCCTTGTCGCCATAGACGGCGAAGGTGATGCCAACGCGGCGGAAGATCAGTTCGGCCTGCTCGCGCCGCTCGCGCATCAGCGATTCGGGCTGTTCGGCCAGCCAGCGGGCATAGGACTCGTAGTGGGCGCGGGTCTTGTTCGACCCTGCCGCATTCATCTCGTCAAAGGCGGTCTGCATCGTCGCTCCTGTTCCCTGCCGTGCGACGCAAGTTCCGCGCCCGCGCAAGAAGAAGCTTCTGGTGCGTGCACGCACGACTTGCGTGCATACCGCCCGGTGCGTGGGCGGCATGCACGGTTGTACACCGCCTTCGACCGTCAGAAACGCAGTTGCAACCCTGTACTCGCCGACCGACCTGGCTGGGGCGACAGGTCGCGGATGGTCGGCACGGCCGTCGCGTTGTAGGCCAGCTTGTTGCCCAGGTTGTCCAACTTCAGATACCAGAGCGCGTCCGTCTGGCCCCAGCGCAGCTGGCGGGCAAGACTCAAGCGCACGGTGCCGTAGCCGGGGGTCGGGGTGTCGAACTGGGCCACCCGGCTCTGGCGCGCAGAACCGCGCCATTCCAGCTTGCCCGACCAGTCGCCCTGCCTGGCCTCCAGGCCCAGCATGGCGCGCAGCGGCGCCAGCCGGGGCAGCGGCTCACCCGTCGCCCGGTTGTCGCCGCGCACGGCGTCGAGCTGGCTCAGCAGCGCAACGGCAGGGTGCAGCTGCCAACGGCCTTCGAACTCGACGCCGCGCAGTAGAGCCGGGACGGCCTGGAAGTTGTAGACCGGCACCGCCTCGCCGTCGTTGTCGGCCGTCTCGCCGGTGGCCTGCAGCGCGATGTAGTTGGCAAAGCGCGTCTCGTAGACGTTGACATGCACATGGCTGCCATCGCCTTCCCACTTCAGGCCGATGTCGGCCCCCTTGGAGCGCTCCAGGCCGAGGTTGGCGTCACCACGCTCGTAGGCGGCGCTGGCCAGATGCAGGCCATTGGCGAACAACTCGTAGTAGGCGGGCGCACGCTGGGTGCGGTTCAGGTTGGCGCTCAGGCTCCAGGCCGAATTCAGCGGATAGACGCCGCTGAGTGCGACGCTGACGGGCTTGAAGCGCCTGGATGCCGCCGCGCCGAAGCGCTCGCCACCGTCGGAGTCCACCGTCACGCTCTCGGTGCGCGCGCCAGCCGACCAGTCCACGCCGGCAAGCCTCGCCTGCTCCAGCAGGAAGACGCCGGTGTTGCGCGTGCGGGTGCTGGGCACGAAGGCCTCCTCACCCAGGGCGGAGAAGTCCAGCGCTTCGGTCTGCAGGCCGATCAGGCCCTTGACAGGGCCCCACGGTGTCTGGATCGCAGCGTGCTCCACCTCCACGCGGCCATCGGTGCCGGTGCTCTTGAAGGTCGTGCCGACCTCGCCCGTGCCTTCCACCTCCTGGTGCTCATAGCGGTTGCGGCTGAGCTGCCAGCTGATGCGGTGGATGGGGCCGTCGGCCGTCGCCCACTCACCCGCCGTGGCCAGGCGCTGGCGCTGCATGCGGATGGTCACGTCCTCCTCGGCCGTCGTCCCGTAGTTGGTGTGGAAGTCGTCCACCGACACGCCGGCAAAGCCGCCCTGGAAGAACACCGAGCCGCCCACCGCGCCACCATGGCTGCGGGCGGCCGAGTTGCGCACGCTGGTGCGGCTTTCACCCTCGCTGTCGAAGCGCGGCGCGGCCTGGTCGCCGGCATCGCGGCCGGACAGGTCGACGTGCCAGCCGAAACCGGCATGCGGCTGGCCGCTGCCGCCGTCCAGCACGAGGGCGCCACTCCTGTCGCGCGAGGCGCCGCCCAGGCGCACCTCGGCCGCGCCACTGAGGCCATCGATCAGCGTGCGGGGAATGCGGTTGTCCAGCGTGTTGACGACGCCGCCGACCGCGTTGCCGCCATACAGCAGCGCCGCGGCGCCGCGCAGCACTTCGACCTTGTCGATGACCAGGGGGTCGATGGCCACGCCATGGTCGAAGCTGAGATTGGACGCATCCACCGACGCGCCCGAGTTGCTGAGGATGCGCACCCGGTCGCCATCCAGGCCGCGGATGCTGGGCCGGCTGGCATTGGGGCCGAAGTTGGTGGCGGCCACGCCGGGCAGGCCCTGCAGCGTGTCGCCGAGGTTGGCGGCGCGGGTCAGCACCAGCTGGTCACCACCGAGGGAATCGCTGGGCTGGGCCAGCACCTGGCTCTTCAGCGGGTTGCCGGTGACGACGACCTTGTCGAGGGATTCGGCGGGCTCGGCGTGAGCGGAAAGGGAAACGAGGCAGGCAGCCGCAAGGGGCGCCAGGGCAAAGGAACGCATGAGGGGTACTTCCGCAAGAAAACGCAAACACCCGCGCCGGTTTCAGGCGCGGGAAGGCTGGAGTTCAGGCGGAAGCGGGGGGTGCCCGGGCGGGCGGCAGGCCGAGGCTGACGGCGCGCGGCGCACCGCCGCGGGCCACCAGCGGGGCGGCATGCGTGGCCGTATCGGCCACCACGGCCACCGGCTCGGCGGCCGGCGCGCCCGTGCCAAGGTCGGCGGCGGTCAGGCAGAGGTCGCAATGAACCAGGTGGGCGATGCCATCGTCCTGGCGGTCGGCACTGACGTGCGACAGCGCATGCACCCCTGCCATCGCTTGCGCGAGGGGCAGGAGAAAGGCCAGCCACAAAAGCCAGCCGCGGACGTTGCGACGCAGATTCACGGCCGCAATCCTAAACTCGACCCCTTACAGAGCCTGAAGTCACCCTCTCATGAAGCTCATCGACACCATCCTCGCCGACGCGCCGGCCATCACGGCCATCCGCCGTGACCTGCACAAGCACCCCGAACTCTGCTTCCACGAGCAGCGCACCGCGGACGTCATCGCCCAGGCGCTGACCGACTGGGGCATCCCCATCCATCGCGGCCTCGGCACCACCGGCGTGGTGGGCATCGTCAAGAACGGCACATCCGACCGCGCCGTCGGCCTGCGTGCCGACATCGACGCGTTGCCGATGACCGAGCGCAACCAGTTTCCGCACGCCAGTTCATATCTCGGCCGCATGCACGCCTGCGGCCACGACGGCCACACGGCCATGCTGCTGGCCGCGGCCAAGCACCTGGCCAAGCACCGCAACTTCGACGGCACGGTCTACCTGGTCTTCCAGCCCGCCGAGGAAGGTGGTGGCGGCGCCCGCGAGATGATCAAGGACGGCCTGTTCGAGAAATTCCCGATGGAGGCCATGTTCGGCGCCCACAACTGGCCCGGCATGAAGGCCGGCCAGTTCGCGCTGAAGAGCGGCCCGGTGTTCGCGTCCAGCAACGAGTTCAAGATCACGCTCAGGGGCAAGGGTTCGCACGCCGCCATGCCCCACCTCGGCCTGGACCCCGTGCCGGCGGCCTGCCAGCTCGTCACGGCCTTCCAGACCATCGTCAGCCGCAACAAGCGCCCCATCGACCCCGGCGTCATCTCCGTGACGATGATCCACGCCGGTGAGGCGACGAACGTCGTGCCGGACTCCGTCGTCATGGAAGGCACGGTGCGCACCTTCACGCTGGAGTTGCTGGACCTGTTCGAGCGCCGCATGAAGGAGATGACCGAGCAGCTCGCCGGCGCCTTCGAGCTCACCGCCGAGTTCGAGTTCCGCCGCAACTACCCGCCGACCATCAACCACCCCGCCGAGACCGAGTTCGCGCGCCGCGTGCTGGCCGACATGGTCGGTGCCGACAACGTGCAGGAGTTCGAGCCGACGATGGGCGCCGAGGACTTCAGCTACTACCTGCTGGACAAGCCCGGCTGCTATTTCCTCATCGGCAACGGCGAAGGCGAGCACCGCATCGGCGGCCATGGCATGGGACCTTGCACGCTGCACAACCCCAGCTACGACTTCAACGACGATTTGATCCCGCTGGGCGGCTCCATGTGGGTGCGCATGGCTGAACAGTGGTTGAACACGCCGCGATGAATTCCGAACAGATCATCCAGGACACCCGCGACTGGGTCGTCAAGGCCGTCATCGGGTTGAACCTCTGCCCCTTCGCGAAAGCCGTGCACGTCAACGAGCGCATCCGCTATGTCGTCAGCGAGGCGACCGATCCGGAACAGCTGCTGAAGGACCTGGCGCACGAGCTGCTGGCGCTGAACCGCGCCGACCCCGAGGAAGTCGACACGACGCTGGTCATCCATCCGAACGTGCTGACCGACTTCCTCGACTTCAACGACTTCCTCGACGCGGCAGACGGGTTGGTGGAAGAGCTCAAGCTCGACGGCATCCTGCAGATCGCCGACTTCCACCCCGGCTACCAGTTCGACGGCAACACGCCCGACGACATCGCCAACTACAGCAACCGCTCGCCCTACCCCACGCTGCACATCCTGCGCGAGGACAGCATCGAGCGCGCCGTCGAGTCCATGCCCGACACGGCCTCCATCTACGAGAACAACCTCGAGACGCTGGACAAGCTGGGGCACGAGGGCTGGGCAGCCCTCGGCCTGAAGAAGTAGCCGCTACTCCTTCACCCAGGAGAACGCGCCGCCGCCCTTCTTGGGTGAATTGGCGCGCGTGCGCAGCACCGCGTCGAAGCCGCTCTTGCCACCGTTCCAGATCGCCGTCAGCAGGCTGACGACATCATCGCGGGTGTAGGCGTCGAGGTCGGCGCGGAACTGCTTGATGGCCGCGGCCAGCATGTCGCGCGGCAGCTCCTGGTGGGTGGCCAGCACGAGAAACATCGCGGCATAGAGATCGGGCCAGGCCGCGCACAGCGCCTGGATGCGCCGCAACGCCTCCGCCGGTGCAAAGCGATGACCGGGCTGCAGCCAGTCCAACTCGTCGGGGCCTTCGTCTTGAACGTCGTCGTCCATCGCGGTCTCCTCGTGCCGCTCGCTGGCGGCTTGATTTATCACAGCGCCCATCTAGTGTCAGTCATTTATGACCCAAAGCGTGCAGCAAACCACGTTCCGATGGCTTTCCGAGACGCCCTGACGCCTCAGTCATGCGGCAAACTCCGCGGTTGCTCCCGTGTCCAACGCCGCCATGCACCCCAAGACCCTCGCCCTCATCGACGACGACGCTGAGTACTCCGAGTTCCTGACCCAGCATCTGCAGGAGCAGCAGGGCATCGCGGTCAGCCGTTTCGACGACAGCAACGCCCTGCTGGCCTCGCCCGAGGCCTTCAACTTCGACTTCTATCTGGTCGACCTGATGCTGCCCGGCGTCAACGGCGTCGAGCTCATCAAGATCCTGCGCCGGCGCACCGACGCCGGCGTCGTCGTCGTGTCCGGCCGCCTGGGCCCCGAGGTCTTCCGCGAGGTCATCACGGCCGGTGCCGACATGTACCTCGTCAAGCCGGTGCAGTTCGAGCAGGTGTCGCTGGCCATCGCCGCCGTGCAGCGCCGCGTCGCCAAGCCATCGGCAGCCGATGCGGTCTGGAAGCTGGACCGCGCCAGCGGCGAACTCGTCGTGCCCGACGGCACGCGCATCCAGTTGAGCGAGGCCGATCGGCAATTGCTGGAATGCTTTGCCCAGGCCAATGGCGAACCGGTCACGCGCGAGGCCCTGCTGAACAAGCTCGGCCGGGAAGTGCCCGATGGCGAGACCGACGACGGCCTGTCGGCCACCATCTACCGCCTGCGCCGGCGCATCGAGCGCGCCACGCCCACGCTGGTGCCGCTGCAAAGCAAGTCGCGCGTCGGCTATGTCTTCCGCGCGCCGCTGCAGCTGATCTAAGCCTGTTTTCTGAACACGCCCGGCGCCAGCTTCTCCAGGCCCGCCAGGCTCAGGTCCTCGCCGGCGCCGATGAAGAACAGGCCACCGGGCCGCAGCTGAGCCAGCACGCGCCCGACGACGGCCTGCCGGGTCGCCGCGTCGAAATAGAGCAGCGCATGGCGCAGCAAGACCGCGTCGAAGGGCCCGAGTTCGCCCACCGGCTGGCGCAGGTCCAGCCGCATGAAGTCGACACGCTCACGCAGGGCCGCCTGCATCTGGATCAGGCCGGCCGACCCCTCCTTGCCGCGCACGCCGTAGCGCCTGAGCCGCTCGGGCGTCAGCTGGCGCAGCCTGTCCTCGGCATAGATGGCCTCGAAGCCGGCGCGCAGCGCGCGCTCGCTGATGTCGGTACCGAGGACGGACCAGTCGGCGCCGATGCGGCCGGCCTGCTGCAGGTCGGCCAGCAGCATGGCCAGGCTGTAGGCCTCGTCGCCGAAGGCCGCGGCCGCGCTCCACAGCCGCAGGCGCGGCAGGCGCATGCCGCTGAGCTCGGACTCCAGCAGCTCGAAGTGGGCGGGCTCGCGAAAGAAATGGCTGTCGCCGGTGGTCAGCAGGTCGATGGCCAGCTGCAGCTCGGCAGCGCCGTCCGCGCCGGCGATCAGCGCGACATAGGCCTCATAGCTGTCCAGGCCCAGACGCTGCAGCCGCGGCGCCAGGCGCGACGCGACCACGGCACGGCCGGCCGTCGAGAAGCTCAGCCCCACCGCCTCCTGCATCAGCTCGGCGAGTCGCACACAGGTGGACTCGCGCAGTTCCTGCAACAACATCGATCAGGCGACCCTCATGGCTGCGGCTCGCTGGCGGTGGATGCGATGAGGTCGGCCAGGCCGAGAGCCCGGCAGGCATGGGCGAGGACGTCGCTGGCCCGCGTCAGCTGCAGGCGCTGGCCGCGCGCGCTGAGGGCATGCGCCAGGGCCAGCAGGCTCTGGGCACCGGCGGCGTCGAATTGCTCGACGGCCGATCCATCCAGCTCGATGACCTCGGCGTCGCCGGCGCGGCTCTCCAGCTCGACCAGCCACTGCGAGCGCAACTCGGCCGCCGTGTAGACGCTGATCTCCGCTGGCAGGCGGCCCCAGCAGACGCTGTGCGGCAGCGTGGCAGGGGCGGAAGTGGCCAGGGACAACATGGGCCCAAGCCTAGGAGGCACCGGCGGCGGCGGCTGCGGGGAGTTCTTGACCCCGCCTGTCGGGCCGCCTCCAGACCCGCCGCGGTTCAAGCCACGACTGCGGCCGTCTTCAACACGACGGCATTGCGTCCGCCGCGCTTGGCCTCGTACAGCGCGGCATCGGCGCGCGCGATCAGCGGGCCCACGTACTCGTCATCCGGCGAGGCCAGGCTGACACCGATGCTGATGGTCAGCTTGCCGACCTCGGGGAAGGTTGCGGCCTCGACAGCGGCGCGGATCTTCTCGGCCGCCATGACGGCCTCCAGCGGCCCGGCCAGCTCCGGCAGCAGCACGGCGAACTCCTCGCCACCGAAGCGGGCCGCGACGTCGCTGATGCGCACGTTGGCCTGCAGCATGGCGGCAAGCTGGCGCAGCACGGCGTCGCCGGCCGGGTGGCCATACACGTCGTTGACGCGCTTGAAATGGTCGACGTCCACCAGCAGCAGGCCGTGCACGTGGCCGTTGCTGACGCCGTAGCGGCGGTCCAGGGCCTGGGCCTCGGCCAGGCGCGCGTCCAGGCTGCGGCGGTTGTGCAGGCCGGTCAGCGGGTCGCGCGTGGCCAGGTGTTCCAGGGCCGCGTTGGCGGCCTGCAGTTCGGCGGTGCGCTGCTCGACCTGGGCCTCCAGCGTCGCATTGGTCTTCTGCAGCTGCTGCTCGGTGTCGAGCAGGGACGTCGCCATGGACTGCATCGCATCGCTGAGCTGGGCCAGCTCGCGGGCCGCCGGCTCGGCGGGGAATTCGGGGATGCGGCGCTCCGCCTCGACGCGCTGGGCGATCCTGGCCAGTTGCTCGACGGGCCGGCTGATGCGCCGCGCCAGCAGCAGGGCGGCCAGCGTCAACGCGGTGGCCATCATCAGGCCGAGCAGCACCAGCTCGCGGCGCAGCTCGCGCACCGGGCGCATGGCCTGCTCCAGCGGCTGGCGGGCGACGATGCGCCAGCCGAGCTCGGCATTGGTGCGCGCCTGCAGGGCGGCCTCGCTGGTCAGGTATTCCTTGCCGTCGCCAAAGGTCTGCCGGCCTTCGATGCGGCCATTGGCGAGGTTGCTGGGCAGCACGGCCGCGCCGGCGCTCTGGGCGAGCTTCATCGCCTCCGGGTAGAGGATGCGGCCCTGGCGGTCGAGGATGAGGGCGTCGATGCCGCTGCCGGGCTGCTGGCGGCGTACCGTGCCGTCGACGATGCCGGTGATCCAGCGCCAGTGCGCATGGGCGCCGACGACGCCGCGCAGCCGGCCTTCGGCATCGCGGATGGGGGCGGCGAAGTCGATGAAGCGCGTCGGCTCGCCATTGGGCTGGGAGGGCAGCATGGTGGCGAGCAGCTTGGCCTCGTGCACATCGCCCACATAGACACGCTCGCGTGCCGCGATGAACCATTCGCGCTGGGCCACTGAGCGCCCGGTCAGCATGCCGCCGGTGGCCTGCAGCACGATGCCGTCGGGGGCAGCGACGCCCATCCAGGCGAACTCGTCGTGCAGGGCCTGGCGGCGGTCCAGCGCCTCGCGCACGGCAGCGGCGTCAAGCTTGCCGTCCACGAGATGGGGTGCGATGCTGAGCAGCTCGATCTCGCGCTCGCGGTCGCGCAGCTGGGTGGCCAGCAGCTCGGCGGCGGCCTGGGCCGTGGCCCGCACGGCCGACTGCTGGGCCGTGTAGAGCTCATCGGTCGCCAGGTTGCCGAGGTAGCCGCCGACGCCGGTCAGGATGGCCAGCGCGAGGCCGCCCAGCACCAGGCTGAGCTGGCTGCGCAGGCTGAGCGGGCCCTTCTTCATGACAGCACGATCCATGGGGCCCGCAGCCTAGCGGGACCGCAGCGCGGCGTCGCGTGACCCGGCACGGTTTCAGCCGTAAAAGTCGTGTCGGCCATCACGCTTGGCGGCATCTAGTCGGCCTGCGGCAGGCTCAACCGCATCACGGTACCCAGCGGCCCGGTGCGCAGCAATTCGGCCGTGCCACCGTGCATGTCCATCACGCGGCGCACGATGTACAGGCCCAGGCCGTGGGCCGACTCGCCGACGCCGGCATGGCCGCTGCCGCGCGCGCCACGCGTGAACAGGCGTGGCAGCAGCTCGCGCGGAATGCCGGGGCCGGCATCGGCCACCTCGAACTGCAGCACGGCGGGTTCGTCGAAGTCGATGACGTGCAGCGTCACCGGGCTGACGCCGGGTGCGTACTTCAGCGCGTTGGACAGCAGGTTGCGCAGGGCCAGGCGCAGCAGGCTCATGTCCATCAGCGCGGTGCGCGTGGCGGTGTGGCGGTGCACGACGATGCGGTCGCGCTGCTCGCGCGGCAGGTCGGCAATCGTCACGGCGATCAGCGTGTCGATGTCGGTGTCCTCGCGGGCGACGCGCCCGCCACCGGCCAGCAGGCTGGCCGCGGCCAGGGTGTTGTCGACCCCGGCCAGCACCGTGCCCAGCACGGCCTGGGCGCGCGTCAGCCGCTCCTGCGCCTGGCGCTCGCCACGCCCGGCCAGGCTGGCGGCGGCGCCCTGCAGCGCGGCGCTGGCGTTGTTCAGCGGCTGGCGCACCTCGTGGGCCAGCACGTCCAGCATCTCGGAGCGCTCGTGCAGCAACTGGTCCAGCTCCTGCACATGGCGCTCGGTCTGGCGGCGCATGCGCTGCTCGTGGGCCAGTTCGGCGCGGCGCTGCAGGTCCTCGGTGATGTCGTCCACCAGCGCCAGCGCGCGCAGCGGCTGACCCGAGGCGGTGTATTCGGCCACCGCCGAGACCAGCACGTCGCGCAACCGGCCGTCGGCGCAGATCAGCTGCACGGGGCAGTCGCTGACATGCCCGTCGCGCCACATGGCGGGGCGGTAGATGTCGCGCACCTGCTGCGACGACTCGGGCGTCATGAAATCGTCCATGGCCCGGCCGATGACCTGCTGGCGCTTGTAGCCCAGGCGTTCCAGCCAGCGGTCGGACACGCTGAGCACGCGGCCGGCCGCGTCGACCGAATGCATCAGCGCCGGCGTCGACTCGTACAGCGCCCGCAGCCGCTGGCGGTTGTGCTCCAGCTCGACGGCAGCGCGGTGATGCTCGGTGACGTCCTGGAAGGCGCCCACCAGCCGCACCGGCACGCCGTCCTGCCAGTCCACCTGGCCCTGGGACAGCACCCAGATCTCGCGCCCCTTGGCCGTCACCAGCGGCAGCTCCAGGCTCCAGGCCTCGCCATGCTGCATGCCCCGCTGCACGGCGGCCTGGATGACGGTGCGCGCCTCGGGCTTGTAGTAGTTGATGGCCTCTTCCAGCGAAGGGACGTGGCCGGGCTCGAGGTCGTGGATGCGGCAGGTCTGGTCGCTCCAGACGATTTCCTCGGTCTGCAGGTCCAGGCTCCAGCCGCCGATGCCGGCGACGCGGCCGGTGCGGTCCAGCAGCACCTTGCTGTCGCGCAGCTCGCGCTCGGCGCTGATGCGGTCGGTCACGTCCTCCGTGATGCCGACAAAGCCGCGCAGCCCGCCGTCCGGCGCCAGCAGCGGCCGGGCCCGGGCCCAGACCTGGCGCACGCCGTGGCCGTTGCCGCCGCGTCGCAGCCGGTAGCGCATCTCGAAGGGCTGGCGCAGCTCGATGCAGCGCTGCCAGTGGTCGAGCACCGAGCTGCTGTCCTCGGTCGTCAGCGTCGCCGCCCAGCCTTCACCGAGGGCCGCGCGCGCCGACAGGCCGCAGATGCGCTGCCAGTTCGCATTCGTGAAGATGAAGTGCCCCGCCGCATCGGTGCGGAAGATGCCCAGCGGCGTCGTCTCGGCCAGCACGCGAAAAGGCTGCTCTGCCGCCTCGTCGCCGGCCAGCCCCAAGGCGCGCTCGCGCATCATCAGCGCTTCGGCGGCCGCGTCGGCCAGGCGGGTCAGCGCCTCGCGCTGGGCCTCGGTCAGCTCGCGCGGCTTGAAGTCGACGACGCACAGCGTGCCGGGGTGGCTGCCATCGTCCAGGCGGATGGGCACGCCGGCGTAGAAGCGCAGCGGCGGGCTGGCCAGCACGTCGGGATGCTCGACGAAACGCTCGTCCAGGCGCGCGTCGCACACCTCGAACAGGCCGTCGGCCAGCAGCGTGTGGGCACAGAAGGTCAAGGCCCGCGGCGTCTCGCTGCGGCCGAAGCCGACGGCGGCCTTGAACCATTGGCGGCGCTCGTCCAGCAGGCCGAGCAGGGCGACGGGCGTGCCGCAGATCTGCGCGGCCAGCGCGGTCAGGTGGTCGAACAGCGGCTCGGGCTCGCTGTCCATGACGGCCAGCGCCGCCAGGCGGGCGAGGCGGCGGTCTTCGTCGGGCGGTGGAGGCGGGGTCACCATGGCCGACAGCTTAGGGCAGGTCTTGCCGCGCCCGGTCGCACGGCGTAGCGTCGCCCCTTTGCTGCTCAGGGAGAAGTTCATGCTCAAGCTCACTGTCCTGCTGCTGGTCCTGCTGGCGTCTGCGGCACATGCCGACGTCGTCAGCGACTGGGCCGAAGCCACGCCCAAGGTGCTGCAGAAATCGCCGCGCGGCCAGGTCCAGCCGGCAACGCTGCTGACCGACCTGGCGATGTTCAACGCGCTGAATGCCATCACGCCGCGCTACCAGGCCTATGGCGCGGCACCGGTGCCCGTGCCCGACGCCTCGCCTGACGCCGCCGTCGCCTCCGCCGCGCGCGTCGTGCTCGGCAGCGTGCCGGGCGCCGACCAGGCCCTGCTCGACAAGACCTACGAGGCCTCGCTGAAGGCGGCCACCGATGCAACGGCCCGCGCCAAGGGCGTGGCCCTGGGCCGGCGCGTCGCGCTGGCGTTGCTGGCCCTGCGGGCCGACGACAGCCATGCCCGCGTCGAGCCACCCAAGGTCGAGGCTGCACCCGGCATCCATGTGCTGACGCCGGAATACAAGCAGGAGTCCGGCGTGGGGCTGGCCAGGCTCAAGCCCTTCGGCATCAAGGACGTCGCCGCCTACGACCCCGGCCCGCCGCCGGCCGTCGGCAGCGCCATCGCGCAACGCGACCTCGCCGAGGTCAAGGCCGTTGGCGGCCGGGTCAGCACGCAGCGCACAGGCGAGCAGTCGGTCATCGCGCTGTTCTGGAATTCCGGCGAGGGCGAGGACGCCGTGGCGATGCTCAAGACCCTGGCTGAGGCCAACAAGGCGACGCCGCTGGAATTCGCCCGCATGCTGGCGCTGATGGACATGGCCGACCTCGATACGCGCATCGTCTATGTCGGCCTGAAGACCAAGTACCGCCACTGGCGGCCCCACAACGCGCTGCGCGGCGCCTTTGCCGATGCCAGGCTGCGCGACGCGGCGTGGGAACCACTGATCCACACACCGCCCAACAGCGACTACCCCTCGGGCGGCGCCGCCGGCGGCGGCAATCTGCAGACGCTGCTGGCCAACTTCCGCGGCGGCAGCCAGGCGCCGCTGGTCTGGGTCAACTCGACCTTGTCGATGACGCGCAGCTGGGCCACGCCCGAGGCCATGGGCCAGGAGCTGGCCAACTCACGCGTCTGGAGCGGCGTGCACTTCCGCAACTCGATCGATGTGGGCTACCGCCTCGGCCAGAAGGTGGCCGAGGAAGTGCTGGCGACGCAGCTGCGGCCCTTGCCCTGACCTTGGATCAGGGAGCAGCGCGACCGAGGTTGCGCACCCAGAAGGCCTCGTACTTGCGGTGCCAGCCGGCCGGCTTGACGACGCCGCCCAGGGCATGGACGCCGTCCGGGTCGAGGAAGAGCTCGACGAGGGACTCCTTGCCCGAGTCCAGCAGCTCGCGGTAGACGTTGACGGTGTCCTGGTAGAGCACGTTCGGGTCCTGCATGCCGTGCACCAGCATCAGCGGCTTCTTGAGGCCCTTGGCCAGCGGCAGCAACGAGTATTTGCGCAGCACCGGCTTGGTCCGGTCGGTGGCCTTGCCGATGGTGCGGCCGCTGTACCAGCTGTTGTAGTTCTCCCATTCCGTCGGGCCGGCACCGGCGATGCCGGCAGCGAACACGTCGGGCCGGGTGTACATCGTGTACTGGGTCTGGAAGCCTCCGAAGCTCCAGCCGTTCAGGCCGATGCGGCGGGCGTCGACGCCGTATTGCGCGGGCAGCAGCTTGGCGAGGTCTTCCAGGTCCTCGGCCTGGGGTTCGCCGGCGCGCTCCCAGTTGGCATCGGAGAACTTGCGGCCATAGTTGCTGTGGCCACGCGGGTCCACGGCGACGGTCACATAGCCATGCTTGGCGGCCATGTACTGGCCGAACAGGTAGGCGGTGTTCTGGAAGCTGTCGACCTCGACGATGTGGCGGTCGTTCAGCGGGCCGCCGTAGACGTAGACGATGGCCGGGCGCTTGTCGCTGGCCTTCCAGCCGGCGGGCTTGAAGACATAGGCCTCGATGCGGTCGCCATGGCGGTTCGTGAAGTTGAAGCGCTCGGGCTGCAGCAGCTTGAGCTGGGCCCAGGCCTTGTCGCTGCTGTCGGTCAGCGTGCGCGGTGCCGCCTTGCCGTCGGCGGCCAGCAGCTTGAGCTCGGGGCGCTGGGCCCAGTTGCCGGCGTTGGCGGCCACCCAGCGGCCGTCCTCGGATGAGGCCGCGGCGCGGTGGAATTCACCGGCCGTGCCCACGGCCTGCGTGGCACCGCTGGCCAGGTCGACACGCAGCACATTCATGGCCGCCGTGTCGCCCTGGTTGGCCAGCACGAACATGGCCTTGCTGTCGGCCGTGAAGCCGACAACCTGGTGGGCCTCGAACTCGCCCTTGACCAGCGGGCGCAGCGCCTTGCTCGCCACGTCGATGGCATAGGGCTGGCGCCAGCCGCCTTCGTCCAGCGTCAGCACCAGCGTCTTGGCGTCCGGCGTGAAGCGCGGCTTGAGGACATTGACCACCTCGTGGCCGACATCGCCACGGCGCTCCAGCACCATCTCGGGTTTGGCGCTTTCCTCAGCATTGCCGAGGTAGACGCGCAGCAGCTCCTTGTCGCGCTCCCAGGTCGTGAAGGCATAGCGGCTGCCGTCGCGCGCCCAGGCCACGTCGCTCATCTCGAACCAGACGTCGCCGCCGGCGTTGGTGAACACCGGCTCGGCCTGCTTGCGCGGCGACGCGTCACCCGGCGGCACCTGGCGGATGTAGAGGGCCAGCGGCTTCTCGCTGCGCTTGTCGTCCGACACCTCGCGGTTGACCTTCTTGGCCGTGGCCCAGCGTTCGCTGTAATTCATGATCTCGACCTGCTTGGGCGGCGGGGCCGGCTTGTCGTCGGCCGTCTTCAGCGGCGCCCTGGCGAGCAGCGACATCCAGCGGCCATCCTCGCTGATGGCGGTCTGGTCGATCTTGTACTTCTTCTGCTGCTCATCGTCGCCATGGATGAGCTCGCGGTTGACGACCTGCACACCAGGCAGCTTGAAGCTGGTGCGCAGCACGCGGGTGTCGTCGTTGAACAGCACGCCGCTGTCGTCGCCCGTGTAGCCCACCAGGCGCAGCTCGCGCTGCGTCGCCACCAGCGGCAGCACGGCCGGCGCCTTGTCGTCGGCCTTCCAGCGGTAGAGGCCGCCGCGGTACTGGAAGACCAGTTCGTCGGCCTTGTGCGCCCAGGCGAACTGGGTCGGCCCGGGGTAGAGGTCGCTGGGCTTGAGCTTTTCGCGGGCCAGCTTCTTCTTCAGCTCGTCGCGCAGCTCCCAGACCTCCTTCTCCTTGTCGTCCTTCTTGTCGGCGGCGGAGGCGGCCGATGCCGGCGCAGCCGCAGGCACGGGCTTGCCGGCACGCTTGGCCGCCAGCGCGGCCATGGCCTGCTTCTCGGCCTCGGCCTCGGCCTTGTCGGCGGCCTTCTGGGCGTCGTCCTTGACCTTCTTCTCGGCCAGTTCCTTCTTCAGGATGGCCAGCTGGGCGTTCTCCCATTGCGACAGGTCGACCTTGTCGCCACGCAGATAGGCCTGCTGCGCGACCTCGCGAACCTGGCGCTCGGCGTATTCGGTGTTGCGCTGCTTGAGCTTCTTGTCGAAGCGCTCCATGTCCTCGGGCGACTCGAAGGCCGCCATGACCTGGGGCGAGGTGATGCGCGTCGTCTTGCCCGTCTTGGTGTCATGCACCCACAGGTCGGTGCCGGGCTCGCCGAAGGGGCTCCAGAGATAGGCCAGATAGCGGCCGCTGCGGCTGAAACTGGCTTCCTTGGCGTTCTCGCCACGGTAGGGCTCGGCGCGGAAGATCTGCTCGAGGGAGGCGACGGCGGCGGGCGCCGTCTGGGCCTGCAGCGGGGCTGCAGCCGACAGGGCAATGGCAAGGGCCAGGCTGCTCAGCGCAGCGACGGTCACGGGCTTCAAGGGGGTCTCCTGAATTGGCCCCCTAGGGTTAGGGGCGCTGAATTTTAGGGAAGGACCGCGTCCACTCCATTCGTCACGGCCCGCCCAGGCCCGCAGGGCCTCAGAGCCAGTGCATCAGAACGGCACCCAGGCCGGTTGCGCCGCTGGACGCACCGATCAGCCACACGTCGCGCCTCTCATTGCGGAGACGCCAGGCATGCAAGGCGGAACCAGCCAGAACGGTGGCGAGGAGGGTGAGGCAACCAGTCAGGGGTTCCATGAGGCAGGCAGATGAGAGTTGGGTGAGAGGCGATCAGCGCAGCGCCGCGACGGTTTGCGGTGCCGTGGACTGCCGGGACTTGCGCCACAGCGCGATCGCCAAGTGGATGGCCAGGCCGATGCCCAGCAGCAGCAAGGCGCCCAAGGCCCACACCACCCAGGCCAGCACGGTCACGCCGCCGGACAGCGACGGCAGCATGCCTGCGAGTGACTGCAACTGGGGCGTCAGCGTTTCCAGCGTGGACACCAGCCAATCCGCTACCGGCCCCGGCAACCAGGCGGTCAGCGACGCGGGCAGACTCCAGTCACCCGAGCCGATGCCGCCGGCATGCGTCAACATGGCCACCAGCAGCGCATGCCCGGCCATGACCAGCCCGGACCACAGGGCCAGCAACAGCAACACCAGCACCCACCCGACCAGAAACACCATGGCACGACCCTCGGTCAAAGAACCGCCGGAGTGTGTTCGGCCGGCCCTCGATGAGGAAGATGCTCAGCCCTCAGCCAAGCTTCTGCAAAACCGAAGTGACCCTATCTCAAGCCACACGAGAAAGCACGGGTTTCAGCGCCACGCCGGTATGGCTGCCGCTGGCCACCACCTGCTCCGGCGTCCCTTCGATGACGACACGACCACCGGCATCCCCGCCCTCCGGCCCCAGGTCCAGCACCCAGTCGGCCTCGGCAATCACATCCAGGTCATGCTCGATGACGACGACCGAATGCCCGCCCGCGACCAGGCGATGCAGCACGCGGATCAGCTTCTCCACGTCGGCCATGTGCAGGCCCACCGTCGGCTCGTCCAGCACATAGAGGGTGTGCGGCGCCTTCTGGCCGCGGCGGGTGACGTCGTCGCGCACCTTGACCAGCTCGGACACCAGCTTGATGCGCTGCGCCTCGCCGCCCGACAGCGTCGGTGACGGCTGGCCCAGCGTCAGATAGCCCAGGCCGACGTCCTTCAACAGCTGCAGCGGATGGGCGATCGAAGGCATGGAGGCGAAGAACTCGACGGCTTCGTCGACCTCCATGGCCAGCACATCGCCGATGCTCTTGCCGCGCCAGCTGACGCCCAGGGTCTCCGGGTTGAAGCGTTGGCCATGGCATTGGTCGCAGGGCACCTTCACGTCGGGCAGGAAGCTCATCTCGATGGTCTTCATGCCCTGGCCCTCACAACCGGGGCAGCGGCCCGCGCCGGTGTTGAAGCTGAAGCGCGCCGGCGCATAGCCGCGTGCCTTGGACTCCAGCGTCTCGGCGAACAGCTTGCGGATGGCGTCCCAGAAGCCGATATAGGTGGCCGGGCAGGAGCGCGGCGTCTTGCCGATGGGGGTCTGGTCGACCTCCAGCACGCGGTCGACCTGGGCATGGCCTTCGATGCCATCGCAGCCCGCCCACTTGGCCGGCGCCTTGCGCAGCGGCACGGCGACGGCCATATTGGCCAGCAGCACGTCGCGCGCCAGCGTGGACTTGCCGGAGCCGGACACGCCGGTCACGGCCACGAGGCGGTGCAGCGGCACGTCCACCGTCACGGCCTTGAGGTTGTGCAGTGCGGCGTTCAGCACGGTCAGCTTGGGCGCATCGGCCTCGATAGGCCGGCGCGCCTGCAGCGGGTGGATCAGCGGGTGGGCCAGCATGCGGCCCGTTGTCGATTCAGGCTCCAGTGCGAGCTGCGCCGCCGTGCCCTGGGCCACGACGCGGCCACCGCGTTTGCCGGCGCCGGGGCCGATGTCGATGATGTGGTCGGCGCGGCGGATGGTGTCCTCGTCGTGCTCGACGACGACCAGCGTATTGCCCTTGTCGCCGAGCGTGGCCAGCGCCTTCAGCAGGATCTGGTTGTCGCGCGGATGCAGGCCGATGGTGGGTTCGTCCAGCACATAGCAGACGCCCTGCAGATTGCTGCCGAGCTGGGCGGCCAGGCGAATCCGTTGCGCTTCGCCGCCCGACAGCGTCGGCGCCGCGCGGTCCAGCGTCAGATAGCCCAGGCCGACCTCCTGCAGGAACTCCAGCCGGCCGAGGATCTCGCTGACGACGTCACGCGCGATGTCGGCATCACGGCCGTGCAGGTGCAGGCCCTTCACCCAGTCGCGCGCCTCGCCGACGCTCCAGGCGGCGACTTCGCCGATGCCCTTGTCCTCGAACTCCACCGAGCGCGCCGTCGGGTTCAGGCGCGTGCCGTGGCAATCCGGGCAGACCGCGTCAGTCAGGCCCTCGACCTCGGCCTCCTCGGACGGGAAGCTCTGCTCGCGGCCGCGGTTGTCGTCGCTCTGCACGCTGTCGTCCAGCGCCTTGCGCTGCTCCCGCGTCAGCGCCAGGCCCGTGCCGACGCAGCCCTTGCACCAGCCATGCTTGGAGTTGTAGGAGAACAGCCGCGGGTCCAGCTCGGGGTAGCTGGTGCCACAGACGGGGCAGGCACGCTTGGTGGAGAACACCTTGACGCTGCCGACACCGGCGCCGGTCGAGCCGGCTTCGACGCTGAGGCCGTCCAGGGGCGCCAGCAGATGCAGCACGCCCTTGCCGATGTCCAGCGCCTTGGCCAGCAGCTCGCGCAACTCGGCCTCGCGCTCGGGCTCGATGACGAGGTCGCCGACCGGCAGCTCCAGCGTGTGCTCCTTGAAGCGGTCGATGCGCGGCCAGGGCGAGGTGGGCAGGAACTCGCCGTCCACGCGCAGATGGGTGTGGCCACGGCCCTTGGCCCATTTGGCGAGGTCGGTGTAGACGCCCTTGCGTGCCACCACCAGCGGCGCCAGCAGGCCGACATGCTGGCCACGGTAGTCGCGCATCAGCTGGGCGGCGATGGACTCGACGCTCTGCGGCCGCACCGGCGCGCCGTCGTTGATGCAATGCTGCACGCCCAGCTTCACGTAGAGCAGGCGCAGGAAATGCCAGACCTCGGTCGTCGTCGCGACCGTGCTCTTGCGGCCGCCGCGACTCAGGCGCTGTTCGATGGCGACGGTGGGCGGGATGCCCCAGACCGCATCCACCTCGGGCCGGCCGGCCGGCTGCACGATGGAGCGGGCATAGGCGTTCAGCGATTCGAGATAGCGGCGCTGGCCCTCGTTGAACAGGATGTCGAAGGCCAGCGTCGACTTGCCGGAGCCGCTGACGCCGGTGACGACGTTGAACTTGCCGCGCGGGATGTCGACGCTCAGGCCCTTGAGGTTGTGCTCGCGGGCGTTGACGATCTTGATGGCCTCGTCGGTCTGGCGGCGGGCGCGAATGATGGACTGCAGCGCCCTGCCCCCCTCTTCCACGACGGTGGCAGGGCGGTCCATGTGCAGCGCGTAGTCGCGCAGCGCCGCGGCGGTGTGCGAACTGGCGTGCTTGGTGATCTCTTCGGGCGTGCCGACGCAGACGACTTCGCCGCCCGCCTCGCCGCCTTCGGGGCCGAGGTCGATGAGCCAGTCGGCCGCGCGGATGACGTCGAGGTTGTGCTCGATGACCAGCAGCGAGTGGCCGGCCGTCAGCAGCTTGCGCAGGGCGCGCATCAGCTTGGCGATGTCGTCGAAGTGCAGGCCGGTCGTCGGCTCGTCGAACAGGAAGAGCGTGCCCTTCTTGGCCACGCCAAAGCGCGGTGAAGCCGCCGCCTCGGCGAGGAAGCCGGCGAGCTTCAAGCGCTGGGCTTCGCCGCCCGACAGCGTCGGCACCGGCTGGCCCAGGCGCACATACTCCAGGCCCACGTCGACGATGGGCTGCAGCTTGGCCAGCACCGCGCGATGCTCGCTGAACAGGTTCACGGCCTCGGCGACCGTCAGCTCCAGCACGTCGGAGACGCTGAGGTCGCGGTCCTTCAGCGCCAGCTTGACGTCCAGCATCTCGGCACGAAAGCGCTTGCCGTCGCAGTCCGGGCAGCGCAGATAGACGTCGCTGAGGAACTGCATCTCCACATGCTCGAAGCCCGAGCCGCCGCAGGTCGGGCAGCGGCCGTCGCCGGCGTTGAAGCTGAACATGCCGGCCGTGTAGCTGCGCTCGATGGCCAGCGGCGCGACGGCGAACAACTTGCGGATCTCGTCGAATGCGCCGACATAGCTGGCCGGGTTGGACCGCGCCGTCTTGCCGATGGGCGACTGGTCGACGAAGACCGCGTCGGCGAGGAAGTCCGCGCCCAGCAGCCGCTCGTGCACGCCGGGCGTCTCGGTGGCCTTGCCGAACTGGCGGGCCAGGGCCGGGTAGAGCACGTCCTGCATCAGCGTGCTCTTGCCCGAGCCACTCACGCCCGTCACGACGACCATGCGCTGAAACGGGAACTCGACGGACACGTCCTTCAGGTTGTGCTCGCGCACGCCTTCGAGGATGAGCTTGGGCGTGGACTCGTCCACCAGCCGCTTCAGCCCCATGCCGACATGCTTGCGCCCGCCCAGGTAGGCGCCTGTCAGCGTGTCGGCCGAGCGGATGCTGTCGGGCGTGCCGTCGAAGACGATCTGGCCGCCGCGCTCGCCGGGGCCGGGGCCCATGTCGATGAGGCGGTCGGCCGCCAGCATGACGGCGGGGTCATGCTCGACGACCACCAGCGTGTTGCCGGCATCGCGCAGCCGCTGCATGGCCTGCACGATGCGGCCCATGTCGCGCGGGTGCAGGCCGATGCTGGGCTCGTCCAGCACGAACAGCGTGTTGACCAGCGAGGTGCCCAACGCCGTCGTCAGGTTGATGCGCTGCACCTCGCCGCCGGACAGCGTGCGGCTCTGGCGGTCCAGCGTCAGATAGCCCAGGCCGACGTCGCAGAGGTAGCGACTGCGGTGGCGGATCTCGTCCAGCAGCAGCTTCAGCGCCTCGTCCAGCATGGTGCTGGGCAATTGCAGGCCGTCGACGAAGTCGCGCAGGCGCTGGATGGGCAGCTGCATCAGGTCGTGCAGGGCCAGGCCCGGCATTGCCTCCAGCTGCTCACGCGACCAATCGACGCCGACGGGCAGGAAGCGTTGCGCCGCCGGCAGCGCGGCGTCGGCCAATGGCTTGGCGCCGACACGCCACAGCAGCGCCTCGGTCTTCAGCCGTGCGCCGCGGCAGGCCGGGCATTCCGTGTAGCTGCGGTATTTGGACAAGAGCACGCGGATGTGCATCTTGTAAGCCTTGCTCTCGAGGTAGTCGAAGAAGCGCTTGACCCCGTACCACTGCTTGTTCCAGTTGCCGTTCCAGTTCGGCGTGCCGTTGATGACCCATTCGCGGTGGGCCGGGCTCAATTCCTTCCACGGCGTGTCGCGCGGAATGCCGGCCTCGCCGGCGTACTTCAGCAGGTCGTCCTGGCAGTCCTTCCAGGCCGGCGTCTGCATGGGCTTGATGACACCGTTGCGCAGCGTCTTGCGGTCGTCGGGAATGACGAGGCCGAGGTCGACACCGATGACGCGCCCGAAGCCGCGGCAGCTGTCGCAGGCGCCGAAGGCCGAGTTGAAGGAAAACAGCGCCGGCTGCGGGTCGGCATAGCGGATGTCGCTTTCGGGACAGTGCAGGCCGGTCGAGAACCGCCAGAGTGTTGCGCCATCGTCACCAACGTGAACATTCACCCGGCCCGCACCGCGCTTCAAACTCAGCTCGATGGCCTCCATCGCGCGCTGCTTGTCGGTGCCCCGGATGCGGAAGCGGTCGGCGACCACGTCCAACACTTTTTTACCCTCGACCTCGCGCTCCCCCTGGACGCGCGTGAAGCCGCTTGCCGACAGCCATTGCTGCACCTGCTCGGCCGAGGTGTTGCCGGGCAGCTCCACGGGGAAAGTGAGCACCATCCTGGGGTCGCCAGCCTCCTCGCCACGCGCCATCAGCTCCACATAAATGCTCTGCGCCGTGTCATGCCTGACCGGCAGCGCCGTCTTGCGGTCAAACAGCTCCGCCGCGCGTGCAAAAAGCAGCTTCAGGTGGTCATTCAGCTCCGTCATGGTGCCAACCGTGGAGCGGCTGGTGCGCACCGGGTTGGTCTGGTCGATGGCGATGGCAGGGGGAACGCCGTCCACTTTGTCGACGGCGGGGCGGTCCATGCGGTCCAGGAACTGGCGCGCATAGGCCGAAAAGGTTTCCACATAGCGCCGCTGGCCCTCGGCATAGAGGGTGTCGAACACCAGGCTGGACTTGCCCGAGCCGCTGGGCCCGGTGACGACGGTCAGCTCCGCGGTATGCAGATCGAGGTCGAGATTCTTGAGGTTGTGCTGCCGAGCGCCTCGGATGCGGATCAGACCGTCAGACATTGATGGGGAGCGCCAAAACGACAAAGGCGAGCAGTGTAGGGACGCGCCTGGCTGAAAACTGTCAGCACGCGCGACCGACAGGCGGTCGATTCAGGCGACATCGACGGCCAAATTCGCACCGTATTCGTGGGGGCAAGCGGTTGCGCGGCGGCGCCGGCTGAGGCAACAATGGCCCACGGCCTTTCGAGGGCCGCATAAGAAAAGAACAAGCTGACACAAGGACATGGGGATGGACAAGTCGAGGTTGCCCGAGCCAGCGCTGGCGTTGGTTCCGTTCTGGCTCAACGCCGCCACCGGAGGTGCGGGTGTTGACGCGCCGGAGCCCGACGAGGGCGGTGCCGCCCCGAGCCAACGACAAGCCCAGGTCCTGCTCGTCGAGGACAACCACATCAACCAGGTCGTCGCGCTGGAATTCCTGGCGCTGATGGGCGTTCAGGCCCGCCTGGCCAAGAACGGCCTCGAAGCGCTGGCCGCCTGCGCCGAATCCGCACCCGACCTCGTGCTGATGGACATCCAGATGCCCGGCATGGACGGCCTGGAATGCGCCCGCCGCATCCGCACCCAGCAGCGCGAAGGCAAGCTGCCCGCCTTCCCCATCCTGGCCCTGACGGCCCATGCGCTGGACGCCGACGTGGCTGCCAGCCTCGAGGCCGGCATGGACGAGCACCTGACCAAGCCGCTGGACTTCGTCGCGCTGCGCACGCGCTTGCAGCGTTGGCTCAAGCTGCCCACAGCAAACTGAGGCCCCTCGTCCAGTTCGCCTGCTGAACGCGGCGAAGCTGGTCGGTCTTGCAGACCGCGCTGCGGCAGTGCCGCAGCTCTTCGGCAGGCACATCACGCCCACTGGGCGTAATGTGTCCGGCCTCAGCCCCCTGGGGGACGGCGATGCTCGCGGCATTGAGCCGCAAGCACATCGCCCTGGCGGGCCGGCTAGGGGCGGCCCGGCGCTCGGCCCGGCTTGCCGGATCGACCGGCAAGCATCGCCAATTCAAACAGCCGGCACGTAGACGTAGCCGACGTTTCTCACCGTCTTGATGACCTCCGGCTTGTCGGGGTTGCGCTCCACCTTGCGGCGCAGGCGCATGACGCGCAGGTCGATGCTGCGGTCGAAGACGTCCCAGCCGCGGTTGTGCGCCTGTTCCATGATCTGGTCGCGGTTCAGCGGGCGGTTGGGGTGGCGGGTGAACAGGGCCAGCAGGTCGAATTCGGCGGCGGTGATGTCGATCTCCTCGCCGTCCGTGCCGAAGAGCTTGCGCTGGGCCATGTCGAGCTCGCACAGGCCGAAGGCGACACGCTCCGGGTCGCCGGGCGCCGGCAGGGGCGCCGCCGTCACCTGCAGGCGGCGCAGCACGGCGCGCACGCGGGCCAGCAGTTCGCGCAGCTCGAAGGGCTTGGCGATGTAGTCGTCCGCGCCCACCTCCAGGCCCACGATGCGGTCGATGGCCTCACCGGCCGTCGTCAGCATCAGCACGGCCAGGCGCGGGTGGCTCTCGCGCAGCGCCCGGGCCAGGGACAGGCCGTTCTCGCCCGGCATGTTGATGTCGAGCACCGCAACGTCGGGCACGCGTTCAGCGACGCGCAGGCGCGCCTCGGCTGCGTTCTCGGCCTGCATGACCTCGAAGCCGTTGCGGCCGAAGTACTCGGCCAGCAGGGCGCGCAGTTCGGGCTCGTCGTCGACGAGCAGCACGGTGGGGGTGACGTCTGGCATGGCGACGAATGATAGGCAGGACCGCCCGGCACGGCACGGGGCTGAAACAAACGCAACACAGGCGCGCCAGCGTGAAGCGGGTTTGAAACCGGCGCTGCCGACAGTAGCGACACACCAACCGGAAGACCCCCATGCACTACCGCAGCGACAACCCCCACACCGACTGGCCCGAGACCATGCTGGTCGGCTACCGCAGCGAAGCCTTCGCCGAAGACCTCGAGCACAGCCCCCAGCCCGCGCCCCGCTGGAATCTGCTGGAGCGTCTCGTCATGGCCCTGCCGCTGCTGTGCGTGTTCGCCCCCGTCGCCGACGCCTACCTCATCCACTGAACCGAGACCGCCGCCATGACCCCGCAGCAAATCGACCTGATCCGCAGCAGCTTCGCGCCGCTCAAGCCGCTGGCGCCCACCGTGGCCGAGGCCTTCTATGCCCAGCTGTTTGCCCGTGACCCCGCACTGCGCGCGCTGTTCCGCGGCGGCGACATGGGCGAGCAGGGTGCGCGGCTGATGCAGATGATCGGCGCCGCCATCGACCTGCTGGACCGTCCCGCCTCCCTGAACCCCGTGCTGCTCAAGCTCGGCCAGCGCCATGCCGGCTACGGCGTCGTCGAGGCGCACTACGCCAGCGTCGGCGCCGCGCTGCTCGACACCCTGGCCGCGGGCCTGGGCGACGGTTTCACGGCCGAGGTGCGCGAAGCCTGGACGGCGATGTACGGCCATGTCGCGCGCACCATGCAAGAGGGTGCTGCTACCGAGGTGCTGGCCGCCTGAGCCCCGCGCGGCCGCCCGAAGGGGCTCAACTCCCGCTCGGCGGGACAGCGCGCAGCGCGATGGGTGCAACAGTGCTTCCTTATCATCGGCCGCGTATGGGGCCTGTTAACGCTACGGCAACGGGCCGCGTTGTGACCAGAACGGCCGCGAGCAAGGCGCAAACCGCAGCCGGGTTGAACACCCGGCGAGGATTTGCAACGCTGCGCGCGACCGTTCTGGCCACAACCCTTCGGGACGGCCATGCGCCTGGGGCGACTCGGCGTTGCATCGCTGGCCCGCACACGAGTGCGGGCGGCGCGCTGCGCCTGGATTCGCCCCAGGCGCATGGCCGTCGCGGCCCATTGCCGCAGCGTTAACAGGCCCCAGCTCGCCGCATGACAGAGACCTTGCATTTCCATCCCACGCCGGACGCAGGCGTGGGCGAACTCGGCAGCGTGCTCAAGGCCACGCTGCCGCTGCTGTCCCAACTGCTGGAAGCGGTGCCGGCGCGCGTCGTCGTCATCGACGTCGGCGAACGCTTCGTCTGGGCCAACCACGAGTTCTTCAAGTTCACCGGCCTGCATGCGAAGCAGGTGCTGGGCCAGCCCATCGGCCGCATCCTCGGTGAGGCCGCCTACGCCAGCTACAGCGCGGTGCGCGAGCGCCTGGCCACGGGCCAGACCGTCGCCTGGGAGGGTTGGACCGAGCTCGCCGGCGTGGGCCGGCGCTATATGCGCGAGCACCTCGTGCCGGTGGACGTGCGCGAAGGCGTGCCCCAGTCGACCGTGGCCATCAGCCTGGACCTGACCGAACTCAAGATCCGCGACGCCGAACTGTCGGCCAAGGTCGCCGAACTGCAGGCCAGCGAGGCCCTCAAGTCTTCGATCTTCGACCATGCGATGGCGGCCCTGGTGTCCACCGACGCGAGCGGCCACATCGTCGAGTTCAACCCCGCTGCCGCTGCGATGTTCGGCCTCGCCCGCGACGCGGCCCTGGGTCGCCCGGTCTCCGAGGTCATGATCCCGGCGCGACTGCGCGCCGCCCACGAGGCCGGCATGGCCCGCGTCACGGCCGGCGGTGAACAGCGCATCATCGGCAAGCGCATCGAGATGCAGGCCCAGCGCGCCAACGGCGACGAGTTCCCGGTCGAGATGGTGCTGTGGCGCACCGACGTCGCCGGCCAGGCCTTCTACACGGCGTCGCTGTTCGACCTGTCCGAGCGCCAGACGGCCCTCAGCGAGATCGAGCGCCAGCGCGAGGCGCTGCGCCAGAGCGAGAAGCTGACCGCCATGGGCAGCCTGCTGGCCGGCGTGGCCCACGAGCTGAACAACCCGCTGTCCATCGTCATGGGGCGTGCGGCGCTGCTGGCCGAGAAGATGAGCGGCGACCCCCGGGCTGCCGATGCCCAGCGCATCCACGAGGCCGCCGAGCGCTGCGGCCGCATCGTGCGCACCTTCCTGAACATGGCGCGCAGCCGGCCGGCCAACCGCAGCGAGGTGGCGCTGAACGACCTCGCCACCGCCGCCGTCGACATGCTGGGCTATGTGCTGCGCAGCCACGGCATCGCCGTCACGCTGGACCTGCTGCCCGGCCTGCCGCCCGTCAAGGCCGACGCCGACCAGATCGGCCAGATCGTGCTCAACCTCATCGTCAACGCCCAGCAGGCCCTGGGCGCGCGCGACAACGGCCGCCGCCTGACCGTCTCCACCGGCGTCGCACCTATGACCGACGGTGACCGCCGCCGCACGCCGCGCGTCTGGCTGCGCGTGCGCGACAACGGCCCCGGCATCGAGTCCGAGCTGCGCGAGCGCATCTTCGAACCCTTCTTCACGACCAAGAGCGAGGGCGTGGGCACGGGCCTGGGCCTGGCCGTGTCCCGCTCCATCGCGCGCGACCACGGCGGCGAGCTGACGATGCAGGACGACGGCGACTTCGGCGCAGGCGCCTGCTTCTGCCTGCAGATGCCCGTCAGCGGCGAGCCCGAGCCCAGCGAGACCGAACCCGTGCCCCTGCCGGAGACGGATGAATGCAGCGCCCGCCTGCTCGTCGTCGACGACGAGGCCGAGATCGCCGAGCTGATCGGCGAGATGCTGTCCGGCGCCGGCTACGAGGTCATGACGGCGGAGTCCGGCGCCGTCGCACTGGCCATGCTGGCCGAGGCGCGCTTCGACGCCATCGTCAGCGACCTGCACATGCCCGACATCGACGGCGCCCAGCTCTGGCGCGAGGTCAAGGCCCTGCACCCGGCGCTGGCGCGACGCATGCTGTTCGTCACCGGCGACACGCTGTCACCCATCGCCCGCCAGTTCCTCAGCGAGGCGCGCTGCGACAGCCTCAACAAGCCCTTCTCCAAGCAGGAGCTGCTGGCGCGCATCACGGCGCTGCTGCAACCCTGAGCCTTGCCCATAATCCCGGCACAACACTGACGGAGACGAGCCGATGAAGCGACGCATGCTGCTGCCTGCGCTGGTGAGCCCCTGGCTCGTGCAGGCCCAGGGCAACAAGCCCTACACCTGGATCGTTCCCTTCCCCGCCGGGGGCGGCACCGATGCCTTCGCGCGGCCGCTGACCGCGCTGCTGACCCGGCAGCTGGGCCGCCAGGTCATCATCGACAACAAGGGCGGTGCCGGCGGCACGGTGGGCGCGGGCATCGCGGCCAAGCTGGCGCCGGACGGCAGCAATTTCTTCATGGGCGCCGTGCACCACACCATCGCACCGTCCATGTACCCCCGGCTGGACTACCGGCTGGAAGAGGACTTCATCCCCGTCGCCCTGCTGGCCAGCGTGCCCCAGGTCATCGTCGTGCACCCGGGCCAGGTGCCCGTCAGCGACCTCAAGGGCCTGCTCGCCACCGTGCGCGCCAAGCCCGGCAAGCTGAACTACGGCTCGGCCGGCAACGGCACCTCCCACCACCTGGCCGGCGAGCTGTTCAAGCTGCAGACCAAGACCTTCATCACCCACATCCCCTACCGCGGTGCCGGCCCGGCCCTGCAGGACCTGATCGCCGGCCAGGTGGACCTGATGTTCGACGGCCTGGGCTCGTCGGCCACCCACATCAAGAGCGGCCGCATCAAGGCGCTGGCCGTGGCCGGCAAGCAGCGCGCCGTCGGCTTCCCCGATGTACCGACCGCCGCCGAGGCCGGCGTGCCGGGCTATGAGGTGTCGACCTGGTATGGCCTGTGGGCCCCCAAGGGCACGTCCAAGGAAGCGATCAGCGCCATGCAGGCGGAGCTGAAGCGCGCCTTCGCGACGGACGACATCCGCAACATCTGGCACGGCCTGGGCGCCGAGACGCCCAATCTCTACGGCGACGCCTTCGGGCAGTTCGTCAGCGCCGAGGTCAAGCGCTGGGCGGAGGTCGTCAAGCGCTCCGGCGCCAAGATGGACTGAGCGCCGATGAATCTCTACTCGGCCCTGCGCGCCGGCTTCCCGGCGGATCTCGACTCGACCGCCATCGACAACGATGGCCTGCTCTACAGCTGGCGTGACCTCGACACCGGCAGCGCCATGCTGGCCAACTGGCTGGGCCAGCTCGCCCTGCCCGCCGGCAGCCGCGTTGCCGTGCACACCGACAAGAGCGTCGAGGCGCTCATGTTCTACCTCGCCGTGCTGCGCGCCGGCTTCGTCTATCTGCCGCTGAACCCGGCCTATCACGCGGCCGAGCTCGAGCATTTCATCAGCGATGCCGCGCCCGGCGCCGTCATCTGCGCGGGCAGGAACTTCGGCTGGGTCAGCAAGCTGGCCTTCCAGCGCGGCGTGCGCTGGGTCTTCACGTTGAACGATGACCGCACGGGCACGCTGCTGGACCGCGCCGCGCAGATGCCGCTGGCCCACGAAACCGTCGAACGCGCCGACGGCGACCTCGCCGCCATCCTCTACACCAGCGGCACGACCGGACGCAGCAAGGGCGCCATGCTCAGCCACGGCAATCTGCTGAGCAACGCGCAGACGCTCCAAACCTTCTGGGATTGGAAGCCCGACGACGTGCTGCTGCACGCCCTGCCCATCTTCCACGTGCACGGCCTCTTCGTCGCCTCGCATGGGGCACTGCTGAACGGCAGCAAGATGCTGTGGTTCAACAAGTTCGAGGCCGGCCCGGTGGCGCGCCGCCTGCCCGAGGCCACCGTCTTCATGGGCGTGCCCACGCTCTATGTGCGGCTGCTGCAGGAGAAGCGGCTCGACACGAAGAACATCCGCCTCTTCATCAGCGGCTCGGCGCCGCTGCTCATCGAGACCTGGCGCGACTGGCAGGCCCGCACGGGTCACCTGATCCTGGAGCGCTACGGCATGAGCGAGACGCTGATGCTGACCTCCAACCCCTGCCGGCCCRCAGACGGTGAACGCATCGGCGGCACCGTCGGCCCGGCCCTGCCCGGCGTCGGCCTGCGCATCGTCAACGACGACGGCGAAGCCTGCGCGGCGGACGAGATCGGCCATGTGCAGGTGCGCGGGCCCAATGTCTTCAGCGGCTATTGGCAGATGCCCGAGAAGACGGCCGAGGAGTTCACGGCGGACGGCTGGTTCAAGACCGGCGACGTCGGCCGCGTCGGCGCGAACGGCTATCTGACGCTGATCGGCCGCAGCAAGGACCTCATCATCAGCGGCGGCTTCAACGTCTACCCGGCCGAGATCGAGGGCTTCCTGAACGAGTTGCCGGGCGTGGGGGAATCGGCCGTCATCGGCGTTCCCCATGCGGACTTCGGCGAGGCGGTCGTCGCCGTCATCACGCCGGCCGGCCAGCCCGACCCCGAGGCGCTGATCCAGGCGCTGAAGGCCCGCATCGCAGGCTTCAAGGTGCCCAAGCGCATCCTGGTCGTGCCGGAACTGCCGCGCAATGCCATGGGCAAGGTGCAGAAGAAGCTGCTGCGCGAACAGCACGCCGGGCTGTTCTGCGCGAAATAGCACCGCACGCGGATGGGCCTGCGGCGCAAAATGCCCCGCAACCCCTGCCCCCGATGAGCGACGCCACCCCGCCCGCCGAGCCGCTGCGCCAGGCACGCCGCCGCCGCTGGCGCGAGCGCGCGCTGCTGCTGGCACCCGCCCTGGCCTTCGGCTCCGTCGTGCTGACGATCTGGGTCGTGGTGGGCTGGTACGCCATCGAGAAACCGCGCGAACTGCTGGCCCGGCAGCGCCAGGAACTCGCCACCGGCGTGCGCGCCGTCGCGATGCAGACCGAGCCGGTGCTGCGCCAGGCCGAGAGCGCGCTGCGCGTCGTCGACCTGTGGCTGCTGACGCGGCGCGGCGACCGCCCCCAGGCCGACGCCATGCTGCGCCAGTTCGTCGACAGCGTGCGCAGCGGCTCGCGCCAGATGGTCGACATCGTCCTCGTCTCGCCCACCGGCAAGGTGCGGCGGCTGCAGGCCGGCAGCGAGGATGACGACGCCAGCATCGCCGGCACCGCGGCCTTCGGCGAGATCGCCGGCCTCGTGCCCGAGGGCATCTCGCTGGGCCTGCCGCTGCGCCTGGGTGGCCGCATCGACGACGGCCGGCTGCGCCTGCCGCTGCTGATGCGCCTGTCGCGGCCGCTGGACGACTATGAGTTCGTCGTGGCCACCATCGACCTGCAGCGCCTGCACGACGCCCAGGGCCTGTTCGTGCCGCTGCCGCCCGCCTCCCTCGTCATGCTGCGCGCCGACGGCCTGACCCTGTCGCGCTGGCCCGAGATACCGGGCTTTGTCGGGCGCAACATCTTCGAGCAGTTCCCGGCGGCCCGCCGCGACCTCACCGGTGACGAAGGCTTCTACGCCAGCAGCGGCGCGGCCACCGACGGCCGGCCCCGCATCGGCGCCTTCGTCAGCCTGTCCGACTACGGCCTCAAGCTGCTGCTGTCTGGCACCGAGGAGGACGCGCTCCTGCCTTTCTGGCGCCAGCGCACCCTGTTGCTGGCCCTGGCGGCCATGGCCACCCTGGGCCTGGTGCTGCTGGCGCGCTGGCTGGGCCAGCTGCAGCGCGCCGCGCGGCTGCGCGAGGCCACGCTGCAGGCCACCAGCAATGCCATGCCGCTGGGCTTGTTCCGCACCGACGAGACCGGCCGCATCGTCTATGTGAACGACAGCTATCTGCGCGTGCACGGCCTCAAGCGCGAGGACATCGAATGGGGCTGGACCACGCTGGTGCAACCCGAGCAGCGCGACATGCTGATCCAGCGCTGGAAGCACCAGATGGCCACCGGCGAGCCCATCGACATGGTGCGCAAGATGAAGCGCGGCGACGATGGCCGCATCCGCTGGATCGCGGTGCGCACGGCGCCGCTCTATTTCGATGGCCAGGTGGCCGGCCAGGCGGGCACTGTCGAGGACGTGACCGAGCGCGGCGAGCAGGAGAAGGCGCGCCAGACGCTGACCGCCATCTTCGACATGACGCCCGACTTCGTCTGCCAGGCCCGCGAGCATGGCCAGGTCACCTATCTGAACCCGGCGGCACGGGCCTATCTGGGCATGGCGGCGGACGCGCCGCTGGCCGACGCCCACATCGCCGACTACTTCTCGGCCGAGCAGCTCGACCTCTACGAAAAGCTGGTCCTGCCCGAAGCCATGCGCGAAGGCCATTGGCGCGGCCGCATCAGCCTGCAGATGGGTGATGCGCGGGTGCCCATGGACTGTCTCATCATCATGCACCGCGATGTGCGCGGCCGCGTCGAGACGGTCTCGGTCATCCTGCGCGACATGTCCGAGCAGCTGCGCGCCCAGCGCGAGCGCGAGCGCAGCGAGGCCATGCTGCTGGCCGTCGCGCACACGGCGCGGGCCCAGTTCCTCGTCGGCGATACCGAGGGCCGCGTGATCTTCTTCAATGCCGCCTTCGAGGAGCAGCACCGCGTCGAACTCAAGGACTGGGTCGGCCGGCCGCTGGCCGATCTGTTCGGCGCGCAGCACTACGCAGCCCGCGCGCCGCTGATCGCCAGCGCCCTGGCCGGCGAAACGCGCCGGCTGGATCTCGTCGACCCCTGCGAGCGCGACGGCCACAGCTTCGACGTGCAGTACGCGCCGCTGCGCGTGCAGAGCGGCAAGATCGAAGGCCTGATCGCGATCGAGGTCGATGTGACCGAGGCCAGGCGCGAGGAGGCGCGGCTGCGCCTGGCCTCGCAGACCGATGCGTTGACCCAGCTGCTCAACCGCGCCGGTTTCGAGGCGGGCGCGCGCCAGCTGCTGGCCGACGCCGACG
>NZ_JBFUFR010000046.1:0-47406 GCF_056403315.1 Roseateles sp. P2_H4 | reverse complement strand
TTCCTTACTACCGCCGATTTGTTCGTTTCCGAAGCGCTTCGTCAGCAGCAAAGAGGCGAGATTTTGATCTGCTTTCGCAGTGTCGTCAAGTACTTTTGAAAATTATTTTCGAAGCACTCGGCAACTCTCTCAAGCTCGCCACCAGATCCAAACCGAAGCCCAGATCCAGCCCCTCTCCAACCACTCCACCGCTGCTGCCGTTCCCGACAAGCGCTGCGTTGTGATCAGCGAAGCCCACGACTGTAGCACAGGTTTTTCCGTACGTGAAAGCCCTGCTCTGCTTTCTTTGAATGAAGGCCGCGCAAAGACCTGCACGCATTGATAGGCGGCTCATTGGCGCCAAAAGTAGAAAAGGCCGGGACGCTCCCGCATCCCGACCCCTTTGATCTATCTACGGGCTGACCGTCACGCCTCTTCTTGAAAAGCTTCTTCGCGCTTGTTCTTGATGGACGGCAGCATGACGACCACGATCATCAGCGCTGCGGCAATCAGCAGGCCGGCAGACAACGGGCGGGTCAGGAAGGTGCTCCAGTCCCCGCGCGCCAGCAACAAGGCCCGGCGCAGGTTCTCTTCCATCATGGGACCCAGGATGAAGCCCAGCAGCAGCGGCGCCGGCTCACAGCTCAGCTTGTAGAAGATATAGCCCACCAGCGCGAAGGCCGACGTCAGGTAAACGTCGAAGCTGTTGTTGTTCAGGGAGTAGGTGCCGATGCAGCAGAAGACGACGATGGCCGGGAAGAGAAAGCGATAGGGCACCGTCAGCAGCTTGATCCAGATGCCGATCAGCGGCAGGTTGAGCACGATCAGCATCAGATTGCCGATCCACATCGACGCGATCAGGCCCCAGAACAGCTCCGGGTTGCTCGTCATGACCTGCGGACCGGGCTGGATGCCCTTGATCGTCATGGCGCCCACCATCAGTGCCATCACCGCATTCGGCGGGATGCCCAAGGTCAGCATGGGGATGAAGGACGTCTGCGCGCCGGCGTTGTTCGCACTCTCGGGACCAGCCACGCCCTGAATGGCACCTTTGCCGAAGGGGACGCGGGGGTTGCGTACGACCTTCTTCTCCAGCGTGTAGGAGGCGAAGGACGCCAACAGCGCGCCGCCCCCAGGCAGCACGCCCAGCACCGCCCCCAGGGCCGTGCCCCGCAGCACCGAGGGCCACGCCTCCTTGAAGTCTTCCTTTGTTGGCCACAGGCCCTTGACCTCCTTGGTGAACACTTCGCGGTGTTCCTCAGGCTGGCCGAGGTTGGCAATGATCTCGCCGAAACCGAACACGCCCATGGCGATGACGACGAAGCCGATGCCGTCGGTTAGTTCGGGAATATCGAAGGAGAAGCGCGCCGTGCCGGTGATGACATCGGTATTGATCTGGCCGAGCAGCAGGCCGAGCAAGATCATCGAGATGGCCTTGATCAGCGACCCAGACGCCAGCACGACGGCACCCACCAGGCCGAGCACCATCAGGGAGAAGTACTCCGCGGAGCCGAACTTGAAGGCCAGTTCGGTCAGAGGCGGCGCGAAGGCCGCAATGATGATGGTGCCGACGCAACCGGCGAAGAAGCTGCCCAGGCCGGCGGCGGCGAGCGCGGCGCCGGCACGCCCGCGACGGGCCATCTGGTAGCCGTCGATGGCGGTCACGACCGAACTGGACTCGCCCGGCACATTGATCAGGATGGCCGTCGTGGAGCCGCCGTACTGGGCGCCGTAATAGATGCCGGCCAGCATGATGAGAGCGGGCGTCGCATCCAGCGTGTAGATGGACGGCAGCAGCATCGCGATGGTGGCGACTGGGCCGAGGCCGGGCAGCACCCCGATCAGCGTGCCCAGCACCGTGCCGAAAAAGGCGTACAGCAGGTTCTGCAGCGTCAGCGCCGTCTGGAATCCGAGACCGAGGTTGTTCAGCAGGTCCATGTTCGCCCTCAGCCGGTGATGTAGATGGGCCAGAGCGGGATGGTCAGCTTCAGGCCAAGAATGAACAGGGCCCAACTGCCCACCGTCAGCACGACGCTGCTGATCAGCACGTCACGCCAGTGGAACTCGCTGCCGGCCAGTGCCGACAGCGTGATGAGAATCGGCAGGGTGCAGGCCAGCCCCAGGCGCGGCAACGCGACGCCGAAGACGGCGATGGCGGCAACGATGATGAGCAGGGGGCGCCAAGCGATAGGGCCGATGGGATCGCCCCCTTCGGACTCCAGCGTCAGCGCCTTGAACAGCACCAGGCCGCCAAGCAGGGCCAGCAGGATGCCGAGGCCAAAGGGGAAATAGCCGGGACCGGGCCGGGCCGAGGTGCCGAAGGAGTATTCGGTCGACCCCCATGCGAACGCCACGCCCACCACCAGGAACATCAGCCCGGACCAGAAGTCCCGCTGGCTTTTGATCTTCATTGCTTGTCGCCTCCGGCGCCGTAGGGCGCGCGTTCTGTTGCGGACGATTCTGTCAGTCGGACCCCATGGGCCCGACTGTGGATTACACGTAAGACAAACGGCGCCCTAGCCTTCCCAGGCCGGTGTGCTGCGCAGCACTTCTTCCACGGTCGTCATCCCTTCCGCGACCTTCATCGCTCCGGCCAGGCGCAGCGGGCGCAAGCCCTCCTGCATGGCCTGGCGACGCAGGGCCGTCAGATCGGCCAGTGCACCCTTGACACCTTCTGTCACCGTCAGCAATTCGTAAAGGCCGGCGCGACCGCGGAAACCGGTGTTGCGGCATTCCAGGCAGCCCACCGGCTTGAAAGGTTTGACACCCCCGCCCAGGCGCCAGTGGCGCACCAGGTCGTTGAGGCTCTCCCGCGTGACCATCGGGTCGGGCTGCTTGCAATGCGGGCACAGCGTGCGCACGAGACGCTGGGCGAGCACGCCGATGACGGTGGCGCTGATCAGATAGCTGGGCACGCCCAGGTCCTGCAGGCGCGTGATGGCCGAGACCGAGTCGTTGGTGTGCAGCGTGCTGAAGACGAGGTGACCCGTCAGCGCCGCCTGGATGGCCATCTCGGCCGTCTCCAGGTCGCGGATCTCGCCGACCATGATGATGTCGGGATCCTGGCGCATCAGCGCGCGCAGCCCTTCGGCGAAGCCGAAGTCCAGCACGTTCTGCACCTGGGTCTGGTTGAAGGACGGCTCGATCATCTCGATCGGGTCTTCGATGGTTGTGACGTTGACCTCGTCGGTGGCCAGGCGCTTCAGCGTGGAGTACAGCGTCGACGTCTTGCCGCTGCCCGTGGGCCCGGTCACGAGGATGATGCCGTGGGGCTGCTTGACCAGCCCCTCCCAGCGGTCCGCATCGTGCTGGCCGAAGCCCAGGGACGACAGATCCTTGACCGCCGTCTCCGGGTCGAAGATCCGCATGACCATTTTTTCGCCGAAGGCGGTCGGCAGCGTCGACAACCGCATTTCGACTTCGTCGCCGGCCGGGTTGCGCGTCTTGATGCGGCCATCCAGCGGGCGGCGCTTCTCGACGACGTCCATGCGGCCGAGCAGCTTGATGCGCGAGGTCATCGCGCTCATCACCGTCGGCGGCAGCTGATAGACGGTATGCAACACGCCGTCGATGCGGAATCGGATGACCCCCATCTCGCGGCGCGGCTCGAGGTGGATGTCCGATGCGCGCTGATCGAAGGCGTATTGCCACAGCCAGTCGACGACCTGCACGACGCCCTGGTCGTTGGCGTCGAGCTGCTTGTTGGTCTTGCCCAGCTCGACGAGTTGCTCGAAGCTGGCCACCTGGCTCTGCTCGCCGGCCTTGGCCGCGGCGCGCACCGAGCGCGCCAGCGTGAAGAACTCGGTCGTGTAGCGCGCGATATCCAGCGGGTTGGCAATGACGAGCTTGATGGGCTTGCGCACATGCGACTCGATCTGCGCCACCCAGCCGGTGTCGAAGGGCTCGGACGTCGCGACCGTCACGTCGTTGAGGCCGAACTGCACCGGCAGGCAGCGCTTGGCTTCCGCGTAGCCGATGGACATCACGTCGCCGACGCGGCCCACGTCCACCTTCAGCGGGTCGATGCGCAGATAAGGCAGCTTGGCGCGGACCGCCAGCCATTCGGACAAGGCGTCCACATCCAGCGGCTTACCCGTGCTCAGCCGCACCAGGGCCGCATGGCCCAGGCGCACCAGCGGGTGCAAGGCGCTGTCACCCGCCGCGAAGCGCTGCTCGGTGCGCTGCACCTGCGTCTCGTCGATGAGGCCGTCCTCCTGCAGCCAGTGCAGCAGCTGGCGCCATTCCAGGCGGCCTTCGGTCTTCGTGGGGGCAGCCAAGGGCTTGGACTTGGTCGACATCGAGGGCTCTGCTTCTCAAAGGGCGTTGAGGATGCTCATCGGCAAGGGCCGCACCAGCCTAAGCCATTTGCGGGCCGGCAGTTTGAAGCGCGATTCGATATTAGCCGCGCGCTGCTCGAGAACTTCACGGTGCGGCACCGGCACGCCGCGGGCCGCGACGACGATGGTGTTGCCCTCCTTGGTGGGTGCCAGGCTCCAGACCTGGTCAGAACCGAAGGCGCGGGCGATGCGCAGCGCGCTGCGCGCAAAGCTGGCGCTGCGGCCGAAGAGGTTGACGGTCATCAGCCCGCCATCGGCCAGCACGCCGCGGCAGGCGGCGTAGAAGGCCTCGTCGTCCAGCACGGGCGCGGCGGCGTCGTGGTCGTAGAGGTCGACATTGAGCACGTCGACCGTCTGCAGATGGGCGTCATCCATCACCCAACGCGCCGCGTCCTCGTTGACGACATTCAGCCGCGCATCGTTGCCGGGGAGGCGGAACCAATGCCGGCAGGCGGCGATGACCTCGGGGTTGATCTCTACTGCCGTGGTCTGCATCTTCAGCTGGCCATGGCAGAAGCGCGTCAGCGCCGCTGCCCCCAGGCCCAGCTGCAGCGCATGGCCTTCACCCAGCGTGGCCGGTTCGCGCCACAGCATCCAGGCACACATGCGCTGGATGTATTCCAGCTCCAGCTGATCGGGCTTTCTGATGCGCATGGCGCCCTGCACCCAGATCGAATCCAGATGCAGGAAGCGCACGCCATCGAACTCGCTCAGCGTCGCCGGGCCCCAGGTTTGCGGCTTGGATCTCATTGCGTGGCCACCCAGTCGCTGACTTCCTTCAACATCGCGTCCAGGCGCCGGCGGTCCAGCAGCCGGCCGCGGGTGACGACGGCATCGATCTGGCGCGTGGCGGCGATGTCCTCCAGCGGGTTGGCGCGCAAGACGACGATGTCGGCCAGCTTGCCTTCGGCCAGCGCGCCATAACGGTCCAGCTTGCCGAGGAAGCGCGGGCCGGCAACGACGGCCGAGCGCAGCGCCTGGGCCGGCGTCAGGCCCGAGCGCACATAGACGGCCATCTCGTCATGCAGGGCCTGGCCGGGATAGTCGAAGCTGTTCAGGAAGCCGGCATCCGTGCCGGCCACGATCTCCACCCCGGCCTCGGCCAGCAGCGGCAACAGGCGGGCGGTCTTTTCATAGCTGGCATGCCGGTAGGCAATCGCGTCGGGCCCGTCCAGCGCCGCGCGCTTGACGCGCCAGTCATAGGTCTGGCGCAGCTTGGGGCCGATGTACTTCAGATAGGGGTCGCCCGCATGGTCGTCCTGGTCCAGATAGGCCGTGATGCGGATGACGGACAGCGTCGGCACGACGGCCGTGCCGCGCGCGGCCAGGCGCTTGAAGGCGGCGCGGGCCGTGGCCTCGTCGTAGCTGGCCAGGCTTTGCTCGGCAGCCGAGCGCGCGGTGATCGTTCCGGCGGCCACCTGGGCCGTCAGTTCGGCCTCGCGCGGCGTCGCGGCGCGCAGCAGATAGTTCAGGTGCTCCAGCGTGCCCAGGCCGGCCTCGGCCGCCTGGTCCAGCGTCACCGCGCCATGCAGATGCGCCGAGCTCGGCAGGCCGCGCGCCTTGGCCTGGCGCAGCGCGTCGAGATAGATGTCGGCGCGCATCGTGTTCTCGGTGATCTTCACGAAGTCGGCACGGTCGTCGCGCAGCTTGTCCAGCGCCTGTCCGACCTCCTCGGGCGTGCCGACCTCCTGCGTGCCCTTCCACAGCGGCTTGTAGCCTTCCAACTTGGCGCCGGACGCAAAGATCGTCGGGCCGAGCAGCTTCTTGGCGGCGATGTCGTCGCGCCACTGCAGAACCGTGCTGCTGAGGTCGCCGGCGCAGTCCCGCACCGTCGTGATGCCATGGGCGAGGTAGAGCGGCAGCAACTGGCGGTTCTCTTCGATCAGCGCCTCGCCGCCACCGAAATGCACATGGCTGTCCCACAGCCCCGGGATCAGGTAGCGGCCCTTGAGGCTCAACGTCTGCCTGGCCTTGTACCGGCCGAGCTGCTTCACATCGACAACCGCCAGGATGCGCTCGCCGCGCGTGACGACGGCCTGGTTCTTGAGCAGTCGGCCGGCGGCCACGTCGACAACGGTGGCGTCGCGCAGGATCAGGTCGGCGGGAATAGCCGGCGCAGCAGCGGCCCAACCCGCCCAGGCCGCCAACGCGGCCGTCAGCAATCTTTTCATGCGGGGCATCCTAGGCCAGATACGGCGCCAGCCCGGCCCGCCAGGCGGCGATCTTGTCGGCCAAAGCCAGGCCGGCATGGGCCGGGCTCGTGGACGGCAGCCTGACCACCGGTAGGCCGGGCTCACCCAGCGCCAGCAGCGTCTGCTTGTGCGCCAGCGCGCCGTTGCAGGCGATGGCACGGAGTTCGGGCAGGCGGGCGACGAGTTCGAGCAGGTCGCTCGGCTCGGCGGCCTCGACAGCGGTGTCGAGACTGCCCTCGCGGCGACAGGCGGCCACCGCGTCCCACAACGCGACGCGATGCGCGCGCAGGGCCTGCAAGCGCGCGTCGTAGGGCATGCCGGCAAGCTCGGCATCACCTAGCAGGGCCGCCATCAGCGGCCAGAAGGCATTGCGCGGATGCGCGTAGTACTGCGCCGCCTGCAGCGAGGCCGCACCGGGGAAGCTGCCAAGCACGAGCAGGCGTGCGCGCGTGTCGAAAACGGGGGCGAGGCCGACAAGGCGCTCGACCGGGGCGTTCGGGGACTTGGCAAACACGGCCGGTGGCTGCGAGGATGCACGGGTTTTCACAGGGAGCATCACAACATGAACACGGAAGCCATCTGGCTGTTTCTCAGCACCCAAGGTGCGGATTTCGGACTGAAGATACTCGCGGCCATCGCCGCATGGGTCGTGGGCCGGTGGCTCATTTCAATGGCGCTGCGCGTGTTCTCGGCCGCGCTGCTGCGCGGCAAGCGCATCGACTCGACGCTGGTCACCTATCTGCGCTCCATCCTGAGCGTGCTGCTCAACCTTGTTCTGATCCTGTCCATCCTGGACATCTTCGGCGTCAAGACGACCTCCTTCGCCGCCCTGCTGGCCGGCGCGGGCCTGGCCATCGGCACGGCCTGGGGCGGGCTGCTGACGCACTTTGCGGCCGGCGTCTTCATGCAGGTGCTGCGGCCCTTCAAGGTCGGCGACTTCGTGCAGGCCGGCGGCGTGACCGGCACCGTCACCGAGATCGGCCTGTTCGGCACGACGATCAACACGCCAGACAACGTGCACACCATCGTCGGCAACAACACGGTGTTCGGCGGCGCCATCCAGAACTATTCGGCACAGGCCTTCCGCCGTGTCGACTGCCTGGCCAAGGTCGCCAACAGCGTCGACCCCTTGGACGCCATCGCGCGCCTCAGGCCCGCCATCGCGGCCATTCCGAACGTGTTGGCCACGCCGGCGCCCGACATCGAGATCCTGCAGTTCACGCCCGAGGGGCCGCTGCTCTGCGTCAGGCCCTACTGCCACACCGATCACTACTGGCAGGTCTATTTCGACACCCACAAGGCCGTCGTCGCGACCTTCGGTGCCGCCGGCTACCCGGTGCCCGAGACGCCACTCGCCCCCCGCAACCGTTGACGTCGAGACGCCCCATGGCTGATCTGATCGCCCGCATCGCCGCGCTGTGGCGCTACCCGGTCAAGTCCTGCGCTGGCGAGGCCGTCGACACGCTGGAATTGGGCGCCGACGGCTGGCCCGTGGGCGACCGGGGCTGGGGTGTGGTCGATGCGGGCGGCGAGCTGACCTGGATGGGCGCCCACCCGCGCCTGGCGCTGGTCAGCGCGCGCCTGCTGGCCGGCGGCCTGGAACTGGAAGCCGAGGGGCGGGTGCTGCAGGTGGCCGCCGACGCCGGCAGCGCGGTCGGCGTGCGCGGCTGGAACGGCGAGCGCCAGGACTTCGACGCCTTGCAGGCCTGGGACGCCGGCGACGACGTGGCCGCCCTGCTGCGCGCCACGACCGGCGAGCGCCTGCGCCTGGTGCGGCTGAGCCTGGAGGCCCAGCGCCGACCGATCCTGAACGCGCTGCACGTCGTCGGCGACGGCTCGCTGCGCGCCTGGTCCGAAGCCATGGCCCAGCCGCTGAGCCGCCCGGCCGAGCGGGCCCGGCCCAATCTGCTGCTGCGCGCCGACGACGGGGGCGACGCCCTGCCCGCCTTCATCGAAGACATCCTGACCGAAGCCCGTGTCGGCGACCTCACCTTGAGCCGCACACTGCCTTGCGTGCGCTGCGTCGTGCCGACGGTGGACCCGACCACCGGCCTGCCCCAGCCGCCGGCCCTGGACGCCCTGACGCAGCTGAGTGCCGAGCGCGCACCCGGCGCGCCGGTGCAGTTCGGCATCTATGCACGCGGCAGCGGTGCCGGCGAGTTGCGCGTCGGCGACCGGGTCGAGTTGTCGCTGAATTTTGGTGACGCCTGAAACCTCTCTCAACACCAATGAAATACGTCCTTCTCTTCAGCACTCTTTGCGCCGCACTGGCTTGTCAGGCCGCCGAACCCGACGCAACCGCGGCGGCTCCCGCCGCCAGCCCTGCGTCGGCGGCCGCCAACTCCTCCAAAGGGCGCTGCCCGCCGCCACGGGTCGACATGCTGAGAAAGATGCCCGCCGGCGACTTCAAGTTCGTCATTCGCTCTCTGGTCAAGGCCGACGGCAGCATCGAGAACGTTCGCGTGGAGGGCGGTCTCGCATCCAGGGATGCCAAGCGGGTCGCTCGCGACATGTTTGCCGACCGGCGCTGCCTGCCGGCCGAGGCCGATCAGGAGTACGTGGACGAATTCAGCTTGAACACCACCGTTCACTAGCCAGCCGCGGCAAGGCCGCGCGCGCGTTCTCGCTCGTGATCGCCGCCGTCTTTTCCAGTGACCAGCCGCGCAGCTCAGCAAGGCTCTGCGCAATGCGCGGCAGCTCGGAGGGCTCGTTGCGTGCCTGCCCCGGGCTGGCTTCGCGGTCCCCGGCCGTCTTGTAGAGCCACTGCGGCGGAATGTCCGGCGCGTCCGTCTCCATGACCAGCGCCGTCTCCGGCACGCTGGCCGCGATGCGGCGGATCTGCAATGAGCGCTCGAAGGTCACCGTGCCGCCGAAGCCGAGCTTGAAGCCGAGATCGATGAAGGCCTGCGCCTGCTGTTCGCTGCCGTTGAAGGCGTGCGCAATGCCACCATGCGCGAAGCCGATGCGGCGAAGGCCCGCCAGCAGTTTGTCGGCACTGCGGCGCACATGCAGCAGCACCGGCAGGCCGGCGCGCTTGGCCAGCTTGAGCTGCTCGACATAGAAATGCTGCTGGACGTCGGGGTCGAGGCCTGCGACGAAGAAGTCCAGCCCGATCTCGCCGACGGCGACGAGGCGTGGGTCGATATGGTGGGTCTGCAGTGCCTCGGCCAGCCTGTCGAGATCACCCTCGGCCGCGCGCATCACGCACAGCGGGTGGATGCCGAGGGCGTAGCGCAGGTCATGCTGGATGGCCAGCATCCGGACCGCATCCAGGTTGCCCGCGTCGACGGCCGGGATGACGATCTGCGTGACGCCCGCGGCCTTCGCACGGGCGACGACGGCGTCACGGTCGGCGTTGAACTCGGCCGCGTCGAGGTGGCAGTGGGTGTCTATCCACATGCCTTCAGTTGTATCTCAGCGGAAGACGACCGTGCGGTTGCCGTTCAACAGCACGCGATGCTCGGCATGCCACTGGATGGCCCGCGCCAGCGCCACGCATTCCATGTCGCGACCGATGCCGACGAGCTGCTCGGGCGGCATGCTGTGGTCGATGCGGGCGACCTCCTGCTCGATGATGGGGCCCTCGTCGAGATCGCTGGTCACGTAATGGGCCGTCGCACCGATCAGCTTGACGCCGCGCTCATAGGCCTGGTGGTAGGGCTTGGCGCCCTTGAAGCTGGGCAGGAAGCTGTGGTGGATGTTGATGGCCTTGCCCGACAGGTCGCGGCACAGCTCGGGCGACAGGATCTGCATATAGCGCGCCAGCACGACGAGGTCGATCTGGTTGTCGGCCACCACCTCGCGGATCTTGTCTTCCTGGGCTGCCTTCTGCGTATCGGTGGCGCCCAGCAGCGGGAAGTGGTGAAAGGGAATGTTGTGCGAAGCCGCGAGTTGGTAGAAGTCGCGGTGGTTGGACACGATGGCCGGGATCTCGATGGGCAGATGCCCGGTCTTCACCCGGAACAGCAGGTCGTTCAGGCAATGACCGAGCTTGGACACCAGCAGCAGCACCCGGGTCTTGCGGGCGCGGGCGACCAATTCCCAATCCATGCCGAACTCGTCCGCCAAAGGCTGGAACGCGGCCTGCAGCGCAGCCTCCTCGGCCTGGGCCTCGAACTCGATGCGCATGAAGAAGCGGGCGTGATCCGCATCGCCATGCTGGTGCGACGTCAGGATGTTGCCGCCCTGCTGCAGCAGCACACCGGTGACGGCATGGACGATGCCCGCGCGGTCGGGGCAGGAGAGCTTGAGGACGAAGCGCGGGTTCATGCGGGCGTTGCCTGGAATTGCCCCGCGACCAGGCGCAGCTGCCGGTCGCAGCGCGCCGCGAGATCGCGGTCATGGGTGACGAGGATGAAGGACGTGCCGGATTCGCGGGCGCGTTCCAGCATCAGTTCGAAGACGGCCGACGCGGTGTCGCGGTCGAGGTTGCCGGTGGGCTCGTCGGCGAGCACGCAGGCCGGCCGGGTGACCAGGGCGCGGGCGATGGCCACGCGCTGGCGCTCGCCGCCCGACAACTCGGCGGGGCGGTGCATGACGCGCTCCTTGAGGCCGACGCGGGCCAGCATCTCGGCCGCCGCGGCGCGGGCGTCGGCGGGTGTCTGGCGGCGGATGCGCAGCGGCATGGCGACGTTGTCCAGCGCCGAGAACTCCGGCAGCAGGTGATGGAACTGGTAGACAAAGCCCAGCTGCTGGTTGCGCCAGCGGCCGCGCTCGGCCTCGTCCATGGACGCCAGCGAACGGCCCATCAGCGTGACGGCACCCGAGGTCGGCACATCCAGGCCGCCCAGCAGATGCAGCAGCGTGCTCTTGCCCGAGCCCGAGGCGCCGACGATGGCGAGCGTCTCGCCGCGCGACACATGCAGATCCACGCCCTTGAGCACGGTGACGTCCAGGCCGCCTTCGCTGAAGCGACGGGTCAGGCCAGTGGCTTGCAGGATTTGCTCACTCATAACGCAGCGCCTCCGCCGGCTGTACGCGGCTGGCGCGCCAGCTCGGGTAGAGCGTGGCGAGGAAGGACAGCGCCAGCGAGACCAGCGCGATCGGGATGATGTCGGCTCGCTGAGGGTCGCTGGGCATCTGGCTGATGACGTAGATGCTGCCCGGCAGGAAGCTGGTGTTGAGCAGGTGCTCGATGGCCGGCACGATGACGTCGACGTTGAAGGCGACCAGCAGGCCCAGCCCCACGCCCGCCAGCGTGCCGATGACGCCAGACACGGCCCCCTGCACGATGAAGATGCCCATGATGGAGCGCGGGCTGGCACCCAGCGTACGCAGGATGGCGATGTCGCTCTGCTTGTCGGTCACCGTCATCACCAGCGTGGAGACGAGGTTGAAGGCCGCGACGGCAACGATCAGCGTCAGGATGATGCTCATCAGCCGCTTCTCGATCTGCACCGCGTCGAACCAGTTGGCGTTGGAGCGGGTCCAGTCGCGCACCAGGATCTGCGGCCCCATGACGTCCTTCAGCTCGGCGGCGACGCGGCGGGCCTCGTGCACGTCGCGCAGCTTGAGCTGCACGCCGGTCGGCCCTTCGGTGCGGAAGAGGCGGGCCGCGTCGTCGACGTGGATGAGGGCCAGACCCGAGTCGTATTCATAGTGGCCGGCGCTGAAGGTACCCACCACATTGAAACTCTTGAGCCGCGGCACGACACCGGCCGGCGTGACCTGGCCGCCCGGTGCGACGACGGTGATCTTGTCGCCCACGCCCACACCCAACTGGCGGGCCAGCTCGATGCCCAGCACGATGTTCCAGGCGCCGGGCTGCAACTGGGCGAAGGCGCCGTCCTTCAGCTGGGCGCCCAGGCCGGTGACCGTGGCCTCCTCGGCCGGCGAGATGCCGCGGATGATGGCGCCGCGCATGTCCTCGCCGCGGGCGATCAGGCTCTGGCTGGCCACGAAGGGCGCYGCGCCGATGACCTCGGGGTTCAGGCGTGCCTTGGCGGCCGTGGCCTGCCAGTCCGGCAGGGCCTGGCCGGTGTAGTTCAGCAGCTCGACGTGGGCGATGACGTTGAGCATGCGGTCGCGCACCTCGCGCTGGAAGCCGTTCATGACCGACAGCACGATGATCAGCGCCGCCACGCCCAGCGCGATGCCGAGGATGGACACGCCCGAGATGAAGCTGATGAAGCGGTTGCGCCGCCCGCCGCGGCCGGCGCGCGTGTAGCGCCAGCCGACCTGGAGTTCAAACGGCAGGGTCATGGAGCGATGCAAAGGCGTACGGCATGGGGCCGGGATGGTAACTGGGCGCCCGGCGCAGAATGCAGCTCCAGCCCTTGGGAACCCGCGATGAAGCCCTTGTCCGTCCTGCTGCCGGCATGTCTGCTGACAGCTGCCCTCATCTCCTCACCGGCCGCCGCCATGCCCGATCTCGTCATCCTCGTGCGCCATGCCGAAAAGGCCACCCAGGCCAACGACCCCGGCCTGACGCCCGCGGGGGAGCAGCGCGCCCAGGCGCTGGCCCAGGCGCTGGGCGGCCTGCGCGTGAATGCCATCCTGACGTCGCCCGCGCGCCGCGCGCGCGACACGGCCGCGCCGCTGGCCCAGGCCCTGGGCCTGCAGCCCAAGGCGGTGGACGGCGGCCCCGACCATGTCAAGGCGGTGGCGGACGCGGTGCGCGCCCAGACCGGCGTCGTCCTCGTCGTCGGCCACAGCAACACGGTGCCGGCCGTCATCGCCGCCCTGGGTGGCCCCAAGCTGGCCGATCTGTGCGAGACGAGCTTTCATCACGCCTTCCTGCTGCAGCCCGCCGCCGCGCCCGCAAACGAGCCGCCGCGCTGGGCGCACTTCAGCTACGGCGCAGCCTCGGTGGCCCCGCAGGCGGGCTGCCTCTAGTTCGCACCGCGCTTGAGCTCCCACTGCGCGAGCGTGAACTCGCGATAGGGCACGGCCTGGGTGGTCAGCGTGCGCTCGAACCACGGCAGGGCCTCGCCGCGCCGCCCCTGCGCGGCCAGCTGCTGGCCGATGAAGAAATAGGCCTCGGCCAGGCGCAGCCTCTCGGTCTCGGGCTTTTCCTTGGCCAGCTTGAGCAGGGCTTCGCGGCCCAGGCTGCCGCCCAGATAGCTCAGCAGCGCGCCGCTCCATTTGCTGGCGTCGGCCGCGGCCAGCTCGTCGGCGATGGCCTCCCTGCCGCGGCCGCCCTGGCGCTCCGCCGCGAGGTAGAGCCACAGCAGCGTGAACTGGCGCGCCTCGCCGCTGGCGTTGGCGGCGCTGTCGCGCAGTGCGGTCTCGGCTCGCGCGTAGTCGCCCAGCATGTAGTGGGCCGTGCCCAGCCAGCTGCCGCCTGAGCCGGCACCTGTACCGACCAATTGGGCCTGCTGGTTGAAGGCCGCCAGCGCCTCGACCGGCCGGCCCAGGCCGACCAGCGCGACGCCCCGGGCCTCCAGCGCCGCCCCGCCCTCGTCGCCTTCGCCGCGGATGGCCAGGGCCGCTTCGGCATCGGCCAGCGCGAGCGCGAAATCACCGAGCTGGTTGTGCGCCTGCGCGCGCTCGATGCGCACCCAGGCGGCGAGGCGGCTGGTGGGCGCCACTTGCGAAAGCAGCTCGGCGTCGATGAGGCGGTTGATCTCGTTGCCCAGCATCAGCTCCCACAGCGCATCCGGCGGGGCACCATTGCGAAAGCGTGCCATGCGCTCGGCGATGGCGGTGAAGGGCGCCTCCAGCGCCTTGCGATCCACCAGGTTCAGGCGCAGGCGCTGGGCGCCCAGCATCTGGCGCGTGCGGCCGACGCGCTCACGGTAGCCGTCCACATCGGCCRGCAACACTTCCTCGGCGCGGCGCTCCACGCGGCTGATGAACTGCACGGTCGCGCCCTGCACCTCGACGCGGCTGCTGAAGGCGAAATGCTTGTCGGTGAGTTGCTGGGGCGCGGGTGCCTGGGCGGTGAAGGGGCGCGCGCCGGTCACGCTCAGGCGCAGCTCGGCCAGGCGCGCGCCCTCCAGCCGGAAGGGCTGGCGGCGGCGCGCCTCGGGCGGCACCGGCAGTGCGTCCACCAGCTCGGCGGCGGGGAATTCCAGGTCCAGCCAGCCGCGCTGGTAGCGGCCGATGCTGGGGTGCTCGAAATGCAGCTTCAGCACCCACTCGTTGCTGTCGCGGTCATCGCTGACCTCGGGCTGGCCAACGCTGACGAGACCCGGCAGCAGGCGCACATAGGCGCCGCCGATGGACTCCGCAATGCGCTCCAGGCCGGCCGTGGCGAGGTTGGCGCGCCAGCGTTCGGCGGCCAGGCCGCTGGCCTTGAAGGTCGTGTTCAGCTGCACGGGGCGGGCCAGCTGGCTGAAGTCCCAGTCCTGGCGGAAGCTCAGGCCGTCCTGCGCGAAGGACGGCGGCACGACGGGCTCGGGCCCGGCCTGGCCCTGGCCGACGACGAGTGCCGCGCCATAGCGGTAGTAGCCGCGCTTCTCCAGCGAATGGCCCTGGCCGTTCATCGTCGGGTCCAGGAAGTAGACCGCGTCACCCAGCTGCACGCGGCTGATGATGTGGTCGAACTGGTCGTGCGAGGGCAGGTAGTTGACGATGCCGCGGTTGCGCGCCATCGAGACCAGCGCCGGCCTGGCGTCGATGCCCATGGCCGCCAGCAGCGTGTTCAAGAGCAGGGTCTTGTCCTTGCAATCGCCCAGGCGCTCGGCGAGGGTGCGCGCCGCCGGCTTGGGCCGGTGCGAGCTTTCGCCCAGCGACGCCGAGAAATAGCGCACCTCGTCCTGCACGAAACGCAGTGCCGCGGCCACCTGCTGCTCGGGCGTGCCACCCTGGGCCTTGAGCTCGGCCGCCTTGGCCGCCACCGCGCCGCTTGCCGGCTCGACGGCGAACAGCCCCCGGGCCCATTGGTCGACCTCGGCCCAGCTGGCGTATTCGCTGACGTGCAGGGCCGGGTAGACCTTGAACCAGGGCGGCGTGGCGGCCTCGTCCTGCACGGCCGGCACATGTTCGCGCAGCACGCGGATGACCTGGCGGCCGCCTTCCTCGAAGCGCTCTGGCACGATGTCGCTGGCCAGCGCCTTGACCGCGAGCTTGCGCTCCGGCGGTGCCTCGATGCGCAGGTGCAGGCGCTCCACCGGCGCGTCGGAGGCCAGCTGCATCAGTGCCGAATAGCGCCCGTCGAAGATGGGGTTCTGGCCCTCCAGCGTGTAGGCCAGGTCGACGACGTCGCCCACGCGCACATCGCTCAGCACGACCAGGGCCGTGCGCACGCCGTCGATGAGCTGGCGCTCGAGCTGCTGCTCGCGGCGCATCAGCTCGATGCGCACGCCCTTGAGCCGGTCCAGGCGCTGGCCGTCGCGGATCACGGCAGCCTGGTGGATGACGAGCTGCTGATAGGCCGGGTTGAAGCTGATCTGGGGCTCGGACACATCGCGCAGCGTCGAGGTGTCCAGCGCCTCATGCTGCAGATGGATGTAGGTGGCCGTGGCCGACTTGGGTGCGAGCTGCACCTGCACGTCGATCAGCGGTTCGCGGCGCGCCTTGGCGCCGGCGCTGACCGTGGGCCGGGCCTCAGCAGGCGGCAGCGGTTTGACCCAGGCCGGCACGGGGCCGAAGCGGTAGCCGGCGCCGGCGGGCACGACGGGATGGGACGCGCTGGCCTTGGCGGCAGGCTTGGGCGCCGTCTGCGCCGCAGCCCCCAGGGACAGGGCCAGCAACAGCGCTGGCCAGAACTTCCAACTCATCCACGTCCTCCCGGCATACCGCCCCGATTGTGCGGCTTGGCCAGGAGTGCCCCCTCAGTGGAGCATCTGCTCCACCTCGGCCGCCGGATCGCCCGTGGCAGCGATCTTGGCGGCAAGGAGTTCCAGGTCGAGGTGCAGATGCTCGATGAGCTCGGGCACCGCCACCTTCAGCGCGTGCACGGGCTCGTCATGGTGCTCGGCAGCGTCGGCCAGCACCTCGGCCACATGCAGCACGGCGGCGATCAGCGAGAAGGGCCGGATCTCCAGCGGCGTGTTGGCGTCCTTGAAGGCCTCCACCATGGCGTGCGGGAAATGCCAGTGCGCTGCCAGCGACGCCGTCACGTCGGCGTGGGTGCAGCCGAAACGGTGCTCCTCCAGCGAGAAGCGGCTGCCCGGCTCGGCGGCATGGGTCTCGACGTCGGCCACCAGATGCGGCTCGTCCAGGGCCATCAGCAGCTGGCCGGTGCGCAGCATCAGGCCGGCGAGGTAGGCGGTGTCAGTCGTGGCGGCGTCGGCGCCCAGCATGCGGGCCAGGATGCGCGCGTAGTTGGCGGTGGCCACGCTGTGGCGCCAGAAGGTGGCGCGGTCGAGGCCCTGCACCTTGGGGAAAGCGCCGCTCAGGCAAGCCGCCATCGCGAGATTGCGCAGCGTCTCCAGGCCCAGCGCGTGGGCGGCATCGACGACGGTGGAGATCTGGTGCGAAGGGCTGTAGTGGGCCGTGTTGGCCAGGCGCAGCACCTTGGCGGTCAGCGCCCCGTCCTTCTCGATCAGCGCCGCGATCTGCGACAGGCCGACGTTGTCGTCGTCAAAGCTCTTCAGCAGCCGCGAGGCCACCTCGGGCATGGTCGGCAGGGCGTTGTGCTTGACGAAGAAACGTTCGGCAGCTGCACTCATCTTTGACCTCCGGGAGCGATGACAGTCGGGCCAGTCTAGGCCTAAGGTTTGGCCCGCGCCACGGACTTCACCTCCCCTAAACGATCAGCAATGCACGGAAGTCGTTGACGTTGGTGAAACTCGGGCCCGGGACGAGCAGATCGCCCAGCGGCGCAAAGAAGCTGGCGCTGTCATGGGCGTCCAGCAGGGCCTGGGGGTTGAGCCCCAGGGCGCGGGCGCGCGCCAGGCTGGTGGGCGTCAGCAGCGCGCCGGCGTGCGGCCCGACGCCGTCGATGCCGTCGGTGTCGGCAGCCAGCGCGAACACGCCGGGCTCGCAATGCAGCGCCAGCGCGCAGCCGAGCAGGAACTCGGTGGCGCGACCGCCCTTGCCCGCCGGGCGGCTGGCATCGACCGTCACCGTCGTCTCGCCGCCGGACAGCAGGACGCAGGGCTTGGCGAAGGGCTCGCCCCGACGCGCCACCGCACGCGCCAGCGCCCCGTGCAGGCCACCGACGATGCGCGACTCGCCTTCGATCTCGTCGCTGAGGATGTGGGCGGCGATGCCCTGCTCCCGGGCCAAGGCGGCGGCCGCTTGCAGGCTCATCTGCGGCGTGGCCAGCATGACGAGTTCGTGGCCGGCCTGGGCGAAGTCACCCGGCTTGGGCGACTCGAAGGCGCCCGACGCGAGGCCGTCCCGGGCAGCGGGTGGCAGCTCGATCCGGTAGCGGCGGCAGATGGCCAGTGCATCGGCGCAGCTCGTCGCATCGGCCACCGTCGGGCCGGAAGCGATGACCGCCGGGTCATCGCCCGGCACATCGCTGATCGCCAGCGTCAGCACCCGCGCCGGCGCACAGGCCGCGGCCAGCCGCCCGCCCTTGATGGCGGACAGATGCTTGCGCACGCAGTTCATCTCGCCGATGGCGGCACCACTGTTCAACAGCGCGCGGTTGATGGCCTGCTTGTCGGCCAGCGTCAGGCCAGGCGCGGGCAGGCTCATCAGCGCGGAGCCGCCGCCGGAGATCAGGCAGATGACCAGGTCGTCGGCCGTCAGCCCGCGGGTCAGGGCCAGCATCTTCTCGCTGGCAGCCAGCCCAGCGGCGTCCGGCACCGGATGGGCAGCCTCGACGAGCTCGATGCGCCGCGGCCGCCAGCCACCGGGGATGTGGCCATAGCGCGTAATGACCAAGCCCGACAGCTTGGCGTCGGCCGGCCAGGCAGCCTCCAGCGCCTGCACCATGGCGCCACCGGCCTTGCCGGCCCCGAGCACCAGGGTGCGGCCTTTCGGCGGCGGTGGCAGGTGGGCCGCAAGGACGCGCCCCGGCAGCGCCCGCGCGACGGCGACGTCGTAGAGCTGTCGCAGCAGCGCGCGCGGGTCGAGCGTCATGGTTGGAGCGCCCAACGGCCGATCAAGGCGCGCTCTTCTTCGGTCAGCCCGGTCGCGTTGTTCAGCGGCATGGCGCGCTGCACGATGACCTGCTGGTAGATCTGGGCCTTGTGTGCGCTCAAACCCTCGGCCGAGTCCAGCCGCACGCCCTTCTGCGCCACCTCGCCCGTGTGGCACATCGCGCAGCGCTGCGCGACGACGGCCTGCACCTGCTCCAGCGTGACCGGTACCACCGCGGCCGCGGCGGGCTGGGGCCTGGGCGCCATCCAGACGATGAGCCCGGCCAGCAGCGCCAGGGCCAGCGCGACGGCGCCCCAGCTGTTGACACCCTTGTGGCGCTTGACGAAGAAGATGCGGATGGCCACGCCCGCTGCCATCAGCACGCACAGCACGACCCAGTTCTGCGCATGCTGATGCAGCATGCCGTAGTGGTTGCTGAGCATCGCGATCAGCACCGGCAGGCCGAAATAGGTGTTGTGGACGCTGCGCTGCTTGCCGCGCTGGCCGTGGATGGGGTCGGGTTTCTGGCCGGCGCGCATCTGCGCGATGACCTTCTTCTGGCCCGGGATGATCCAGTGCGCGACGTTGGCCGTCATCATGGTCGCCAACGTGGCGCCGACGATCAGGAAGGCCGCACGGCCGGCGAACAGCTGGCAGGCCAGCCAGCTCTCGAAGATGACAAAGGCCACGACGACGGCCATCACGCGGCCGTCATTGCCGATCTGCCCATCCTTGGTGCGACCCAGGGCCTGGCAGGCGATGTCGTAGACGGCCGAGCCGACGACGAGAAAGCCGAGTGCCGCCGCCACCGCCTGCCAGGGTGCGCCCCAGGCATGGACGCGAGCGTCGATCAGCATCTGGCTGGCGTTGCACAGGTAGAGCACGACAAACAGCGCCATGCCGCTCATCCATGTCCAGTAGCTCTCCCAATAGAACCAGTGCAGGTCCTGCGGCAGGTTGCTGGGCGCCACCATGTACTTCTGCGGGTTGTAGAAGCCGCCGCCATGCACGGCCCAGAGCTCGCCGTCCACGCCCTTGGCCTTGAGCTCGTCGGACATCGGCTTGACGAGGTGGTTGTCCAGCCAGACGAAGTAGAAGGAAGCGCCAATCCAGGCGATGACGGTGATGACGTGCAGCCAGCGCAGCAGCAGGCTGGCCCAGTCGAGCAGATAGATGTCCAAGTCGCGGTTCTCCACGGCTCCACCACGGCGGGTGCTGTGGAGCCTCCAGGGTCGCGTCCGCAGGCCCCCACTCCTCCCGGCAGGCCCGACACCGCTGCGACAGGCCCGGAGTGTATGCAGGCGCCGTGACCGGCTTCACGTCGGCGCGGCAGCGCGACGGCACGCCGCGGGCTTGGCTCTCACAATCGGCCCATGACCGCCAGCCAGCCCCGCAAGCCCCTGTCCCTCGGGCGGCGCCTGCGCGTGCTGGCCGCCATCGCACTGACCGCGGGCGCTGTCCAGGCCCAGGAGCCGGCCGCCGTGCGCATTGCCACCAATGTCGAGCGCAGCTATTTCCCACCGGCCGAGGCGCTGCTGCGCAAGGCCTATGCCTCGCTGGGACTGCAGGTCGAGTTCGTGCCCTGGCCGCTGCCGCGCACCCAGGTCGAGTTGCGCGCCGGCCGGGTCGACGCCGTGGCCATGCGCGTGGAGGCCTATTACGAGCAGTCGCCCTTCATGCGCAAGGTCGACGTGCCGCTGCTGAACCTGCATGTCTATGCCTTTGCGCGGGCGCTCTGCCCCGCCGCACTGGCGCCCGAGGAGCTGGCCAGGCGCCGCATCAGCTATCAGCGCGGCATGGTCGCCGCCGAGGTGCTGATCCCCGAAGCCGCGCGCGTGCCGGCCAACACGCCGAGCGACGCCTTCCTCAACCTCACTTCGGGCCAGGCCGATTACGCCCTGATGCTGACGACGCCCTGGATGGCCGAGATGCCCGTGGACACGCGCCAGGGCTCGGTCTGCCGCGTGCCCACGCCGCTGAGCCGCACCACCCTCTTCCACGGCGTGCACGAGTCCCATGCCGCCTGGGTGGCGCCGCTGGAGCAGGCCCTGCGCGCCATGCGCGAGCGCGGCGAGATCCAGCAGGCCTGGGCAGCCTATGAGCGCGAGATCGACGCGCAGAACAGCCGCTTTCAGGCCCAGCCCGGGCGCAGCCTCACGCTGACGCCGGCGGCGCCGGCATCAGCGCCCGCACGGCTGCAGCCTTGATGGTCAGCTCTTCTTGAAGCCGACGTAGGCCACGCCGATCACCGCGCCGCCGGCGTCAAGGATAGGGGCGTAGCAGGCGTCGAAGGGCTGGCCGAGCACCTCGACTTCGCCGCTGAAGGGCCGGCCCCGGCTGACCAGCTCATAGGCCTTGGCCCGTGCCAGCGGCGTGCCGACGCCGCGCGTGCCTTCAGGCGTCAGCACATTGGTGCTCACGCGCACGAACTCGTCGCCCGACTTCACGAACAGCGTCGCCGTGGCGCCGGTCTTGCGCTTGATGTCGTCCACCAGCTGGTAGTCGTTGTTCAGCTTGCGCGAGCCGAAGTACAGGCCTGGCGCCTGGCCGGCGCCACAACGCTCGCTGCCCTGCACCCGCGGCGTGCCGAGCTGGGCCAGGCGCGCCTGCATGTCGGCCATCAGGGCCTGGGGGTTGCCGGCCGCATGGAGGCGGAAGAAGGCGACCGCGCCGACGAGCTGCCGCGCCCGTTCGCGCAGGCTCTCGGCTGCGGCGGCGCTCTGCTCCACGAGGGCGGCGTTCTGCTGCGTGCTGCGGTCCATCTCGGCGATGGACTCGCTCACCTCGCTCACGTGGGTGGCCTGCACGGCACCTGCGGCGCTGATCTCGTTGACGATGCGGTCGACCTTCTGGATGGCGTCCACCACCTGCTGCATGGTCTCGCCCGCACCGTCGACCTGGCGCGAGCCCTGCTGCACCTGCTCGCCGCTGTCGGAGATGAGCTGCTTGATCTCCTTGGCGGCGTTGGCGCTGCGCTGCGCCAGGCCGCGCACCTCGCCGGCCACGACGGCGAAGCCGCGGCCCTGCTCGCCCGCGCGGGCCGCCTCCACCGCCGCGTTGAGGGCCAGGATGTTGGTCTGGAAGGCGATGCTGTCGATGACGCCGATGATTTCGGCGATGCGGGCCGAGCTGTGGCTGATGCCCCGCATGGTGTCCACCACGCCGCCCACCACCGTGCCGCCGCGCACGGCCACGCCGCTCGCGCTGGTGGCGACGCTGCTGGCATCACGCGCATGGTCGGCGCTGAGCAGCGCTTGCTGGCGCAGCGTGTCCATCGCGCCGGCGGTGCGCTGCAGGGCGGCGGCCTGCAGCTCGGTGCGGTGGGAGAGGTCGGTGTTGCCGGTGGCGATCTCGGCGCTGGCCAGGGCCACGCTCTCGGCGCCTTCGCGCACCTGGCCGACGACGGTGATCAACCGCTGCTGCATCTGCGCCAGGCCCGCCATCAGGCTGGCCTCGTCGCCGGGCCTGACGGGCACGTGGTGGGTCAGGTCGCCATGGGCGACGTACTGCAGCTGCCGGGCCACCACGCGCGGCTCGGCGCCCAGCTCGCGCACCAGCACCCGCGACAGCAGCACGGCCAGCGCCACGGTCGACAGCACGCTGGCGGCCAGCAGGCTCAGGATGAGCACCGGCCCCAGCGCATACAGCGCCGCCGCCGCGAGCCCCACGCTCAGCACGGTCAACCAGGCAAAGGCCAGTGCCAGCTTGTGCGTGGTGGACAGCCCACCCGGTGAGGAAGCCGCGGCCCCGCGCTCCGCGTTCAATCCCATATCGATCCATCCTGTTTGTTCATGGCAGGGCCAGTATCTGGGCCAAGGTCGAAACGGCGATGACCGCCGGCTGTTTGCCCGCCACGCCGGGAACGCCGATGGGGCAGACGACATGGCCGAGGTCGTCCGGCGCGAAGCCACGCGTCTCCAGGCGCTGGCGGAAGCTCGCCCACTTGGTGCGGCTGCCGATCATGCCGATGAAGGGCAGATCGCCTCGCTCGCGGCGACGCTTCAGGCAGGCGGCGACGATGTCGAAGTCTTCGGCATGGTTGTGGCTCATGATGAGGACGGCCGAGCCGGGCGCCAGGTCGTCGACGGCATCGGCCGCGGGGTCGCAGACCTCCTGGCGCCAGCCGCGTTCGGGCGGCTGAGCGGGAAACTGGTTCTCGCGCCTGTCTATCCAGTGCAGGGCCAGCGGCAGGTGGCGGGCGATGTGGGCAATGGCCAGGCCGACATGGCCGGCGCCGAACAGGGCCAGCGGCCGCAGCGGCGGCTGGGGCAGGCGAGCGGCCAGGTCTTCACCCGCCGCGACGCGCTCGAAGGCCAGCCAGACGACGCCGCCGCAGCATTGGCCCAGGCTGGGGCCCAGCGGGTAACGCACCTCGGCTTCCAGTTCGTCACCGCTCAGCGCCCGGCGGGCGCGGGCGATGGCGTCGAATTCCAGATGGCCGCCGCCCACCGTGCCGGTGATGCCATCCGACGTCACCGCCATCCAGGCGCCGACCTCGCGCGGCACGCTGCCGGTGCTGCGGGCCACGGAAACGAGGATGCAGGCGGCCTCAGCCACGCTGCGCCCTCCTCTTCATGCGAAGCCGCTTGAAGCGCAGGAACACGCCCAGGCCCAGGGCGGCCAGGGCGCCGCCCAGCAGGAACTTGCCCATGGCGACGGCGAAGCCGGCACTCCCCCAGACGCCCAGGTTGGCCAGCCCTTCGACAACGATCAGGGCGCCGTCGCCGAGGCTTTCACCCCGGTTGGCAGGCTTTGGCGGGGTTTCAGCTGCCACGGTAGGTCGAGTAAGCCCACGGCGAAGCCAGCAGCGGCACGTGGTAATGCGAGTTCTCGTCGGCGATGCCGAAATCCAGCGGCACCTCGTCCAGGAAGGCCGGCTCGGGCAGCTTCTCGCCGCGAGCGCGGAAATAGGCCGCCACCTCGAAGACGAGGCGGTAGCGCCCGGCCGTGAAGGTCGCGCCATCCAGCAGCGGGCCGTCGGCCCGGCCGTCGGCGTTCAGATGCAGGCTGCGCAGCCATTTGGGGCCTTCCGCGTCGAAGCGGTAAAGGCGCACCGCCATGCCCGCGGCGGGGCAGCCATTGGCGGTATCCAGCACATGTGTTGTCAGCTTGCCCATCAAATCTCCTGAGATGGGGCAAAGTTTAGGGATGAACGCACCCCGTCAACCCCGTTACCCCCGCGATCTGATCGGTTACGGCGAAAACCCGCCCCAGGCCCAGTGGCCGGGGGGCGCCCGGGTGGCCGTGCAGTTCGTGCTGAACTACGAGGAGGGCGGCGAGAACTCGGTGCTGCACGGCGACGCCGGCAGCGAACAGTTCCTGTCGGAGATGTTCAACCCGCCCAGCTACCCGGCCCGCCACCTGAGCATGGAGGGCATCTACGAATACGGCTCGCGCGTCGGCGTGTGGCGCTTGCTGAAGGAGTTTGAGCAGCGCGCCCTGCCCCTGACCGTCTTCGGCGTCGGCATGGCGCTGGAGCGCTCGCCCGAAGTGACCCAGGCCTTTGTCGAGCTGAACCATGAGATCGCGTCGCACGGCTGGCGCTGGATCCACTACCAGACCATGGAAGAGGACACCGAGCGCGCCCACCTGGCCCAGGCCATGGCTTCGCTCAAGCGCCTGACCCTGGGCCGTGACCCGCACGGCCTGGGCTGGTACACCGGCCGCGACAGCCCCAACACCCGCCGCCTGGTGGCCGACTTCGGCGGCTTCGAGTACGACAGCGACTATTACGGCGACGACCTGCCCTTCTGGCTGCAGGTGCGCAAGACCAATGGCGAGCTGGCGCCGCATCTCGTCGTGCCCTATACGCTCGACTGCAACGACATGCGCTTCGCCCTGCCCCAGGGCTTCAGCCATGGCGAACCCTTCTTCGAATACCTGCGCGACAGCTTCGACGTGCTGTATGCCGAAGGCGCCGACAGCCCGAAGATGATGAGCATCGGCATGCACTGCCGCCTGCTCGGCCGCCCGGGGCGCATGCGCGCGCTGCAGAAGTTCCTGGACCATATCGAGGCGCATGACCGCGTCTGGGTCTGCCGCCGGTTGGATATCGCCAGACACTGGAAGACTGTTCACCCCTTCGACGCCAAGACGGCCTTTGTCTGGGAATGATGAAACTCAACGACCTCAACAACGCCAGCGCCGCGGACTTTGTCGCGCTGCTGGACGGCACCTACGAACACTCGCCCTGGATTGCCGAGCGTGCTGCGGCGGCCCGGCCCTTCAAAACCCTCGCCGCGCTGAAGGTGGCCCTGGCCCGCGTGGTGCGCGAAGCCAGCGTCAATGAGCAGCTCGGCCTGATCCGTGCCCACCCCGAGCTGGCCGGCAAGGCGGCCGTCGCCGGCGAGCTGACGGCCGAGTCGACGAACGAACAGCAGAAGGCCGGGCTGACCGCCTGCACGCCGGAGGAGTTCGCGAAGCTGCAGAAGCTCAACGCCGACTACAACACGCGCTTCGGCTTTCCCTTCATCCTGGCCGTGCGCGGGCCGCGCGGCACGGGCTTCACACGCGCCGAGATCATCGCGACCTTCGAGCGCCGCCTGCGCGCGCACCCCGACCTGGAGCGGGCCGAATGCCTGCGCCAGATCCACCGCATTGCCGAGATCCGCTTGAACGACAAGTTCGGCGTGAAACCCGAACTCGGCGAGCAGCTGTGGGACTGGGCTGCTGCGCTCGCCGCGCACAGCGAGACGGACGATTTCCTGACCTGCACCTACGCCACGCCCACGCACACCGCCGTGGGCGAGCAGTTGATGGCCTGGATGCGCGACTGCGGCTTCGACGAAGTCAGCCGCGATGCGGTCGGCAATGTCGTCGGCATCTACAACGGCACGGGTGACGACAAGCGCCTGCTGACCGGCAGCCACTACGACACCGTGCGCCGCGCCGGCCGCTTCGACGGGCGGCTGGGCATTTTTGTTCCCATGCTGGTGGTGCGCGAGCTGCACCGTCAAGGCAAGCGACTGCCCTTCGGCCTCGAGGTTGTGGGCTTCTCCGAGGAGGAGGGCCAGCGCTACCCGGCGGACTTCCTTGGCTCGAGCGCGCTGATCGGCGCTTTCCAGGCAAGCTGGCTGGACCAGACCGACGCTGCGGGCATCACGCTGCGCGATGCCATGCAGGCCGCCGGCCTGGCCGGCACGATGCAGAGCATCGACACCGCAACGCGCGACGCGTCACGCTATCTCGGCTTTGTCGAGGTCCATATCGAGCAAGGCCCGGTGCTGGACAGCCTGGACCTGCCGCTGGGCATCGTCACCAGCATCAACGGCAGCCGCCGCTACACCGGCGAGATCGTCGGCCTGGCCAGCCATGCCGGCACCACCCCCATGGGCCAGCGCCGCGATGCGGCGGCCGGTGTGGCCGAGCTGATCCTGTTCACGGAACAACGCGCCGCCGCCGTGCCCGACGTGGTCGGTACCGTCGGCATGCTGGAGGTGCCGTCGGGCTCCATCAACGTCATCCCCGGCCGCTGCCGCTTCAGCCTGGACCTGCGCGCCACCACCGACACGGCTCGCGACGCGCTGGACGCCGACGTGCGCGCCAAGCTCGACGAGATCTGCCAGCGCCGCGGCCTGAGCTTCACGCTGCAGCCGACACTGGCCGCCAACGCCGCGCCCAGCGACGCCGCCTGGCAGTCACGCTGGGAGAACGCCGTCACCGAGCTGGGCCTGCCCTTGCACCGCCTGCCCTCCGGCGCCGGCCATGACGCGATGAAGCTGCACGAGCTGCTGCCGCAGGCCATGCTGTTCGTGCGCGGCGGCAATGGCGGCATCAGCCACAACCCGCTGGAGTCGGTGACGGTGGATGACGCGGATTTGAGCGTTCAGGCCTTCGCGCGCCTGCTGGACGCCCTGGCTTGCCCATGACCGATGCGAGCTCGCCGCCGCTGGTCAGCGCCATGCGGGGCCGGCTTTGGCTGGCTGGCGGTTTGGCCGCACTCACCGCAGCGGCGTCTTGGACGCCATCACTCATGGCACGGGCCGTCGGTGTCGAGCCTGTCATCATCACGATGGCCGGCACGCTGCTCGGTTGCCTGGTCCTGCTGCTGGCGGTCGTCTCGCTTCGCTGCCCCAGTTGCGGCATGAGCCTGTGCTGGCACGCCATCTCCAAGCATTCCGTCGGCCAGTGGTTGAACTGGTTGCTCGACGTCCAAGAGTGCCCCACCTGTCACTACCGTATCGACGACGCCTCGGTCGGCTCTCGCTCCTCCTCGGATCCCTCGCCATGAACAGCATCGACACCTGGCTCGCTTCTCATTTCGACGACGAAGTCCGCTTCCTCCAAGCCCTCGTTCGCATCCCCACCGACACGCCGCCCGGCAACAACGCGCCGCACGCGGACCGCACCGCCGAGTTGTTGACCGAACTCGGCTTCGAGGTCGAGAAGCACGCCGTGCCGGCTGCCGACGTGCAGGCCGCGGGCATGCAGTCCATCACCAACCTGATCGTGCGCCACCGCTTCAGTGAAGACGGCCCGACGATTGCGCTGAACGCCCATGGCGACGTGGTGCCGCCCGGCGAAGGCTGGACGCATGGCCCCTACTCGGCCGATGTCGCCGACGGCAAGCTCTACGGCCGCGCGTCGGCTGTCAGCAAGAGCGATTTCGCCACCTACACCTTCGCACTGCTGGCCCTGAAGAATTCAGGGCTGAAGCTGAAGGGCGCCGTCGAACTGCATTTCACCTACGACGAGGAATTCGGCGGTGAGCTCGGCCCCGGCTGGCTGCTGGCGCAAGGCCTCACCAAGCCCGACTACCTGATCGCCGCCGGCTTCAGCTACCAGGTCGTCACGGCCCACAACGGCTGCCTGCAGATGGAGGTGACCCTGCACGGCCTGGCCTCGCATGCGGCCTACCCGAGCACCGGCATCGACGCGCTGCAGGCCGCAACGAAGCTGCTGACGGCGCTGTACGCCCACAACGACGTGCTGAAGATGCGCCGCTCCGAGGTGGCCGGCATCACCCATCCCTATCTGAACGTCGGCCGCATCGAGGGCGGCAGCAACACCAATGTCGTGCCCGGCAAGGTCGTCATCAAGCTGGACCGCCGCATGATTCCCGAGGAGGACCCGGCGGCCGTCGAGGCCGAGGTGCGCACACTGATCGAGAACGCGGTGGCCCAGAGCCCTGGCATCAAGCTCGACATCAAGCGCCTGCTGCTCGCCAACTCCATGAAGCCCCTGCCCGGCGCCGCACCTCTCGTCGCCGCGCTGCAGCAAGCTGGCGAGGCCGTGTTTGGCGAGCCCATCCCGACCTCGGGCACGCCGCTGTACACCGACGTGCGCCTCTACACCGCCCACGGCATCCCGGCCGCCATCTACGGCGCCGGGCCGCGCACGGTGCTGGAGAGCAATGCCAAGCGGGCTGACGAGCATCTGGTGCTCGACGATCTCAAGCGCGCCACACAGGTGGTGGCGCAGACGCTCGCGGCGCTGATGACGGTGTAGTATCTATTCAGTATCTATTCACGAACCAGCGATGAATTTCGGGCCCGACCATCACCGTGCGCTCGGTGCCTTGGCGGCGCGGGGGCCGTTGACCTCGGCCGATTTGCAGCAAATCACCCAGAGAAGTCAGGCCGGCGTGTCGCGGTTGTTGGCAGACCTGGGCGGGCAGGTGGCCCCTTTCGGGCGGGCCCGCGCCACCCGTTATGGGCTGCTGAAATCAATTCACGGATCGAGCGGCCAGCAGCCGCTCTTCCTCACGATGGCCGACGGCCGCATGGAGCGCATCGGCAACGTCACGTTGATGGCGCCCGAGGTGCTGCACGTCGGTGGCCCGGGAGCGGGCCTGAGCGCGAACGGAGAGCTGCCCTGGCTGCTTGCGCCGCTGCTCGCACAGGGGTTTCTCGGCCGGCTGCTCGCGCAGCGGCTGGCGGCACCCGGCATCGCACCCGATCCGGCCGGCTGGCGGCTGGAAACACAGCTCTTCGCCGCGCTGCATCTGCACGACGGGCCCGGCGCGCTGACGCTGGGCGAACCGGCGCACGAAGCTCCCGTCAGCCTGCCGGCCGACGCGCAAGGCGAGGCCGCGGCGTTTGACGCACTGGCGGCCGACGTCGCACGCACGCTGCCGGCGGGCTCGTCGGCAGGCGGCGAGCAGCCCAAATTCCTTGCACATGGCAGCCAGGGTGAGGCGCTGCTCGTGAAGTTCACGCCCCCGCGCGGCACACCCTTTGGCGAACGCTGGCACGACCTGCTGCATGCAGAACACCTGGCGCTGCAGGTGTTGGCCGAGCACGGCGTCCCCGTGGCCGCGAGCCGCGTGGTGTGCAGCGCCGCGCGCAGCTATTTCGTCAGCACCCGTTTTGACCGACTGGGGCCTCGCGGCCGGCGGCACGTGGTGGCTATCGGCGGCGCGCATGCCGGTTTCGTTTCGGATGCTTACTGGAGCTGGCCACGCACCGCCGAGGCACTGGCCCGGCAGCGGCGTCTGCCAGCGCTGGATACCGCGCAGATCCAGGCACTTTGGCATTTCGGCCGCCTGATCGGCAACACCGACATGCACGCCGGCAACCTGTCGCTGTGGGCCGAGGGCCAAAGCCTGGCGCAGATGCTGCGCGGCCGCTTCACGTTGGCGCCGGTGTACGACATGCTGCCGATGCGGTGGCGACCCGATGCCACGCTGGGCGGCGCACCGGACTACGCGCCCTTTGAGCCAGACGCGCTGGCGCTGGATAGCGGTGCGCGCGTGCCGGCACGGGCTTTCTGGAACGCACTCGCCCGCTCCGGCGACGTGAGTCGTGGCCTGCGTGACGTGGCCGGCGAGATGGCCGGGCGCCTCTCCTAGAATCCGCCCACGATGGCCCAGCTCCCGATCACGACCCGCACCGCCCGCCGCTCGGCGTGGTGGCTGGTGGCGGTGTTCCTGCTGGGCGTGCTTGCGCCGGGCCTCAGCGCGGCGCTGGCCCATGCGCGCGGTGATTTCTCGGCCTGGCAGGACATCTGCCGTGCGCCGACGTCCAACGCCAATGCCGCCAAGCCCAAGCCCATCGAAGCGGCGCTGGACCTGCTGGCCCACGGCCATTGCCCGGCCTGCCATTTGGGCGTCGCCGACCTCATCGAGCCTCCTGCGGCACCCGAGCTGCAGTTGCGCGACGACCTGGTGCTGGAAGCCCCGGAGCGCTTCTGGACCGCCCCCGTCACTGCCCACGCCTGGCGACCCGCCAGCGCACGCGCCCCACCCGGGCTGATCTGAGTCCTCTGTCGCCGCGGCCCGTGCAGGCCCGGCGTTTTGCCGTCGTCCGCCCCCCGGGCGATGGCCGACCCAGATCCAGCCCTTCCATGAAACCCTCCTCCCTTGCGCGCGCGGCTGCCGCCTGCGCCGCCCTGTCCGTCTGGCCCCTCGCCCAGGCCTGCGACGAATGCGACTGCGACGACGCGACGCCGTCCGCACAGACCACCGCCGCCGACACGCCCACGCCCCGCAACAAGCTCACCCTGGTGCGCGTGCAAGGCGCCGCGCCCAGTTCCCTGCCCACCAACATCCCCACCACCCGCGAGACCGTCACGCGCGAAGACATTGAGCGCAGCGTCAACGCCACCGATGCCGAGGACGCGCTGAAGTACCTGCCCAGCCTGCTGGTGCGCAAGCGCTATATCGGCGACTACAACCACGCCATCCTCTCCAGCCGTGCCTCGGGCACCGGCAACAGCGCCCGCTCGGCCGTCTATGCCGACGGCATGCTGCTGTCCAACTACCTGGGCAATGGCGTCGGTGGCCTGAGCTTCCCGCCGCGCTGGGGCCTGGTCACGCCCGAGGAGATCGAACGCGTCGACGTCATGTACGGCCCCTTCTCTGCGGCCTATCCGGGCAACTCCGCCGGTGCCGTCGTCGACTACGTGACGCGCATGCCGACGAAGTTCGAGGCCCACGCCAAGGTCGGCTACGTCGTCCAGCCCTTCGATCTTTACGGCACGAAGGCCACCTACCGCGCCTGGCAGGCCAGTGCTTCGCTGGGCGACCGTGCCGGTGATTTCAGCTGGTGGCTCAACGTCAACCACACCGACAGCGACGGCCAGCCGCTGACCTTTGCCAACCGGCTGGCCAGCACGGGCGCTGCCGTCACCAACGGCACGCCGGTCACCGGTGCCGTGCTCATGCCCAACAGCAATGGCCAGCCCTGGTATCTGCTGGGCTCGGCAACGACCTACAGCACGCGCCAGGATCATTTCAAGCTCAAGCTGGCCTATGACCTCAGCCCGACGCTGCGCGCCAGCTATGCGATGGGCGCCTGGCGCAACGACTCGGACGGCAATGCCGAGAGCTGGCTGCGCGACGCCAACGGCAAGCCGGTCTACAGCGGCGCCATCGTCATCGACGGCAAGCAGTTCGCCGCGCTGACAGGCGGCGACTTCGCCCTCACGCGCGAGCGGCTGCTGCACCTCATGCACGGTGTCTCGGTGAAAAGCCACACCGGCGGTGAATGGGACTGGGAGCTTGCCGCCAGCCTTTACGACTACCGCCAGGACGACAAGCGCCAGAACGCCGCCGGCAACCCTCAGCCCGGCGCCTGGACCGGCGGGGCCGGCACGCTGGCCGACGGCAGCGGCACCGGCTGGCACACGCTGGCGCTCAAGGGCATCTGGCGCCCGGCCGGCAGCGGTCATGTCGTGGACCTGGGCCTGCAGCAGGACAGCTACCAATTGCGCTATCTGACGTCCAGCATCGCCGGCAACTACCTCGTCGACGCGCCAGGCGCTCTCGCCGCCAATGTGCGGGGCGACACGCGCCTGCAGGCCGCCTATGCCCAGGACGCCTGGCTGATCAGCGAGGACTGGAAGGCGGTGCTGGGCCTGCGCGCCGAGTCCTGGCAGGCCCGCAACGGCCGCACGGATTTCTCGGCCACGGCTGGCCAGGACTACGCCGCCCGACGCGAGAACTTCCTGTCGCCCAAGGCCGCCCTGTCCTGGCAGGCCACGGCCGACACGGTGCTCAAGGCCTCGGTCGGCCGCGCGGTGCGCATGCCCACGGTCAGCGAGCTCTATGGCGCCACGGCGACGACGAACTCGCAGTACGTCAACGACCCCAACCTCAAGCCCGAGAAGTCCTGGACGGCCGAGCTGAGCGCGGAACAGGCCTGGGGGCCGCTGCAGTCCCGCCTGACGCTGTTCGCCGAGACGACGCGCGATTCGCTGTACTCGCAGACGCTCCTCGACCCCGTGGCCAACCGGAACATCAGCCGCGTGCAGAATATAGACCGCATCGCCACGACCGGCCTGGAGGCCACGCTGGCCGCCACCGACTGGCTCGTGAAGGGGCTCGATCTGTCGGCCAGCGCGACCTACACGGACTCCAGGATCAAGGCCAACGCCGGCTTCGTCACGACGCCGGGCGACACCCTCGGCCGTTGGCAGCCCAACATCCCGCGTTGGCGCGCCACGGCCCTGGCCGGCTACCGCTTCGACGCGCATTGGAGCGCCAGCCTCGCCGCCCGCTACAGCGGCCGCCAGTACCGCACGCTGAACAATGCCGACGTCAACGGCTTCGCCTACATGGGCGTCAGCAGCTTCGCGACGGCCGATGTGCGCCTGCTCTGGAAGATCGACCGCCAGTGGACAGCCGCCTTCGGCATCGACAACCTGAACAACGACAAGTACTGGAACTTCCACCCCTACCCGCAACGCAGCTATTCGGCTGAGCTGAAATTCGACCTATGAAGACCACCCTCACCGCTTCCCTGCTCGCCCTCACGGGTGCCGCCCAGGCCCACATCGCGCTGGACCAGCCCGAAGCCGCTGCCGGCAGCAGCTACCGCGCCGTCTTCAAGGTCGGCCATGGCTGCGAGGGCGGCGCGGCGACGAAGGAGATCGTCGTCACCCTGCCCGAAGGACTGGGCAGCGCCAAGCCCATGCCCAAACCGGGCTGGACGCTGGCGACCAAACGCCGCCCGCTGAAGACGCCCTACGACAGCCATGGCAAACCCGTCACCGACGAACTGGCCGAGGTGCGCTGGACAGCCAACGGCGAGGCCAACTACCTGCCGGACGCCTGGTACGACGAGTTCATCCTGCGCGCCTCGCTGCCCACCGAGCCGGGCGAACTGGCCTTCGCCGTGCGCCAGGTCTGCACCCAGGGCGAATGGAACTGGGCGGAGCTGCCCAGCGCCGCCAACCCCAAGCCGCGCGCACCGGCCGTACGCCTGAAGGTGACCCCGGCTCGGGCGGAAGCTCACGTCCACTGAAGCGAAAAAAAGCCGGGCTGACCCCGGCTGATCGCGGCTTTGTTCGCAGGCTGCTGCGCCGATGATTCAGCCCGTCACCAGTGCATGGCCCCCGGCAACGTTGCGGCCCCTGGCGAGGCGGACAAACGCGAACCGCCCGCGACCATGAAAGCACGAGATCCGGGCCACGCCCGCGTCACCGCCTGCCGGTGTCGCTTCAGGCAGGCCGCCTGCGCTGATGAACGCCGCAGCCCCACGCACCCATCCGGGTGTGTCCCGGGCGGCGTGAGGCGCTCTTGCGCCCCGACTGGCTACGGCCAGGCGGGGCTTTCCTTTTTGGATCAACGCATTGCGACGATGCCGCCCTCGGCGGCCGGCGCGAGCAGGAACAGGCCGGCCTCGCTGCGGTCGCCGCTGCGCACCTGCACGTCCACCAGGCAGGTCGGGCCCACGCTGGTGGCGCGCAGCAACTGTGTCTTGCGCGGCTGCGGCGAGCGGCCCAGCCTGTCGAGCAGCTCGCGGTAGACCGCCTGCCGGCCGGCCTCGCTGGCGGCACCCAGGCTGCCGTCCAGCGTGAACTGGGCCGTCAGGCCCCAGGCGTCGCTGGCATTCCAGCGGGCATCGAAATCATCCAGCCGGCGCTGCAGCGCGGCCTTGTCTTCACAGGTCGAAGCCGCCGCATGGGCTTCGGCGGGCAGGGTCAGCACACCGGCGGCTACCAGGCCCAGGGCGGTGACGAGGGCCCAGCCCAGGCCGAGCGGGGCGGAGGAATCAGAACGCTTCATGGAGGTCTCCTGAAAAAAGACGGGGGTCAGTGGGACAGCGGTGCCAAAGGTTCGGGCACCTGGTTGCGGATGGGAGGCAGGCTCTGCAGATAGGCGAACACAGCCTTGAGGTCGTCGTCCGTCATCTGGCTGTAGACGGGGATGGGCATCGGCGGCAGCACCGGCCGGCCGCGGCCGAGGTGGCGGCCGGTGCGGATGGTCTGCATGAAGTCGTTCTCGCTCCAGCGGCCCAGGCCGGTCTGCATATCCGGCGTCAGGTTGGCCGTGAAGCTGACGCCCCAGGGCCCCGAGAAGGCCGTGGCCGTCGCGGCGGTGACGACCATCCACGGGCCCGGCGGCGCGGCGACGGGTGCGGTGATGACGAGCTGCTGCGGGTGGCCCGACAGATGCCGCGCCGCGTCGGGCTCGGGGCCGTTGGCGCCCATCTTCAGCGGCGTGTGGCAGTCCGCGCAGCCGCTGGTGTTGACGAGGTAGCGGCCACGTTCGATGCGATCGGTGGCTTGCGCGCTGCCGGCCAGCAGGATGAGCAGGGGGATCAAGGCTTTCATGGGCGGTTTTCCTGGTTGAGCGGGTTGAAGTGATGGGCCAACAAAGCCAGGCCCTGGGCGTCGATCTCGCGGGTGCCCAGGGGCGGCATCTGCTGGTAGGGGTTGCGGGTGCCGGCACGGCGCATCACCTTGGCCGCATCCACGGCTACCGGCGGCTGCCCCACGTCCAGCGCCAGGCGCAGCGGCACCGGCACGCCGCCGGCGAAATGGCAGTGGCCGCAGTTGCCGTGCAGATAGCCGCGGGCGACCAGCTCGGCCGTGTCCGCGGCGACGAAATCCGGCGCCTGCTTGGCCCAGGCCGCAGGCGCGTTCTTCAGCAGGCCGGTGCGCGCCAGGGCCGGCACGGCGGGCCCGAGCTGCAGGGCGGCGAAGCCCAGCACCGGGCTGCGCGCGCCGGCATGGCAGGCAATGCAGTCGCCGACCGAAGGAATCACATAGGACCGGCCGCCGGGCAGATCCAGCACCTGGCCGCGGGCCGGCGCACGCACGGCGTCGGCGCCATTCCAGACATAGCTGGCGAACTCCCAGCGGCCGTCCTGGCCGAGCCGCAGATGGCGCGTTTCCACGGCCACGCCGTCGACGCTGAACTCCTTCCACAGCCGCGTGCCCGCCGGGAAGCGCCAGGCGTCCGGCTGGCTCGCGTCGACCTGGGCGCCGGGCGGCAGCGCGATCCAGCGCCGCTTGCTCGCGCCGTCGGACCACAGCGCAAAGCGCGGCTCGAAGCTGCGCACACCGGCCTCACCCAGGCCGGTCTGGCTGAGGCGCTCGGGCAGCTCGGCACGCGCCACCAAGGCGGCGGTGCCGAGCAGGAGAACGAGGGCGAGGGAGTGCATGGACCGGCACTGTGCCGAGCGGACCTGGCCCTGCCATCGCCACTAAGAGCCATACGGCGGGCCATCGCCATCAGCCATCGCACATGGCCCTTCGGAGCGATGGCAGGCGCGGCCCCGGCCGGAACACTGGCGGCCATCCGGTTCACCTTCGCACCGGCCTCAAGGAATCCCATGACCCCCACCGCCCCGCGCCTGGACCTGTATGCCCACATCCACAAGGCCCTGCGCCTCTTCATGAGCGACACGCTGCAGCAGCTCGGCCGCCTCGACGTCGACGACCCGCTGGACCTGGCCACCAGCCTGGCCCAGCTGGACACGCTGCTGGAGGCCGCCAGGCAGCATGTCGAGCGCGAGAACGAGTTCGTCCACCCCGCCATCGAGGCCCGCCGCGCCGGCGCCAGCGCGGCCATCGAGGTCGAGCACGACGAGCATCTGGACGCCATCGCCGGCCTGCGCGCCGAGTCGGCCGCGCTGCGCGCCATGCCCACGCCCGGCGCGGCGCAGCGCCTGTACCGCCGCTTCGCGGCCTTCGTGGCCCACAACTTCGAGCACATGGGCGTGGAGGAGAGCCGCCACAACCAGGCGCTGTGGGCGGCCTACACGGATGCGGAACTGCTGGACATCCACCACCGCATCCTCGCCAGCATCGGCCCGCGCGAGATGAGCGAGACGCTGCGCTGGATGATTCCGGCGCTGACGCCCGCCGAGCGCGCCCTGGTCGTCGGCGGCCTGCCGCCCCAGGTCCAGGGGCCGGTGCTGGCCGCCGCCCGGTCGCTGCTCAACGACACGGCCTGGGCCAAGCTGTGCCGGGCCCTGGGTCAGCCGAGCGCGCCGGGCCTCGTCGAGGCATGACGCTGGTGGTTCCACCATGCGGCCGCTTCGCCGCGTGAGTTCAGGCCCAGCTTGTCGAGGATGTTGGCCACATGCCGCTTGACGGTGTGGGGGCTCAGGTCCAGCGCGCGGGCGATGTGCTTGTTGCTGGCACCGGCGGCGATCTGGGCGATGACCTCGGCCTCGCGCTGGGACAGGCGGTCGTCCACCGGCGCTGCCGCCGTTTCGACAACAACCAGCGTGGCCGGCCGAACGGCATCCGCCCAGCCGCGCAGGCGAGCGACATCGGCTGCCTCCAGCAGATCGCCCCAGTCCTGCGCCGCCATCTGCAGCAGGCGCGGCACGGCCCACATCAGGCCGCCCGGCTCGCGCCTGGCCAGCGCTGGCGCCAGGGCCTGGGCAGCGCCGGTGCGGTCGCCGGCCTCCAGCAGGGCCGCCGCCAGGCGCACGCGGGCCTCGGCGAGCTGGCCCAGCAGGTCGCCGCTCTCGCCGTCGGCCAGGAAAGCGCGCCAGGCGGCGATGGCCTCGTCACGCCGGCCCTCCAACGCCGCGAGCTGGGCCTGCAGGCCCAGCAGCGGCCGGGGCCGGTGCGGCATGACGAGGTCGGGCAGGTCGGCGCCGATGCGCACCAGCCGCTCCAGGCCCTCGACGAGGGCCTCGCGGTTGCCGCTGGCCGCCGCCATGCGCGACATGAAGAAGCTGGCATGCCAGCCGCCCCAGGCGCCATAACCCGGCACATGCTCGGCCAGGCGCAGCCGCATCAGCGCCAGGGCCTCGTCGTGGCGACCGGCAATCAGGTCCTGCATGGCGTGCAGGGCCTGGCCATGGTTGCGCGCGATGACGATGCGGCCAAACCAGGCCGCGTCGGCCTCGGCGCGCGCCAGCAGCTGGCCGGACTCGGCCAGCCGCCCCTGCCAGAACAGATTCCAGGCCTGGGCCATGTGGGCATTGACGCCGAAGGGCAGCGGCCGGTCGCCCATCACCTGCATGGCACCGCGATACCAGCGGTCGGCCACGGGGGCCATGCCGACGCAGCTGATCTGGCGCGGCGGCGGCGAGCCGGTGTACCAGGCCTCCAGCGAGGTGGTCTGCTCCAGCTCGGACACCAGGGCGTCGAACAGCGGCGCGACGGCGTCGAAGCGGCAGCTCTCGAGCGCATGCCAGGCCCGGCCCAGCAGCGTCAGGCGCCGCAGTTCGCCACTCAGTGCAAAGGGGTCGAGGTCGCGCAGCAGCGCCTCGGCCTCGTTGAGCCGGCCCTGGGCGATCAGCAGGATGCTGCGGTGGGCGCGGGAGGCGCGCAGCCCGGCTTCATCGCCGCGCGCGTCGAACAGCGCCTCGGCGCGGCTCAGATGCCACTCGGCCTGCTGGGCCTCCCACAGCACCCACAGGGCCAGCGCCTTGACGCGGTGCAGTTCGGGGTTGGACTCGGCGAAGGCGGCGTCGAAATGGCGGGTCAGGTCCAGCAGGCCCTGGGCACCGAGCTGGTTCATCAGCAGCGCGCCGTCACCCAGCAGCAGCTCGGCGGCGCGCTCGGGGCGGCCGGCGGCCAGCAGCAAGCCCTGGCGGCGCAAGGCGTCCGTCTCCAGCACCGCGGCGCGCTCGAGTTGCTGGCGGTAGACCTCGGGCTGCTCCTGGCGCAGGCGCTGCTGCAGCATGTCGCGCAGCAGCTGGTGCAGGCGCAGCGTGTGCGGCGCCAGGTCGACGACGGTGACAAAAAGGGCCAGGCGCTCCATCTCGGCCAGCCAGCCGGCGGCGTGGGCATCCTCGCCCAGGGCCTGGCAGCGGGCGGCGTCCAGTTCGTGCAGCACGCTGGTGCGCAGCAGGAAGCCGCGCAGGCCGGGCTCCAGCCGGTCCAGCACCTCGGCGGCGAGGTAGTCGAAGGTGGCGCGGTCGATGGCGGCCGGCTGGCGCTGGCCGCCCTGGTTGATGCCCAGGGCCAGGCGCAGGCCGGCCGGCCAGCCCTGGCAGCGTTCGTAGATGCCGGCCGCGGCGGCTTCGTCCAGGCCCGCGGCCTGCACCAGTTGCCCGACCTCGGCGCGCGCCAGCACCAGTTCGGCCGGGCCGATGTCGGCCAGTTCGCCGGCGGCCCGCAGGCGGGACAGGCGCAGCTCGGGTTCGTGGCGGGCCGCCAGCACCAGGCGCCAGCGCTCGCCCATGCGCGCCAGCCAGCGGTCCAGGAACTGCAGCGAAGGCGGGTCGACAAGGTGGTGGGCGTCGTCCAGCACGATGAGGCCGCGCTCGACCTCGCAGGCCTCCAGCGCATTCAGCATCGCGTCGGCCACGGCGACGATCTCGGCACCGCCTCGCAGGGCCGCGTCGCGCAGGCCTTCGGGGGCCGTGCGCCAGGGCGGGTCATAGGGCTCGAAGGCGGCGAACAGGCAGTCCAGCAGGCGGCCGAGGTCGTCGCCTTCGTCCAGCGCCACCCAGGCCACGGCGCCGTCGGCGGGCATGTCGGCCAGGGCCTGCGTGAGCAGCGCCGTCTTGCCGTAGCCGGCCGGCGCGCAGATGAGCAGCACGCGGTGGCCGTCCAGCGCCTGCCGCACATGGGCCAGCAGGGCCGGACGCGGCAGCAGCAGGCCGGCACGGGGGCGCGGCGCACGGGTCTTGGTGTGGGCGAGGGCCATGGGCGCGCATGCTAGTGCAAGCACCCCGAATCGAGGGGGTCGCGCGGGCCTTGCCGCTAACGATTGCCTAACGGTGGCTTTCCAGACTGGCGCCCAACCTGATCGGAGACCCCACCATGAAGCTCGCCCGACTGCTGCTCCTGCCCCTGACCCTTGCCGCCAGCCTTGGCGTCCATGCCCAGCAGGGCGTGAGCCTCGCCAGCGGCTTCACCGACTTCACGACCTGGTCGCTGTACGGCAGCGCGACGGCGCAGAACATGACGCCCGGCAACGGCTTCACCTACAGCGATCTGGAGCTGACGCAGCCGGGCGCCGGCGGCCAGGGCGGCGCCGGCTTTGCGCCCCAGTCGCTCGCGCTGGACTTCAACCAGGCCTTCAGCTTCGACTTCCACTTCTTCATCCCGGTCAGCCAGGGCCTGCGCGGTGACGGCTTCACCTTCACGCTGAGCGACACGGCCGGCGTGGGCAATGCCGGCTCGGGCCTGGGCTACGAGGGCTTGAGCCCGGCCAGCGTCGCCTTCGCCATCGACACCTTCCACTTCAATGGCGAGCCGGTGTCGCCCAGCCTGCAGATCCTGTCCGGCGGTTCGGTGACGCCGCTGGGCGCCACCGAGACGGGCCTGGGCGACAGCATCCGTGACCCCGACTTCCAGTGGTATGCCTCGGTGCAGTACACGCCCTCGGGCCTGAACGACAACGCCGGCACGCTGACCGGCACCATCGACCACCTCAACCTCGGCATCTACACGGTCAGCGCCCAGGTCAGCTTCGAGGCTCTCGGCCTCGTCGGCGTGCCGGTGTTCTACGGCTTCACGGCCGCCAACGGCCTGGCCACCGACGGCCACTTCATCACCTCGGCCGTGCCCGTGCCGGAGCCGGGCAGCTGGGCCATGATCCTGGCGGGCCTGGGCTGCCTGGGGATGCTCGCACGGCGCCGCCGCGCCGACTGAATCGGGAGGCGCCGACCGCGCCTTCCTTTGTCCGAGCGAGGCCGCCATACTCCGCGCGGTGCACGCCCTCGAACAGATCCTGATCCTCTTCGTTGCGGCCGTGGTGCTGGCCGCCACCGCGCGGCGCGCCGGTGCGCCCTACCCTGTCTTCCTGGCCATCGGCGGCGCGCTGCTGGCGCTGATCCCCGGCGCGCCCAGCCTCAGCCTGCCGCCCGACCTGGTGCTGGCCTTGTTCGTCGCGCCCATCCTGGTCGATGCCGGCTACGACACCTCACTGCGCGACCTGAAAGACAACTGGGCGCCGCTGGTCGGCCTGGTGATCGTCGCGGTGGGCCTCACGACGGCCGCGGTGGCCGTCGTGGTCCACACCCTGGTGCCCGGCCTGCCCTGGGCCGCGGCCATCGCACTGGGCGCCATCGTCGCGCCGCCCGATGCCGTGGCGGCCACGGCGGTTCTGCGGCCGCTGCGTCCGCCCCAGCGCATCCTGGGCATCCTCGAAGGCGAGAGCCTGCTGAACGACGCCAGCGCGCTGCTGATCTACCGCCTCGCCGTGGGCGCGGTGGCGGCCGGCGGCTTCTCCGTGCAGGCGGTGGCGCCGACCTTTTTGCTGGCCGTGCTGGGCAGCCTGATTGCAGGCCCCGCTTTGGGCTTTCTCGCCCAGCGCCTCTTCGAACGCGTGCAGCACATCCCCACGGCCATCATCCTGCAGTTTGTCGGCACCTTCAGCGTCTGGCAGCTGGCTGAGCACGTGGGCCTGTCGGGCGTGCTGACCACCGTCTGCTTCGCGATGACGCTGGCGCGCATGGCACCCGCCCGCATCCCGGCCCGCGTCCGCATCCCTACCAATGCGGTGTGGGCGACGGTCGTGTTCGCGCTGAACATCTTCGCCTTCATCTTCATCGGCCTGCAGCTGCGCCCCATCGTGATGGGGCTGGAGGCGCCGGCGCGCGAGCAATACCTGGGCGTGGCCGCCGCCGTGCTGGCGACAGTCATCCTGGTGCGCATGGCCTGGCATATGAGCTTCAACGCCGTCGTGCGCTGGCGCGACCGCCGCCACGGTTTCAACCCGCCGCGGCCCATGCTGAGGCCCACGGTCGGCAGCGGCCTGGTGATTTCCTGGGCCGGCATGCGCGGTATCGTCACGCTGGCGGCAGCGCTGGCGCTGCCCGAGGGTTTTCCGGGCCGCGACCTGATCGTGCTGACGGCCTTCCTCGTCGTGCTGGGCACGCTGCTGATTCAGGGCCTGACGCTGAAGCTGCTGCTGCGCGCGCTGGACCTGCAAGACGGCAACCCCGTCGAGCACGAGGAGCACGCGGCCCGCCATCGCATGCTGGAAGCCGCCTTTGCGCAACTGCCGGCCGACGGCTCCGCCGCCGTGAGCCTGGTGCGCAAGAACCTGAAGATGCACCTGGGCCGGCCGCTGCACGACAGCGGCAGCGCCTTCGCCTCCTTCGGCGCCGAATACGACGACCGCTACCGCGCCGCTCTGCAGGCCGCTCGCCAGGTGCTGCTGGCCCTACGCGACGCCGGCGACATCGGCGACGACGCCTTCCACACGCTGGAGAACGACCTGGACTGGCTGGAGGTGTCGGACCCGCTCAGGGCGGCGAATGCGGATGCGACGGGGTAGGCCCGGCCCTACTTCTTTCCCTGCGGGTAGATCGTCTCGCCGCGTTTGAGCATGTCGACGAAGGCCTGAATCTTTTTCTGGCGCCCCGCCGCGGTCTTCATGTTGTGGACGCGAAAGGCGAGCGCAAAGCGGTTCTGCGCGCTGAGGCCCGTCAGCATGTTCCTGGCCTTGGGCTCGGCGTCGATGGCCGCCTGGAGATCATCGGGGATCTTCATCTCCTTGCCGCTGCCGTAGGCGCGGTCCCAGCGACCGTCCGCCTGGGCCGCCTCGACTTCCCTGAGTCCATGCTCAGTCATCCGGCCTTCCTGGATCAGCCTGGCCACATTGGCGACGTTGATCTTGCTCCACACACTCTTGCTGCGCCGTCGCGTGTAGCGCTGCAGAAAACTCTGCTCGTCCAACCCCTTGCGCAAGCCATCGATCCAGCCCCAGCAAAGCACCACGTCGATGGCTTGTTTCGGCGTCACCGATGCCAGCCCCGAATTCACCTTGTGGATCTTGATCCAGACCTCATCCGCCTTGTCGTGATGCCGGGCGAGCCAGTCGTAGAAATCCTGTTCATCGGCGAATTCGCGGACGTTCTTGGGGTCGACTGCTACTGATGCCATTGGTGGGCGCTCCCTCACTCAGACTTCTGCCAGCAACTGCTCCAGCCGCTGCTCCCGCAGCCCATAAAAGCGCTTGATCTCGGCGATCTGCGCCAGCAGCTCGGGCCGGCGCGCGGCCAGCGCCTCGGCTGCCAAACCCTGCGCCTTCACGGCCAGGATCATCTTGTTCTTGCTGGTGTGCTCCAGCGCGATGAACTCGAACACCTGGGTGCGGTAGCCCTGGCTTTCCAGCAGCAGCGCACGCAGCGAGTCGGTCACCATCTCGGCCTCCTGGCCCAGGTGGATGCCGTGCTGGAGCATGGGGCGCAGCACGGCCGGCATCGTCATCTGCGGGCGCAGCTCCTTGTGGCAGCAGGGCGAACTCATGATGACGCGGGCGCCCGACTGCAGGCCGACGTGCAGGGCATGGTCGGTCGCGATGTCGCAGGCATGCAGGGCGATCATCACGTCCAGCGGCTGCACGGCCTGGGTGCGCACGTCGCCCTGGTCGAAGCGCAGGCCGGTCAGGCCCTCGTTGTCGATGATGGCGCCACACAGCTTGACCATGTCGTCGCGCAGCTCGATGCCGGTCACGCGCGGCTGCAGGTTTTGCGACTGCAGCCAGTCGTGCACCGCAAAGGTCAGATAGCCCTTGCCCGAGCCGAAATCGGCAACCCGCACAGGGCCTGCCAGGCCGGCTTCCTCGACGGCCGAGGACAGGATCTCGACGAAGCGGTTGATCTGCTTCCACTTGCGCGCCATCGCCGGCACCAGGGCCGGCTCGCCCTTGACGAGATGGGTCAGGCCCAGGGCCGACCAGACCGGGTGGGCCATGTCCAGCGGGCGCTGCTTGGCCTTGTCATGGGCGGCCGGTGCCGGCGCTTCGGCGCCCTTGTCCGAGTCCACGCGCGTCACGCGCAGCGTCTCGCGGCCCTTGCGGCTGACGGCGAACTGCACCTCTTCGGTGGTCGTATGCAAGTGAGCGTTGCGAAAGCGCGCGCCCAGCAGCGTGGCGATCTCGGCCAGGCCCGCCTCGGGCGCGTGGTTCTTGGTGACGTCCTTGGTGCGGTGCCGCCACAGAAAGCTCAGCGCCGGCTCGCCGCGCAACTCGACCAGGCGCACGGTCAGCCGCTCGACGTCGAGGTCATCGCCCACCGGACCCGACAGCAGCAGCTTGCCGAACTGCCCACCGGCCAGGGCCAGGCGGACGAGGTGCAGAAAGCGTTCGTGGGCCGGCGCCGTGGCGGCCGGCGGAGGCGTGATGAGGGACGTGAACAGGGGCGCGGCCATAGCCGCACATTGTCACTGGGGCCGCCGGCGCTGGCTCCACAGGCCGATGAAGCCCATGCCGGCCAGCAGCAGGGCCACGCTTTGCGGCTCCGGCACGGCGGCTGTCACCTGCAACGGCTCCCAGCTCATGGACACCAGGCCCAGGCGCTCGTCGGTGACGACGCCGGGGATCATGTAAGTGGGCCAGCCCTTGCTGTCGAAGCTGAAGAAGCGCGTGCCCTCGTCGTTCTGGCTGAAGGCCGCCATATGCCAGAGCGTGCCGTTGCCCAGCTCGTATTCCAGGCCCGCACGCTCGTTGAAACCCAGGCTGAAGGCCTGCACGGCGCGGTTGCCGGACCAGTGGAGCTCGAACGCGGTCAGCTCGTAGGCATAGAGCCAGCCGTTGCCGTCGAGGTCGCTGCCGGCGAAGTGGCCGCTCAGCGCGGCGCCATCGGCGTAGCCGGTCTGGTTGAAATTGAAACTCTCGGCCTGGGCCGGTTGGGCGAACGCCGCGGCCAGACTGACGAGGGTCGAGAGGGCAAGAAAACGAGGGGTGGACATGACGGAACTCCATCGGGGGTTGAGGAGGCGTCATGCTGCCGATCAGATCGCGCTGCCGCTTCGCCCAGGAGAGCCATGCCCATGCCGCTGGTGATGGCCCGTTTGGGGCCAGGCCGATCAGGCGTCCGCCGGCGGGACGTATTTGTCCTTCAAGACCAGCCGCACAAGGTGATGCGGCACGTGCCGGATGTAGGCCTGCCCCCCACTGTTCGAGATGAAGTGGAAGTATTCGCCGCTGTCATTGACGCAGTAGCGCTCCAGCACCACGTCGGTCGTCCAGCCCTCGCGGGAGTGCCTGCGCTGCCGCTCCGTGACGACGCGCACCGAATGCCCGCAGAACGCGTAGCGCGCATCCACGCTGTCCACCCTGGAATTCTTGAACTGCGCGTGAGCGCGAGTCCGGAATCCTGCAGTCGCCCGCCTCTCAGACTTCCGTGTCGCAAGCCAGCCCCAGACCAGGCCGCCGCCGATAAAGAAGACCGCCAGCGCAATTTCCAAACGGGAATTCGTCATCGCCATCACATCCGTCGCCGCATTGTGCGGCGACCCGGACTGCGTCAGGCGTGCGTGATGTGCGCCCGCGTTTCGGCCGTGTCCAGGTGCGGCAGCGTGTTGAAGGTGACGAGGTGATGGCGCTTGGGGTTGAAGGCGAACTCGGTGACGGCCGAATTGCGGATGCGCAAGTTGAGCTCGACAAAGGTCTCGGGCGGCGTGGACAGCACCTGGGCCACGGCCGTCGCGATCGGGCCGCCGCTGGAGACGATCAGCACCTGCTTGCCCACGCCCAGGGCCAGCACGCGGGCCAGCGCATCGGCCACGCCGGCGGCGAAGTCGGCGTGCAGCGGCATGCCCACCGGCGCCGTCTCGCCCCTCATCCAGGCCAGCAGGCCCTGGCGCAGCAGGCGGAAATGGTGCTTGACGGCTTCCGGACTGGTCGGTGGCTCGATGGGCTCGGGGTGGACGGCACGCACGATGGCCTCGCTGTCGTACTCGTTGAGCCCCGGCAGCGCGACGGCGGGCAGGTCCTCGCCATAGCCCTCGACGATGCCGGCCAGCGACTGGGCATGGCGCTTCAGCGTGCCGGTGAAGACGACGTCGAAACGCTGGCCGCGTTCGCGCCAGTAGGCGCCGAGGTGGCGGCATTGCTCATGGCCCTTGGCACTGAGCTGGTCGTAGTCGGCCGCGCCAAAGCTGGCCTGACCGTGGCGGACGAGGTAGAGGCTTCCCATGACCCGCATCATGGATCGCGATGGCGCCTTCGGCTGTCGCGACAATGACGCCATGTCCCGACTCCGACAAGCCACCCGCGACGACACCGCCGAACTCTGGCGCGTGCGCTATGCCGTCACCGAAAACACCCTCACGCCGGGCCGCATTTCCGACGCCGAGCTGCATGCCTATCTCGAGGACTACGGCCGTGGCTGGGTCGTCGAGCTCGAGCCTGGCCGCATTGCCGGCTTCTCCATTGGCGACGCCCGCGACGGCCACATCTGGGCGATGTTCGTCGACCCGGCGCTGCACGGCCAGGGCTACGGCCGCCAGCTGCACGACGTGATGGTGGACTGGCTGTTTGAGCAGGGCCACAAGCGCCTGGACCTGGGCACCATGCCCGACTCACGCGCCGAGGCCTTCTACCGCCGCGCCGGCTGGACGCCGACCGACGAAGGCCTGGACGCCTACGGCGACAAACGTTTTGAACTGCACATCGAAGACTGGAAACCCCATGCTTGAAGCCCAAGTCATCGAGACCGGCCCCAACCCCGCAACCACCCTTATCGTGCTGCATGGTCTGGGCGACAGCGGCCACGGCTTCGTGCCCATCTGCGGCGAGCTGGACCTGAAGAGCCTGGGCGCCGTGCGCTTCATCCTCCCGCACGCGCCCGAGCGGCCGGTCACCATCAATGGCGGCTATGTGATGCGGGCCTGGTACGACATCCTGGGCGCCGACCTCGTCAAGCGCGAGGACGAGGCCGGGCTGCGCGAATCGCAGCGGCAGATCGCCGAACTCATCGACGGTGAGCGCCAGCGCGGCGTCGCGGCCGAGCGCATCGTGCTCATCGGCTTCTCGCAGGGCTGCGCGATGGCGCTGATGACGGCGCTGCGCTACCCCGAGCGCCTGGGCGGTGCCGTCGGCCTGTCGGGTTATCTGCCACTGGCTGGAACGACGGCCGCCGAGCGCTCGGCGGCGAACGCCGACCTGCCCATCTTCATGGCCCATGGCAGCCAGGACCCGGTCGTCGTGCCGGCCCGCGGCACGGCCAGCCGCGATGCGCTGCGCGCCCTGGGGCATGAGGTCGAATGGCATGACTACCCCATGCCGCACTCGGTCTGCATGGAAGAGATCGAGGACTTGAACGCCTGGCTGCTGAAGCAACTGGGCTGACTTCGCCGTCCTGTTCCCGACGCTGACCTCTGCAGCGCTGGGCGAAGATCGATGAGTCATGGAGCGCCTGGCCGAACAGATCGTTGACTGGCACAACCGCCACCCGCTGGCGCGGCGCATCGCCCTGGGCGATGTGCACACCGTGGGCGTGGTGGCCCTGCCCTTTGTGCGCGCCTCCGCCGAGGCGGGCGGCCTGGTCGAGCCCGTGCTGACCGACGTCGTCAGCGCCTTCGACGCGCTGCATGGCTCGCCACCGCTGTCACGTTGGGCGGCCTGGCAGCAGCGCCTGAAGCAGCTGCCGCGCCTGCTGAGCCGGCGCCCGCGCACGCAGTGGCGAGCCTTCAGCGAGAAATTCCTGCCTGGCCTGAGCCCGAACCAGGTCGAGCGCTTTGCACTGGCGCACGGCTTTGCCGAGCCGCCGGCAACCCCCGAAAGCAAGCCTTGGCGGGTCATCGTCATCGACGAGAGCCTGGCCAGCAGCCATGGCGGCTGGCCCTTCGAGCTCTATCTGATGACGGCCGGCATCGACATGGGCAGCGGCCGCACCCGCGTGCTGGCAGGCCGCGGCATCCCATCTGAAATCATCGGCCGCCGGCTGTGGGACCCGATCCGCCTGGGTGCGGTGGCGGCCGTGCTGGTGCTGCTGATCGCGGCGGGTGCCTGGACGCTGTGGCCACGCCACGCGGCTGAACCGGTCGCCGTACCCGCCACAGCGGCATCGGCGGCATCGGCGGCATCGGCGCCCGCGCCAGCAGCGCAAGCGGCATCGATGCCGGCATCCGCTGCTTCCGCCGCCGAAGCCGCTGCCAGTGATGCGGCAGCCGACGCGCCGCCGCCCGACATCCGCCCGCGCTTCGTGGAGCGCACCGATGGCATCAAGCGCCCGCCCATGCAGCGCTCGGAAAAGCCCGCGGAGACGCCGGGGGAAAAAGCTGCCGAGAAGGCTGCTACCGAGACGGCGGCGGCAGCCTCTGCAGCAGCGGCCGCCAGCAAGCCCGAACCCGCCGACCCGCGCCTGGCCCGCTTTGCCCAATCGCCAGACAAGATCGTCGTCGCCCTCGTCGGCCCGCCGGGCAGCAAGGCCGAGGCCGAAGCCCTGCTGCTGAAGATGAAGGCGGGTCTGGTGGGCATGCACGGCAATCCCGATGCGCTGCAGGCCGACGTCATCCAGACGCCCGAAGGCTGGCGCGCCACGGTCTGGCCCTTCCCGAGCCGGGAGCAGGCCCAGCTGATCAACGCGACGCTGGTGGCGCGTGGCCTCAAGACCAAGGCCGTGAACTTCTAGCGCCGGATGACGAAGGCGCGCTTGTCGCCGCTGTCGAAACCGCAGCGCTCGTAGAAGGCCCAGACGGCCGGGTCCTTGCGGCTGGTGGTCAGCACGACCTTGTAGGCGCCTGCGTCCCAGGCTCTGTCGATGGCATGGCGTATGACGGCCTGGCCGTGGCCCTGGCCGCGATGCTCGGCATGGGTGACAACGTTCTCGATGACGCCGTAGCTGCTGCCGCCACGCGTCAGGTTGGGGATGACGGCGAGGTTGCAGCTGGCGATGAGCCGTTCACCGCCAAAGAGCCCGAAATGCCGCAGCCCCGGATAGGCAAACACAGCGCGCACCGCCTCTTGCGAAGGCGGCGCATCACCGGCGTTCAGATGCTGATAGAGATCAACAAGGGCATCGACATCGCCGATGCCCAGATCGCGGATCATGGTCATCGCATTTCTGCGGGCCGAGCGCCGGGCCGCTCCCTAGCCGGCCCGCGCTGGCGATGTGCTTGCGGCTCGATGCCGCAAGCATCGCCGTCCCCTCGGGGGACCGACC
>NZ_JBFUFR010000045.1:0-50305 GCF_056403315.1 Roseateles sp. P2_H4 | reverse complement strand
GCCACGGACGGCGTCGCGCTCGGTGGCCTCGCCGCCGGCGCCGCCTGGCTGGCCGCCGCCGGCCTGCTCGACGGCCAGCGCGCCTGTGCCGACTGGCCGCTGCTGGACGGCCTGGCCGATGCCCAGCCGCAAGTCGCCTGGGCCCAGGGCCTGTGGGACATCAACGCCGCCGGCGACCGGCTGAGCGCCGCCGGTACGGCCGGCATGGACCTGTGCTGCGCCTGGTTGGCCGCCCAGCACGGCGAGCGCCTCGGCCAGGAGCTGCTGCAGGCGCTGGGCCTGGCAGGCCTGCGACCGCGCGACGAGCGTCAGCGCGGCGGCTACAGCGAACAGCGCGGCGCCGGCAGCCCCAAGCTGGCCGAGGCCCTGGCGCTGATGGAAGCCAACCTTGGCGAACCGCTGCCGACCGAGGAGGTGGCCACGCTGGTGGGCGTGTCGCGCCGCCAGCTGGAGCGCCTCTTCAAGCAGCACCTCGACACCCTGCCCTCGCGCCACTATCTGGAGCTGCGCCTGGCGCGCGCGCGACGGCTGCTGCAGCAGAGCTCGCAGTCCATCCTGCAGATCGGTCTGTCGTGCGGCTTCTCGTCGGGCCCGCATTTCTCCAACGCCTACCGCGCCCACTTCGGCCGCACGCCGCGCGACGAGCGCAGCCAGCGCGCCCAGGCCTGGCGCGCCGAACCTCTTTCCGGAGACCGCCCATGAACACCCTGCTGCTGCGCCCCGTGGCGGCGGCCGACCTGCCCGACCTGCTGCGCATGGCCGCGGCCAGCGCCGACGGCATCAGCTCGCTGCCCAACGACGAGGCCAAGCTGCGCGCGCGCATCAGCGCCTCGCTGCAGTCCTTCGCCAGCCCCGACGACGCCAGCGGCGAGGAGACCTATCTCTTCGTGCTGGAAGACGCCGGCCGCATCGTGGGCTGCTCCGGAGTCGCTGCCAGCGCCGGCTTCTTCGACCGCTTCTACAGCTACCGCAACGAGTTCGTCGTGCACGCCAGCACGGCCCTGGGCGTGTCGCAGCGCATGCACACCCTGCACCTCTGCCACGACCTGACGGGCACCACGCTGCTGACCTCCTTCTATCTCGAGCCCGACTACGAACAGGGCCCCGCGGCCCAGCTGCTGTCGCGCGCACGCCTGCTCTTCATCCGCGGCAACGCGGCGCGCTTCTCCGAGCGCATCGCGGCCGAGAGCCCCGGCATCACGGACGTGGCCGGCCAGAGCCCGTTCTGGGACGCCGTCGGGCGGCGCTTCTTCGGCATGGCCTACCCCGAGGCCGAGGCCATCATCGGCGGCCGCAGCCGCGCCTGCATCGCCGACCTGATGCCGCCCTCGCCCATCTACGTGGCCCTGCTGCCCGAGGCCGCGCAATGGGCCCTGGGCCAGCTGCACCCGGTGGGCGAACTGCCCTTCTCGGTGCTGCAGGACGAGGGCTTCGACGCCGACACCTATGTCGACATCTTCGACGGCGGCCCGACGGTGGAGGCGCCGCTGGCATCGCTGCGCAGCGTGAGGCTGGCGCGGGACGTCCTGGTGCAGGACGGCCCAAGCGGCCCTCGCGAGTGGGCCTTGGTGGCCTGCACGGAGCGCGCGCGGTTTCGCGCCGTGCTGGCCGAAGTCGGCCACGATGTCGATGCAGGCACTGCGGCCCGCGTGGGCGCCCAGCCCGGCGAGCGCCTCGTGATGACGCCGCTGCAGACGGAGGTGACCGCATGAGCGCCGTGCAAGTGACCCAGGAAGCCACCGGCCTGCGACTGACGCTGAACGACGCCAGCGCCCTGCTCCTGCCCCGCATCGGCTTGAAGCTGCCGCGCTATCACTTCCGCCTCGGCCGCGTCGTGCATGCGGCCGTCGAACTGGACCTGTTCCGCGTGCAGACCACGCTGCTGCTCGGCAACGACCACACCGGCGCCGCGGAACTGACGCAGTTGCAGCCGACGCCCGAGTTGCCGCAACTCGTCGCCGCGGCCCAGCAGCTGCTGCGCGACCGACCCGCCGACTTCGGTGACACCGTGGTCTGCGAGCTGCCCGGCTGGCGCGACGCCCAAGGCCACTCGCCCTTCTGGCAGGCCCTGGGCGCACGCTTCTACCCCGGTGACCCGGCCGAGGCCGAAGGCCGCCTGGGCCCCGACTGGCGCAGCCATCTCGCGGCGCTGCTGCCGCGCCAGACGGTCTATCTGTCCTTTCTCGGCGAGCAGGCGGAAAGCCATGTGCTGGATGTGCCCGACACGCACAAGCCTGTATTGGCCGCGTTGAAGGCCGCGGGCTTCCAGCCGCCGGTGCATGCACGCATCGACGATGGCGGACCGGTGCTCGCCTGGCGTGCCACCTAAGGGCCCACCCGCTCGGGACATTCCCGGCCCCGGCACAGCGACGCAAGTCGGCGTCGCCCCACTGCAAGTCGCCACCTTCCACCGACACAACCGCGTCACTACCGTGCGTTCAGGGTTCGAGGTCGCCATTCCGGCGCCACCCTCCTGTCGCTTGGAGAGCACATGAAATCAGTCGTGGGCATCGTGTTGTGCGGCCTGTTGGCCGCGGCCTCCTTGCCGGCTGCGGCCGGCAAACTCTTCCTCTCCGGTGGCGCCTATGAAGACGCCAACACCGACCTCTTCGTCAACGGCCTGCGCAAGGCCACCGGTCGCGACACGGGCTTCACGCCCAACATCAACAGCACCAGCAACTGCGGCAACAACTGGGCCACCACGGCCTGCCCGCGCATTGCCGTCATCACGGCCGCCAAGGACAGCTACGCCACCGGCCTGGACGCCTTCAACAACGACATCCCCGCCAGCGGCTCCATGCCGCTCAAGCGCGGCTACTACAACCTCTTCCAGACCCACGGCTTCAGCCCGAAGTTCATCACCGCCCACGTCGACAACTACGGCGTGCACACCAGCAGCAGCACGCCCGAGGGCCAGGCCAATATCGCCATCCTGAACCAGGCCGACGCGGTCTGGTTCGTCGGCGGCGACCAGGCCAAGATCATCCGTACCTTGCTGACCGACAGCGGCGCAGACACGGCCCTGGCCGCTGCGCTGCGCAGCCGCTGGAGCAATGGCGGCGGCAGCATCGTCATCGCCGGCGACTCGGCCGGCAACCATGCGCTGAACGTCAATATGCACGCCGCCGGTGTCAGCTACGGCTACCTCTACTACGGCGCCGACTTGCCCGCGACACCGGTGACCGGCTGGCAGACCCTCGGCGACACGCGCGACGGTGTCACGGCCCTGCGTTACCTGGAGAACGGCGCCACGATGAAGGCGCTGGGCTATCTGCCCGCCGGCATCCTCAGCGACACCCATTTCGACAGCCGCTCCGGGCGCCTGGGGCGCCTGGCCGCGGCCCTGCGCGACCTCGGTGTGGCGCAAGGCTTCGGCGTCGACGAGAACACCGGCGTCGTGGTCGACACCTCGGCGCAGACGGCCACGGTCTATGGCGCCAACAAGCTGCTCGTCGTCGACACGGCCGGTGCCAGCGTGCAGACCGGCAGCTATTACAAGGTCAATGGCCTGCGCGTGAGCCTGCTGACGCCGGGCGACAAATACAACTGGTCCAGCAAGGCCGTCACCAGCAGCAAGAGCGCCATCGGCACGGCCTACTACTACAGCAGCGCCTACAACTCGGCCGACATCTTCGCGGCACTGGAGACCTCCAAGTCCCTGACCCGCACCGTCGACCAGACGCCGACGGTCAACATCGGCACGGCGCCGGTGCCGGTCTACGGCAGCGGGCCCAGCTACCCGGGCGGCTCGCCCGTCATTCACCTGCGCTTCACGCGGGATGGGAGCAGCAAGGGCTACTACGGCAGCGGCAAATACACGGTGGACAAGGTCAAGGTCGACATCTACTGAGGACCGCCCGCCGCGGGCGAATGCAGGGTAGGCTGCATGCATGACGTCCGCCCGCTTCAGCACCCGCCTGCTGCGCCGCTCGATGCTCGGCTTGCTGGCCGCCGTGGCCGCGAGCGCGGCGATCGCACAACCGATCGAGGCGGGAACGGCTGCTCCCAGGCGCATCGTCTTCCTGGCCCAGGACTTCCGCAACGGCGGCATCACCACCGTCTATCGCGGCTTCGAGCAGGCCTGCCAGGAGCTCGGCTGGGCCTTGCGCATCGCCAACGGCAAGGGCGACAAGGCGACGATCCGGCGCCTGTTCGATGAAGCCCTGAAGGACCGGGCCGACGGCATCGTGCTGGGTGGTTTCGACGAAGGCGACATCGCCGACCGCCTGGCGGCGTCCTCGGGCCCGAAGCCCGTGCTGGTCGGCTGGCATGCGGCCGCGCGCCAGGGGGCGACGCCCTATCTGTTTGCCAACGTCAGCACCGATCCCCTGGTCGTGGCCGACATGGCAGCGGCCCTGGTCACGCCGGCGCCTGGTGCCCAGGCCGGCGTCGTCATCTTCAACGACGGCCGCTTCGACATCGCCAACGTCAAGACGCTGCGCATGCGCGAGGCCCTGTCGCGTTGTGCCCATTGCGAGCTGCTGGCCGTCGAGGACCTGCCGATCTCCAATGCCGGCAAGGAGATGCCGGCCGCGCTGGAGAAGCTTCAGAAGCGCTTCGGCAGGCGCTGGACCCATGTGCTGGCGATCAACGACGTCTACATGGACTCCATGCACTTCCCGCTGCAGGCCCTGGGCCGTGGCGACATCGTCGGCATTGCCGCCGGCGACGGCTCGCGAACGGCGCTGAGCCGCATCCGCTCCGGTCGCTCACAGCAGCTGGCCACCATCGCCGAGCCCACCGGCCTGCACGGTTGGCAACTGGCCGACGAACTGCGGCGGGCCTTCGCCAAGCAAGCTCCCAGCGGCCGCGTCGCCCGCCCCATCACCGTCACGACCGAGCTGCTGCGCCAGCTGGGCCAGCTGGAGGTCGACGACCTGCTGCCCTATCGGGCCGAGTACCGCCAGCAATGGTCGGCCAGCCCGCCGAGCGCGGCGAAGACGCCTTAACCGGGAACGGTTGCCCGCCGGCTGGCATTCAAGCAGCTCAAAGTCCTACAACGGCGCGCCTGCGCCGTAGGCATCGTCTGGGGGGCGCTCACCGTTGAGCGCCAAGGCCCCAGGGACGAAGTCATCGCCGCACCCATGAGCTTCTGGATCTCCACCCCCTTTTCCCAGGAGCCGCGGATCGTCCTGATCCGCTGGCGCGCATGGGAGGTGCAGGTGCCCAACTACGACGCGCCCACCTGGCACCTCGTCGGCTACCTCGAAGACGAAGGCTGCGCCAAGGTGTCTTCCGCCGCGGCCTTCGTGCACATCGATACCGAAGAGGTGACGACGAAGACGGGGCGCACCTATGTGCTCAGCGGTCCCTCCAGCATCGACGCCGATGCCGCCCGGCTCTGGGACAGCTGGCGCAAACAGCATGGCGCCGTGGTGCTGCGGGAGGTCACCACGGACGTGCTCGACGGGCGTCAGCCGATGGCTGTCAACCTGATCAGGCAGCCCGATTGATGGGTCGCTCTGCAGCTCCGTGGACTCAGGCGGCCCGCGCTGCGTGACGGGCTTGCATGTGCTGGCGCAGGGCAAGGGCCTCGCCCGTGCGGCCCGTCGCCTCGGCCGCGCGGATGGCGAGCGCGTAGGCGCGCCGCGTCGGCCGTTCGCGCAGATTGGCCTGGGCCCAGGTCCAGGCACGCTGCGGGTCGCGGCCCGCGCCGAGGTAGAACTCGGCCGCATGGTCGGCGAAGGCCTCGGGATGGCGGGCCAGCAGGCTCTCGTAGCGGCGGCGTGCGCCGTTGATCTCGTCCTGGCCGCGCGCCACCTCGCCCCGTCGCACATGCAGCTCGCCCAGCAGGGCCATGGCCTCGGGCTCGTCGGTATAGATGACAACCTGCAGCAAGCGCGCCTCGGCCGCGGCCTCATCTCCTCGCGCCAGCTCGATCTCGGCCAGATGGATGCCGGCTGCCGCGTAGCCGGGCAGCAGGCGCAGGGCCTCGGCGTAGAAGGTCGCGCCGCGGGCCGGGTCGCCGCCCTGCTCGGACCACATCAATCCGCGTGCGAAGGCAAGGGCGGCAGCCGGAAAGGGCAAGGTCGTGTCCAGCTCGCGCAGGGCCTGGGCGTAAAGGCGGTCGGCCTCCTCCAGCCGGCCGACGGCGGCCAGGCCGCGAGCCAGCGCGCAATGGCTGGTGAAGCCGGGCTGGCGTTCGGCCTCGGCCTGCAGCGCGGGCAGGGCCTCGGCGGCATGCCCCGTGGCCACCAGCAGCGTGGCACGCTGGGCCGGCGTGGCGCCGGCGGCGTCGAGGTCGACCCGGGCGTCAGCAAAGCGATGCGCGGCCATGCGGGCCCGTGCACGGCGCAGGCGATCGGCAGTGCTGTCGATGCTCGCTTCGGTCATTGCGGCGGCGCGGTCCAGCACCCGGTAGTCGGCCAGGAATTGCAGGCGCAGCAGCCACAGCTCGAGCGCGGTGGGGTCGTCGGCCTGGCGCTGCAGCTGATCGTCGAGGTTGGCCAAGGCGATGGCGCCGTGGGTGGTGGTGGCTGGCGGCGTGGCGCAACCGGCCAGCAGCGCGGCGGTGGCCAGGGTCAGAAGGGTGGTGCGGATCATGGTGGGGACAGGAAAGGAAAGGCCGTGGTGGAGTGCTCGTGGTCGTCCTGCGTGACGCCGTCGTCGGCGACATCGGGCGTGCCACGGATCAGCAGCGAGCGGAAGACGCCATTGACGTTCTGCAGCGGGGTGCGCCCGCCACAGTCGCCCAAAGGCGGCGCGCCGAAGGCGTTGCGCTCGACGGCGAGGTAATGCAGGCAGCGTGTCTGGCGGCTGTCGACCCAGAGGCGGTCGTCGGCCAGCAGCTCGGCCAGGCGCTTGTAGCGGGCGGGCGTGCCGTCTTGCGGATCGGCCAGCCACTGGTTGCCGGCCACGCCGTCGAAGCTGTCGTAGAGGGCCAGGTTGCGGCCGATCTCGGTGGCGAAGCCTTGCCAGCCGGTGGAGTCGGCGCGGTTGTAGGCTTCCTTCAGCAGGTTGGCGATGTCGTCGTCGCCGACGGTGGCCAGCAGGGCGTTGCCGGTCAGCGCGCGGCCCATGCGGTCGATGGGCGCGCCGGGAGGCGGCGGCTCGCCGGCCGGCACGGCCTGGCGGCGCTCGGTGCGGCCCCAGACGGCCAGCAGCGGCCCGCCGCTGTTGACGAGGTCGAGGTCGACCGACACGACGATGGCCGAAGTTGTCCAGCCGGCCAGGAAGTTGCGGGCCGGGCCGCCCTGGGTCTGGCTCCAGAGCTCGGGGATGCGCTTGAGCGTCTGGGCATCGAAGCGGCGGAAGCCACTGGCGTCCTGCGCGGCCTGGCCGCTGCGGATGGCATCGCCGGCCGCGTTCAGCGCGCTGCGCGTGCCACGCACATTGTTGAAGTAGGGGTCGTCGCGCAGGCCGGCGAAGACGCGCAGGCGCCCGCTCCGGCTCGCCAGGCCGTCGGGGCTGCCCGCGTCGCCCTGTAGGCGGTCGGCACGGCCGGCCCAGCAGCTGGCGGCGCCCGCAGCGCCGAACTGGCAGACCAGGCGCGTGCTCGCGGTGGTGCGGCCCAGGGCCTGGCCGCTTTCGACGTGGAAGACGTACTGGACCTGGTCGGAGAAGCGCTTGCCGACGATGTCCATGACGAGATTGAGGCGCTTGCCGTCGGCCGCGGTCCAGGCGAAGAGATCGCCGATGTCGGCGGCCGGGTCGGCGATGAGGGTGGGCGTGTCCAGGTGGTCGGCGGCAAGGGCGGGTGCGGCGGCCAGCATGGCCAGCCAGGCGAGGCGGGAGAGGAGGTGTTTCATGGCACGAAGCCTAGGGAAGGCGGCCGCAGAAAACTTGGCAAAAACTGCGATGCCTGCTGACAGGACCTGCACACCCGCCCTCCTACGATGCGGCCATGTCCCTGCCCCAGACCGCCCCGCCCCAGGCCGAACGCCGCTACCGCCCCGTGCAGCGCGGCGCCGGGCTGCGGTTGATGCATTGCCAGTGCCGCGCCGGCCGCGGCGAGCGGGCGGTCGACGAGGCGCATCCCGCCTTCTCCATCACGCTCGTCGAGCGGGGCCAGTTCACCTATCGCACCCGCGCCGGCGGGGCCCTGCTGAGCGCAGGCTGGCTGATGCTGGGCAACGTCGGCGAGGGCTACGCCTGCTCGCACGAGGACAGCGATGGCTCAGGGGACGACTGCACGGTGCTGTCGCTGTCGCCGGCCCTGCTGGAGGAGTCGTTGGGCGCCCTCGGTGTCGCCCGGCGGCCGGGCCACTTCACCCGAGCCTGCCTGCCACCGTTGCCGCGCGTCGCGGGGATCTTCCATGGGCTAGCCGCCGACGGTGACGAGGGTTTTGCGCTGGAGGAGGCGGCCCTGGCCATCGTGGCGCAGGTGCAGCGCGCCCTGGTCGACGGCGAGGCGCCGGCCGCCCTGCCGCGGCAGGACGAGCGCGCACGCGCGGCGGCGCATTGCATCGAGACGCGCAGCGCCGAAGTACTGACCCTGGATGAGGTCGCCGAGGTCGCCGGCTTGAGCCCCTTCCATCTGCTGCGGGTGTTTCGCCAAGCCATCGGCGTGACGCCGCACCAGTACCTGATGCGCATGCGGCTGATGCATGCGCTGCGGCTGCTGCGCGACACGCGCCAGCCGGTGACGGAGGTGGCCTACGACACCGGCTGGGCCGATCTGTCGAATTTCAACAAGGCCTTCCGCCGCGAGTTCGGCTGTTCGCCGCGCCGGCTGAGAAGCGCGGACCGTCGACAGCTGTTGCTGCAGGCCTGAGCCAGCCGGTTGCCAGCGGATGCTGCCTGGCTTGACCCACGTCAAGCCACCACATGCCACGCCGCCCGACTGCGTCCTAGGCGCCGCCGAGCTCGTCGAAGAAGCGCCAGGTCTCGGCCCCATCGAACTTGCGCACCTTCACCGCGGCGACCAGCGCCGGGTTGAAGTTCGCCAGATTCACGCCGTGCTTGCCGCCGGGGGTCGGTTCCACGGGCTCCCAGTGCGTGACGCAGCCACAGGTGGCGCAGCGAATGGTCCGCAAGGTCCTGTCGCCCCAGACGTAGGCCATCGTCGCCTCCGGGTGGCCCGTGATGGCCACGGTGCCGAACTCGAAATAGGCCCAGATGCCGCGCACTCGGCGGCACAGCGAGCAGTTGCAATCGGTGGCCACGGTCGGCGTGGACGGCAAGGTCAGACGGACGGCGCCGCAGTGGCAGGAACCCTGGTGCATCACCGCCCCCTCAGCCGCACTGGCCCACATAGCCGCAGGCCGTGCAGAAATCGCAGCCATCCTTGTGGATCATGGTCGCGTTGCCGCACTCCGGGCAGGGCTTGCCGGCCTGGACCTGCAGCGTGCCGGCGGCCGCGGCGAGCTTGGGCGCCGGTGTCTGCAGCAGGCCCATGTCGGTCAGCGGCTGGCCGGCTTCGTCGAGGATGCCGAGCATGGCGTAGCGGTGGATGACGAGGCGGGCCACATAGGCCACGGTGGACGGCCAGATCTGCTGGCGGCGTTCACCGCTCAATGACGGCACCGGCGCCATGAAATGGCCCAGCGGCTCGCCGACATTGAGCAGCTTGCGCAGTTTCATCGCGATCCAGCCCGGGTCCATCACGCGCATGTCCAGCGACAGCAGGCGCGCCAGGCCGTCCAGGGCCTTGGGGTAGTTGCCCGAGAAGCCCATGGCGCAGGGGCGCGTGACACTGCCGCCGTCCGGGGTGGGCAGCACCACTTCCTTCAACGTCAGCGTGAACTGCTCGTTGGTGGCCGGGTTGTCCACGTCCACCGCCCAGGCCAGCGTGCCGGACACACCGGTGCGCGGCTCGTTGCGGCTGAACATGGCGTCCACGACCGGCGTGGCGCCGCCCTCCTGCAGGGCGCCGAGTTGCTCGCAGCGCCAGCGGATGACGGCAGCCGTCGCGGCGACGACGCCGGGGAAGAGTCGCTTCTCGCCGCTGGGCGGCATGGGCATCTCGAAGGCGCGCTCCTCAGCCACGGTGGCCAGCGCATCGAGCTTCAAGCGCAGCCAGGCGGCGTCGTTGGTGCGCAGGTCCATGGACAGCGTCTTGGCCAGGGCCGACAGGCCACGCGGCTGCTCGGCACCGTTGACCCAGACCTCGAAGGGCAGGTTGCGGCCGAACAGGCCGGCATCCGGCCCCTCCAGCGGCAGCTCGCCGATGAAGAGGGCGAAGTCGCCATGCGGGTGCTGGATCAGATAGCTCCAGGCCGGGTTGCCGCCGGGCATCTCGGGGCGGCCGGGCCAGCGCAGCGAGGCGACGACGGCATTGGGCAGGCGCTCGACGCGCAGGCGCTGGTTGGTGCCATCCACATCGGCCCGCAGGGGCTCGGGCTGCTTGACCTCCGGCGTCACGCTGAGCACCGAGCCGAGCACGCTGTTGGGCCGGTAGGTGGCCAAACCCTTGAGCTTGCTCTGCCAGGCCTGGATGTAGAGGTCCTGGAAGTCCTCATACGGGTAGTCGGCCGGCACGTTGACCGTCTTGCTGATCGACGTGTCGATATAGGGCGCAACGGCCGCGACCATGGAGGCGTGGTCGGCCGCACTCAACTCCAGCGCGGTGACGAAGGCCTCACTCAACGGCGCATCGGCGCCGAACAGGTGGCGATACAGGCGCCAGGCATGGTCCTCGACCTGGTACTCCTTGAAGCCGCCGCCCTCGGTCTGCGGCAGTCGCTTCTTGCGCGTGTAGGTCCAGGAGAAGGCCGGCTCGATGCCATTGCTCGCGTTGTCGGCAAAGGCCAGGCTGATGGTGCCGGTGGGCGCGATCGACAGCAGGTGGGAATTGCGCAGGCCTTGCGAGCGGATCTTGTCCTTCAGCCCCTGCGGCAGGCGCGACGCGAAGCTGCCGCCGGACAGATAGAGGTCGGCATTGAAGAGGGGGAAGCTGCCACGCTCGGCGGCGAGGTCGCTGGACGCGGCATAGGACGCATCACGCATGACCTCGCTGATGTGGCTGGCCATGTCGCGCGCGGCCTGCGTGTCGTAGCGCAGGTTCAGCATGACGAGGGCGTCGCCCAGGCCCGTGAAACCCAGGCCGACGCGGCGCTTGTTGCTCGCCTCCTGCGCCTGCGCGGGCAAAGGCCACGGCGTCACGTCGAGCACGTTGTCGAGCATGCGCGTGGCGACGGCCACGACCTCGGCAAAGCCGGCTTCGTCGAACACCGGCTTGGGCGAGAAGGGGTCGCGCACAAAGCGCGTCAGGTCGATGGAGCCGAGGCAGCAGCAGCCGTAGGGCGGTAAGGGCTGCTCAGCGCATTGCCCAGTGACCAGGCCATTGAAGATGACGGTGTTGCCGTCGGGCTGGGTCGTGTCGTAGACCGGCTCGACACCGACTGCTTCGATGGACGCGATCTTCGCTGCGAAGCGCTGGCTCTTCAGCAATGCCTTGCCATGAACCCAGGCCTCGTACTTCTCACGCTTGGCTGGCAGCAGGAAGCCGACTTCGCGCACGAAAGCCTCGCGCGACTCGCCATCGATGATGAGTTCGTGCAGCGTCTGGCAAAGATAGTCGCGCCGGCCGCCATGGCCGTCCGGCAAGCTGCGCGCGCCGCCCTGACGCCGTTCATGGATACGAGAGAACACACCGAAGTTGGCCAGCAGCACCTGTACGTCCTGCAGCAGACGCCGATGAATGGACGACAGCCGCACCGAGCAGCTCTGGCTGAACGACGACACATTGACCGTGCCGTCGGTCTGGAACAGCCCGCGCAGATAGCCGCGCATGCAGTCCTCGCTGCCCTGCCAGACGACTTCGGGCACGGCCAGCTTGGTCTTCGCGTTGAAGCCATAGCCGTCCAGCACGCGGGCCAGCATGATGGAGCGGATCATCACCAGATTGCGTTCGGCAATGGCGACCGGCTTGACGTGGTACTCACGCGGCGCCTGGGCGATGCCAGCAATCAAGGTGTTGACGAAGCTGGCGATGCCGTCGGCGAGCTGGCGCTCTTCGTTCCACAGGTTGACGACTGCGGCCCGCTCGCCCTTGCCGCGGTTCGTGAAATGGCCGTCGCCGGTGATCAAGCCGAGCAGGGTGCCGAGAGCCTCGCTGCCCTGGGCACCAAACTGGCCCTTGCCGGACTGCACCCACAGCTCGTCGCCCGGCTTCAACTCGGACAGCTTGAGCTTGCCGCGTGCTGTGTAGAACTCATGCCAGGCCRTGGCCTTGATCTCATAGCCTTCTGCCGTCGTGACCTTGAAGACCTCGGCCTGCCCGGCGCTCAGGAAGGCCGGCACGGCGGGGCGAACCACGGTGCCGCGCTCTTCGGCGCCCAGCGCGCGTCGGTCTACCGTGCAGTCCAACGCTGCGCCATTGGCTTGCAGCCAAGCGATGGGCACAAGGCCGTGCTGGGTGGCCAACCGCGTGTCACCGGTCACGCATGGGTTGGTCGCCGCAATCGTCTCGCAGTAGTGCAGGTTGTTGTCGGCATTGATGCGGTCCAGGAAGAGCACGCCCGGTTCGGCGTGGTCGTAGGTGGAGCGCATGACCTGGTCCCACAGCTCGCGGGCGCGCACCTTGCGGTAGACCCATTGGCCGTCACCGCGCTGGTAGGCGCCGGCTTCGATCTGCTCGGCGCTCGGTTGCGCGCGGTGGGCGAGTTCCACCGTACCGTCGGCCTGCACCGCCTCCATGAAGGCGTCGGTGACGCCGATGGAGATGTTGAAGTTGCGCAAATCGCCCTGGTCCTTGGCGTGGACGAAGGCCTCGATGTCGGGGTGGTCGCAGCGCAGCACGCCCATCTGCGCGCCACGGCGGCTGCCGGCGCTTTCCACCGTCTCGCAGCTGCGGTCGAAGACGCGCATATAGCTGATGGGGCCCGAGGCGTGGCTGCGCGTCGAGCCCACCCAGGCGCCCAGCGGGCGGATGCGGCTGAAGTCGTAGCCGACGCCACCGCCGCGGCGCATCGTTTCGGCGGCTTCGGTCAGCGCCGTGTAGATGCCGGGCACGCCGTCCTCGGGCGTGGCGATGGAATCGCCCACCGGCTGCACGAAGCAGTTGATGAGGGTGGCCGACAGCTCGGTGCCGGCGGCGGACATGATGCGGCCGGCCGGCACGAAGCCGCGTTGCTGGGCCTCGAGGAAGGCCGCCGTCCAGCGCACGCGGTCGGCGGGTTTCTCGGCCTGGGCGAGGGCCCGGGCGACGCGTTCGCGCAGCTCGTCGGGTGTCTGCTCGCCGCCCTTGGCGTATTTCTCGATGAGGACTTCGCTGGAGATGTCCTGTACGGACAGTTCGTTGGTGGTGCTCACACTAGGCCCCGGAAAATGCTGTACAAAAATACAGTCTACGCCTGCCGGCGTGGACGCTCAGAACGGATTGATGCTCTTCTCGCGACGGTAGTGGACATAGCCGACGCTGGCCCCCGCGCGCAGGCCCACGCCCAGGCGGATGGGCGCCAGCGTGATGCCCTTCAGGCGCTGGTAGTTGATGCCGGCGCCACCGATGTAGTAGAGGCTGCCGTCCACGCCCGGGAAGCGCTGGTAGATGGCGCTGGCCTTGGGCAGGTGGTAGATCAGCGTGAAGACCTTGGACGCATTGCCACCGACGTCGAAGCCTATGGACGGGCCGGCCCAATAGACCTTGGACGACCCACCGCCCTTCATCAGCAGTTCACCGTCGCCATAGCGCAGGCCGACGGTTACCGCACCGCTGGCTTCCTCGCCCCTGATGTAGGCATTGGGCCGGCCCTGCTCCTTGAAGGCCTTCTCGATGACCTTGGCCAGTCCTTCCGTCGTCTGGCCGAAGAAATCGGTTGCAGCCTTGAGGACGGACTCCTCGTCATAGGTGCTGTCCTTGTCGTCCGCGGCAAAGGCAGGCAAGGCCGCTGCGGACGCCAGGGCGGCGAGGTGTTGCAGATGCTGGCGTCTATCGATCACTGCAGCGCTCCTGAGGGCCCTCATTGAGGGGTCAGCATAAACAAAGCAGCGTGAAGTTTGGCCGCCCGTTGCCCCTGCACACAACCTAGACTCGATGGTCATGTCGTCCAATCCCGACCTCCAGCGGCTCTCCGCCGCCCTCGAATACGCCGACCTCGCGGCCGGCCTCTATCTGGCGGGCGGCGCCGACCAGGCCGCGCGCCTGCTGGCCGCCGCGGCCGAGCAGCAGCTGGGCGACCTGGTGCGCCTCATCGACGCCCCCAGCGCGACGGTCGACACCCGCGAATTGCTGGCCCGCATCGCCCGCGCCCACCGGCCGGCCGTCGTCGCGCCGCGCCAGTCCCAGGACCGCAGCTGGGACGACTCCCCGGTCGAGGTCGACGGCACGCGCGACGAGATCGTCGCCCTGCTGCGCGCCGCCTGGTTCATGCTGGAGGCCATGGGCCTGGCCTCGCTGGCGCCCGAAAGACTGCAGCAGGCCGTGGACCACAGCACCGTCTTCAGCAGCAGTGCTGCGCTGGAGCCTTTCGTCTAGGATCAGCCGAGGTTCATCGCCTCCGCCGCCGGGAGATCATCATCAGCAACGAACGTCGCCAATTCGCCCGCGTCGCCTTCGCCTCAGGCGCCGAGCTGATCACGACCCAGGAGCATCTGCTCTGCCAGGTGCTCGACATCTCGCTGAAGGGCGTGCTGCTGCAACTGCCGACCGGCCATCCACCCCAGGTCGGCATGCCCTGCCTGGTGAAACTGCCTCTCGGGGCGGGGGCCACGGCTGACGTCGTCATCTCCATGGCCGGCGAGCTGGCTCATGTCGAAGGCAGCCACGCCGGCGTGCTGTGCCGCAGCATCGACATCGAGTCCATCACCCATCTGCGCCGCCTCATCGAGGTCAACCTCGGCGACCCGCTGGCGTCGGAGCGTGAACTCAAGGCGCTGATTGCCGCAGCCGGCAGCCCCTGAGGCCAGTTCGTCGCATCCCACCCCGGGCGGCGGTGGCCCACCGAGAATCGCCCGAATGGAGGACCTCAGCCCGCTGCAAGCCTTTCGCCGTGTCTGCAATCTGCGCATGCTGGCCGGCGTCTACTATTTCTGCCTGCTCTATGCCATCTCGCGCGCGCTGACCTGGTTCGGGGAAGGCGATGGCGGCCTGGACGAAGCCCTCTTCGATCTGATCCGCTTCAGCCGCCAATGCCTGCTGACCGGCCTCTCGCTGCTGCTGATGGTGGGCCTGGCCGAGGCCCTGCTGGCCGGCCGGCGCTGGAAGCTGCCCGCCGCGCTGACGGTGCAGGCCCTGGCCGTCGGCCTCGGTGCGGCCCTGGGCACCTGGCTGCGCTATGCGGTCTCTTCCATGGGCGACCCCAGCAACAAGGTCAAGGCCGGCTGGGTCATCTCCACCATCTCGCTGTGGGCCCTGCTCGGCGGCATCGCCTATGCCTTGCTGCTCGTCAGCCGCGCCCAGCGCCAGGGCCGCGATGAGCTGACCCGCCTGTTTCGCGAGCGCGAGGCCCTCAAGACCCAGCAGACCGAGGCTCAGCTGTCGGCGCTGAACGCGCAGATCGAACCCCACTTCCTGTTCAACACGCTGGCCAACGTCAAGCGCCTGTACGAGACCCAACCCGAGCGCGGCCGCAACATGCTGGTGGCTCTCATCGCCTATCTGCGCGCCGCCCTGCCCGGCATGCGCCGGCATGAGTCCACGCTGGCCGACGAACTGGAGCTGGTGCGCCATTACCTCGCCATCCTGCAGATGCGCATGGGCGAGCGGCTGACCTTCGACATCACCGCAGCGCCCGACTTGCTGGAGGCCCGCCTGCCGACGCTGGTGCTGCCGACCCTGGTGGAGAACGCCATCAAGCACGGTCTCTCGCCCCTGCCCGAGGGCGGGCGCATCGAGATCCGCGCCAGCCATGCGGCCGATGGCGGCCTGACCGTCGAGGTGGCCGACAACGGCCAGGGCTTTGGCTCAGCCAGTGGCGGCGCTGGCGTGGGCCTGGCCAACACCCGGGCCCGGCTCGCCGGCCGCTTTGGCGACGCCGCCACGCTGGAGCTGGAGGCCGCCCAGCCGCGCGGCGTCATTGCCCGCGTGCACCTGCCGTCAGAGGCCCTGGCATGAAGCTGCCCCTCGTCCAGTCCTGCGCCGCTGCACACGGGCAGGCCCAACCGGTCTTGCAGACCGCGCAGACGACGGAGCGGCTGCTCTTCGGCTGGCACGACAAGTCCTCAGGACTTGCCCTGTCCGGCCTCAGCCCCCGAGGGGACGGCGATGCTTGCCGGATCAACCGGCAAGCACATCGCCAGACGGGCCGGCTCGGGAGCGGCCCAGCGCTCGGCCCGCGAAAGCAGCTGGAGTCCACGAGATGATCCGGCATGTCTGGCAATCCTGGCGCTCGTTGCGCTGGCCCGAAGCCCTGGTCTTCGTCAGCGCCGGCCTGCTCTTCGGCGCCATCGACCTGACCTCCCTGCTGGAGCTGCGCGTCGGCGACCAGCTGCTGCCGGTGATCGCCCGCCAGCTGAGCCTGCCCCTGGTCAGCTGCGCCGTGCTGCTGCTGTGCTGGCTGCCGGCCGCGCGCAGCCACCCGGCGCACCCGGCGCGGCGCCAGCGCCTCGTGGCGGCCACGGCCCTGGGCGCGGTGCTGTCCATGGGCGTCATCTACCCATTGGCTGGCGCCCTGCCCTGGCCGTCGCTGTGCGACGTCTATGCCCAGACCCACGGCAAGATGAAATGCTCGTTGTTCCGCATCAACGCCATCGTGGGCGACACGCTGTGGGTCTTCATGCCGGCGCTGATGATCGTCGGCGTGCTGGAGTTCCGCACGCTGCGGCGCCGCCAGGACCAGGCCGCCCAGGATCTGCTGCGCGAGCACAGCCAGCTGCGCCGCCATGCGCTGGCCTCGCGCCTGGCCGCGCTGCAGGCCCAGGTCGATCCGGCCCTGCTGTTCGACGCCCTCGTCTCCGTCGAGCAGGCCTATGGCCGCGAAGACACGACCGCCAGTGCCCGCCTGGAGCGGCTGATCCGCCACCTGCGCGTGGCCCTGCCGCGGCTTCGCGATGCCGGCGCGACGCTCGGCGGCGAGGCCGAGCTGATCGCCAGCTACCTCGACCTGCTGCGCGACCTCAACGGCGACCCACCCGCCTTCGACTGCGAGCTGGGCTTGTGCGGCGCCACCCAACTGCCGCCGATGCTGCTGCTGCCGCTGGTGCAGCGGGCGGTGCGCCTGGGCCACCCCAGGAACTGCTGGCTGCGGGTCGATGGCAGCATCACGCTGGGCTTCGACCAGGACGGCCTGTGCAGCGATGACGCCGACCTCGCCTCACTGCGCGAGCGCCTGGCCGTGCTCGGCGCGAAACTGCTCTGCCGCACGAGCGCCGACCGCACCGAATTCATCCTGGACTTACCCGCATGAGCCTTTTTGCACCCACGGCGGTGGTGGCCGAGGACGAAGCCGCGCTGCGCGGCGAACTCGTCGAGCAGCTCGGCAAGCTGTGGCCTGAGCTCAGCATCGTCGGCGAGGCGGCCGATGGGCTGGAGGCGCTGCGCCTGCTGGACCGGCACCAGCCCGACATCCTTTTCCTCGACATCGAAATGCCTGGCGCCACCGGCATCGACGTGGCCCGCCAGGTCAATGGCCGCGCCCATGTCGTCTTCGTGACCGCCTACGACCAGTACGCCATCGCCGCCTTCGACCAGGGCGCCGTCGACTACCTGCTCAAGCCGCTGGCCGGCGCGCGCCTGTTCACGGCCATCTCGCGGCTGAAGGCGCGGCTGGGCCAGGCACCGGCCCAGCTGGGGGGCGTGCTGGATGAACTCGTTGCCCGGCCCGCGGCCACGCCCTCGGCGGCGCGGGCGCCGCTGCGCTGGATCAATGCGTCGGTGGGCCAGACGCTGCGCCTCATCACCGTCGACGAAGTGATGTTCTTCCAGAGCGACAACAAGTACACGCGACTGGGGCTGAAGGATGGCGAGGCGCTGATCCGCAAGCCTTTGAAGGAGCTCATCGACGAGCTCGACCCGCAGCAGTTCTGGCAGATCCACCGCTCGACGCTGGTCAACGTGAACTCCATCGCCTCAGTCAGCCGGGACTTTCGGGGGCGCATGCAGATCAAGTTGAAGCACGGCACGGAGATGCTGTTGGTGGCGGAGAGTTGTGCGCATCTGTTCAGGCAGATGTGAGGTTTGGTTGGGTTGCTTTTGCGTAGAGCGCTGTTGCTCGATGCATTGCCGGGAGTCCGTCCCGGCGGCCGGGTAACTTTCTTCTGCGGGGCCAGAAGAAAGTCACCAAAGAAGAGGGCCCGAACCGCACACGATCGCGGCGCCGCCACCAGCGGCGCGCAAAAACAGCCCAATGCAGCGCCGCCCGAGCGGCGCGGCTGTTCGGTATTTGCCGGGCGTCGGCGTGCAGCCGCGACTTAAGCGGCGTGAAGGTCCGAGCTGCGGTGGTCTGGACAAGTGGTGGGCGAGAGCGCAGCGGTTCGCGTCGAGGTGCGGCCCGGTTCGAGCAACGCGAGCGCCTCATCCCACTCGAGTGCGGATTGCATTGAGCGCTCCTCTTTTGGTGACTTTTCTCTGGCGCGTCAGAGAAAAGTTACCCGCCCTCGCGGGGCGGATTCCCGCGGCACTGCACGCGAGTCATGAGGACCGCAGCAAAAGCATCCCACACAACACAACGCGGGCATGATGGGTCATGCCCAGCCCCCAGCAGCTCCGCGGCGCCAGCCGCCTCGCCGTCGATGCCACCACTGGCGTGACGAATCTCGTCGAGGCCATGCATGCCGAGATCTCACGACTGCCGCTGACCAAGCAGCGCGAGAGAACCTCCGGCATCACCGGCCTGGTCTACCGCAGCGTGCGCGGCGTGACCCAGTTGGTCGGCGGTGGCCTCGACCTGGCGCTCGGCGCGCTGACCCCACTCATCGGACAAGCCGACGCCGACCGCGCCAACGCCGTGCAGGCCGCCTTGAACGGCGTGCTGGGCGACTACCTCGAGGACGCCGCCAACCCGCTGGCCACGACGATGAGCCTGCGCCCGCTGGTCGACGGCGCCACCGGCCCGCCTCTCGTCATGCTGCACGGCCTGTGCATGAACGAGGCGCAATGGCGCCGCGACGGCGCCGACTTCCCCGCCGCGCTGGCCGCCCTCGGCTACCAGCCGCTGGGCCTGCGCTACAACAGCGGCCGCCCCATCTGGCGCAATGGCAACGAACTCGCCAAACTGCTCGACGATGTGCCCGGCCCGCTGACGCTGCTCGGCCACAGCATGGGCGGCCTGGTGATCCGCAGCGCCATCGCGCAAGCCGGACGGCGGCGCTGGCTGAAGCGCCTGCAATGCCTCATCACCTTGGGCACGCCCCACCAGGGCGCGCCGCTGGAGCGCGGCGGCCAGCAGGTGCAGCAGTTGCTCAACGTCAGCGCCTATTCGCGCCCGCTGGCCCTGCTGGCCGCGCGGCGCAGCGCCGGCATCCGCGACCTGCGCCATGCCAGCCTGATCGAAGCCGATGCCGGCAAGGCCAGCGTGCTGCCGCTGCCGGAAGGCGTGGCCTGCTATGCCGTGGCGGCGACGACGTCCAAAAAGCCCAGCGGCTCGCCCGCTCGCTGGCTGGGCGATGGCCTCGTGCCCGTGGCCAGCGCGCTGGGCCAGCACCGCTCGCCGGCGCGCCGGCTGGCCTTCACCGACACCGCCCTTTTCAGCGGCCTGGGCCATCTGGCCCTCCAGACCGATGCCGCCGTGCTGAAGCAACTGCAAGACTGGTTGAAACCGCCATGCGAGTGATCCCGCGCCTGCTGATGAGCCTCGTGCTGCCCATCGCTCTGTCGGCGTCCGCCCAGACGCTGAGCTTCCTGCAGATCCTCGACCGGCCCGACCGCCCGCAGCCCGACATGCGCCTGGCCTATGGCGATGCGCCGCAGCAGTTCGGCGAGCTGTGGCTGCCCAAGGGAAAAGGCCCGCACCCGGTGGCGCTGATGATCCATGGTGGCTGCTGGCAGTCCAGCCTGCCGGGGCCCGAGCTGCTGGCCTTCCAGGCCGATGCGCTGCGCGCCGCCGGCGTGGCCGTGTGGAGCATCAGCTACCGCCGCGTCGGCCATGCGGGCGGCGGCTATCCCGGCAGCTTCGATGACGTGGCCCGCGGCACAGACCGGCTGCGCGTGCTGGCCCAGCGCTACCCGCTGGACCTGAAACGCCTCGTCGCCACCGGCCACTCGGCCGGCGGGCACCTGGCGCTGTGGGCCGCCGCCAGGCCGCGAATCACCGCAGGCCCGTTGAAGGCCGAGGCGCCCCTGCCCATTCCCGCCGTTGTCGCCGTGGCCGGCATCCCCGACCTGGCCTTTGCGTCGCGCACCAAGCTCTGCGGCGCGTCGGTGGATCAATTGCTGGGCGGTGCGCCGACCCCAGCCCTGCTGCAGGACACCTCGCCACTGGCCCTGCTGCCGCTGCACCTGCCACAGACGCTGATGCAGGGCGCGCAGGACCGCATCGTGCCGCCCGCCGCCAGCGACGACTACCGCGCGAAGGCGGCTGCGCTGGGCGACAAGGTGGAGGTCGTCACGCTCGACGATGCAGGCCACTTTGAACTCATCGCGCCATGGACACCGGCCGGCCGCCAAGTGGTGGAGCGCATCGTCCGGGCCCTCCCCTAGGACCTCGCGGCCATACCAGTTTCGGCGGCCCCACAATGCCGCTCGCTGGCCATCAACACCCCTTGCCGCCATGACGCTCTCCCCGATCAAGCCTCCGCCCCGGCCCCGCCCTGCGGCCCTGCTCGACCTGTCGCCCGACTGGCTGCTGTGGCTGGCTGACAACCGGCTCTGGGACTGCGCGCCCAACTCCATGCTGGACACCATGGTCACGGCCGGCCAGGACACCGAGACGGCCGCCGCCGCCATAGGCCAGATCGACCAGGACCCGGTCTTCCAGGCCGCGCGCCGCCACCAGCAGATGCTGCGCAAGCTGGAGTCGGTCTGCGGCAATCTGCAGAAGGTCTGGCAGCAGGATCCGGGCTATGCCGTCGTCGAGAAGCGCCGCGGCGTCGGGCGCGACGAATTCCTGCAGCGCTATGTCTACGGCTGCCGGCCCGTCGTGCTGACGGATATCGCCGAGGACTGGCCGGCCATGAAGCGCTGGTCGCCGGCCGACCTCAGCAAGCGCTTCGGCCATCTCGAGGTCGACGTGCAGGTGGGCCGCAACACCGACACCCTGTTCGAGCAGAACAAGGAAAAGCTGCGCCAGCGCATGAAGGTGTCCGAGTTCGCCGACCTCGTCGTGAGTGGCGGCGCCACCAACGACCACTACCTGACGGCCAACGACGAAATGCTGCGCCGGCCCGAGTTCATGCCGCTGCTGCAGGACATCGGCCGCATGCCGCCCATCTGCGACCCGGCCCTGCTGCACACCGCCGCCTCCTTCTGGTTCGGCCCGGCGGGCACGCGCACGCCGCTGCATCACGACACGCTGATGCTCTTCCACACGCAGGTGGTCGGCCGCAAGCGCTGGCGCTTCGTGTCGCCGCTGCAGACGCCCCTGCTCTACAACCGCATGGGCGTCTACAGCCCCATCGACCTGGACGCGCCGGACTACAACCGCTACCCGCGGCTGCGCGAGGCCGTCGTGCTGGAGACGGTGCTGGAGCCCGGCGACACCCTCTTCCTGCCGCTGGGCTGGTGGCACCAGGTGTCGTCGCTGGAGATGAGCATGTCCTTCTCGTACACCAACTTCGACGCCGGCGTGCCCAACGAGTTCAGCTACGAGAACCCGGCCATCGGCAACTGGTAGCTCAGGGGCGTTCCGCGCGAGGAAAGCTGCACGCATCCTTTTTTCCAAAGACAACGGCAGCGGTGCGCGGCGGCGGGYGGCACCATAGACTCTCCCAGCGGGGCAGCCCAAGGCATCGAGGGCGCGCATTCGCCGGCTATGGCGCAAAGACATCTTCGAACGGACCGGTCTCGCATCGGAAGGACTGCGATGCGATCCGCTGCGCGGCTTGCGGCCGCCGTGTTGGCCGGATGCACGGCCTTCGGCATGCCGGTCGCCGGCCTGGCTCAGGCGCCTGCGGCGGCAAGTGCGGCTTCCGCTCCCGGTGCCCAGGCGCCCGCCCTGGACATCGCCGAGCTGAAGGCCAGGATCGCCGCGGACGATCGCCGGCGGCCTGCCGCTTCGATCGCACTGGCCCAACAGGCGCTCGCCGCAGCCGGGCTGGCGCCCGAGGATCGCCGCTGGCTGCGTACGCGCCTGGTGCGCGACCTGGAGCGCCTGGACCGGACGGAGGAGGCCGTCGCCCAGGCCGGCATCGGCCGGCGGGAGGCCCGCGACGAGCAGGAACGGCTGCATTTCGACCGGTTGGAGATGATGGCGCTGGTGGATGCGCACCGCCACGATGAGGTGCTCAAGCGCTACCAGAGCGTCGCGCCCCTGCTGCCAGCGCTGGCGAGGGACGCAGCGGATGCCGACGCGCGCCTGATAGCGGCGGACATCTGGCGGCTTGCCGGCATGGCCACGTTCGGCGTCGGCCGGCTGCCCGAGGCCACGGAGCTGTTGACGCAGGCCTTGCGCATCCTCGATGAGCGCCCCGACGCCGTCTACGAGTTCGCGCAGGCGCTGACTTACATGGCCCTCGTGCATTCGCGTTCCGGTCGCGTCGACGAAGCGTTGCGCACGGTGCAACGGGCCATCGACGTTTCGGAGGCCGCAGGGGATCGCTCCGCCCTGTCCAGCTACTACCTGCGCAAGGGTTATTTTCTCGGCCTGCTCGGGCGCCCCGACGAACAGCACGAGGCGCTGCTCAAGGCCCGGGCCACCGCGCGGGAGGAATTGAGGAACTACAACCTCGCCGTCGCAGCGACCAACCTGGCCGACGTCGCCCTGCAGAAGAAGGACTACCGCGCCGCGCTGAGCTATGCCGAGGAGGCCATGCCCCTCGTCGAACGCACCGGCGACAAGGAGTCACTGTGGATCTGCTGGGTCAACAAGGGCATTGCCCTGAACCGGCTGGGGCGGCCCGGCGGCCTCGATTGGATACGCAAGGCCATCGCCGCCTTCACCGCCACACCCGGCATGGCCACCAACGCGGCTGACGTCCAGGGCCTGCTGGCCGAGGAGCTGGCCTTCGCCCACGACTACCCGCAAGCCTACGAGGCGGCGATGCAGTTCAAGCGCCTGAGCGACGAGGTGCGCAAGGCCGCCGACCACAAGCGCATCGCCGAGGCGCAAGCCGCCTATGAGGCCGACAAGCGCCAGCGTCAGATCCAAGCGCTGGAGCATGAGCAGCAGTATCAGCAACGCTTCCACTGGCTGCTGGCGCTGGCCGCCGTGGCCGGGTTGGCGGCGGCCGTCGTCGCGGCCGTCAGCCGCCATCACGTCAAGCGGGCCTACCAGGCGATGCGCGACATGGCGTTCTCGGACCCCCTGACCGGCCTGCGCAACCGCCGCCACCTGGTCAGCAGCGTGCAGGACGACCTGGCGCAGGCACGGCGCCTGCGCGCCAACGCGGGTGACGCGCCGGCCAACGCCGACGTCGTCTTCATGATGATCGACATCGACCACTTCAAGGCCGTCAACGACGTGCACGGCCACGCGGCTGGTGACGCGGTGCTCAGGCAGTGCGCCACCGTGCTGCAACAGCAGCTGCGCGAGTCCGACACCCTCGTGCGCTGGGGTGGCGAGGAGTTCCTCGTCTGCGCCCGCCAGGCCAACGCCGGCGAGATCCACGTGCTGGCCGAGCGGCTGCGCGCCAGCATCGCCGCCCACGACTTCGTGCTGGACGACGGCCGGGTGCTGCGCAAGACCTGCTCCATCGGCTACGCCTGCCACCCTCTGCAACAGGATGCCGAGGGCGCCGCGCCGGCAGACTGGAATGACACCGTGGCGCTGGCCGACCAATGCCTGTACGTCGCCAAGGCCAGCGGCCGCGACGTCTGGGTCGGCGTCACCGCCCCGGATGTGCGAAGAGCCCGTGAGCACCCGGACATCCGGGAACTGCGGGCCGGGGTCGACGCCGGCGTCTGGACGCTGCTGTGCAGCGACGGACGCGAGATCGTCTGGCCGGCGTCGTGAAGCGCGGGGCGGAGCCCCTCGAGGACCTGGCGCCGCGCGGTCAATGATCTGTCGGGTCATGTCGCCGGGTTGACGCCAGGACTAGTCTTCGCGCCGCAGAATCGGCCGCAAACCACGAAAGACCAGCCATGCCCGAAAGCCACTACCGCATCTGCCCGCTGTGCGAGGCCTGCTGTGGCCTGGAAGTGAAGACCGAGGGCGCCAAGGTCATCAGCATCCGCGGCGCCGACAACGACGTCTTCAGCCATGGCTATCTCTGCCCCAAGGGCGTCAGCCTGAAGGACCTGCACGAGGACCCCGACCGCCTGCGCACGCCGCTGATCAAGCGCGACGGCAAGTTCGTGCCGGCGAGCTGGGATGAGGCCTTTGCCGAGATCGAGAAACGCCTGCTGCCCGTCTGGCGCGAGCACGGGCCCGACTCGGTGGCCATGACCATCGGCAACCCCGCCGCGCACAAGGTGAGCCTCCTGGCCTACACGCCGCGCCTCGTGCGGGCCCTGGGCACGCGCAATGCGTTCAGCGCCTCGACGCTGGACCAGATGCCCAAGCAGCTCAGCGCCGGCCTGATGTTCGGCCACTGGCTGTCCATCCCGCTGCCCGACATCGAGCGCTGCGACTACCTGCTCATCCTCGGTGGCAATCCGATGATCAGCAACGGCAGCCTGTGGACGGTGCCCGACTACCGCGGCAAGGCCAAGGCCATGCGCGCGCGCGGCGGGCGCATCGTCGTCGTCGACCCGCGCCGCAGCGAGACGGCCGCGGCGGCCGACGAGCATCTGGCCATCCGCCCGGGTGGCGACGCACTGCTGCTGGCCGGCATCGCGCACACGCTGTTCGACGAAGGGCTGGTGAAGCTCGGCCGCCTGGCAGAGCACATCAACGGCCTGGAAGAAGCCCGCGCCGCCGTGCTGCCCTTCGCGCCGGAGGTGACGGCTGTGGGCTGCGGCATCCCCGCCGAGACGCAGCGCCGCATCGCCCGCGAGCTCGCCAGCGCGCCGCATGCCGCCGTCTATGGCCGCATCGGCACCTGCACGACGCGCTTCGGCACCGTCAACTCCTGGCTGGTCGATCTCATCAATGCGCTGACCGGCAATCTCGACCGTGAAGGCGGCGCGATGTTCGCCAAGGCCGCGGCCTTTGCCCCCAACACCCAGGGCAAGCCGGGCAGCGGCAAGGGCATCACGACCGGCCGGCGCCACAGCCGCGTGTCCGGCGCGCCCGAGGTCTTCGGCGAGCTGCCCATCACCGTCATGGCCGAGGAGATGGAGACGGCCGGCGAGGGCCAGATCAAGGCCCTCATCAGCATCGCCAGCAACCCGGTGCTGTCGGCCCCGGGCGGCCCGCGCATCGCCAAGGCGCTGGAAGGCCTGGACTTCATGCTCAGCATGGACATCTACGTCAACGAGACCAGCCGCCACGCCGACGTCATCCTGCCGGGCCTGTCGCCGCTGGAGGATCTGCACTACGACGTCGCCTTCCCGCAGCTCAGCCACCGCAACCACGCGCGCTTCTCAGGCCCGGTGTTCGATGCGCCGGCCGGCACGCCGCAGGAATGGCAGACCATCCTGCGCCTTTGCGCCCTGCTCGAAGGCCGCGGCGTGGATGTGGACGTGGCCCAGCTTGACGACGAAGCCATCGAGGCCGATGTGAAGCGCTTTGCCGGCGACCAGACACCCACCGTGCTCGCCGCGCTGCAACCCTGGCGCGGCCCCGAGCGCCTCATCGACCTGCAACTGCGCGTCGGCCCCTATGGCGACCAGTTCGGCCGCAAGCCGGATGGCATCAACCTGGCCAAGGTCAGGGCCGCCAGCACGGTCGAAGGCGGTGGCATCGACCTCGGCGCCTTGACCGCCCGCATCCCCGAGATCCTGCGCACGCCCAGCGGCAAGATCGAACTGGCGCCGCCCTCGGTGCTGGCCGACCTCGCTCAGGTCAAGACCGAGCCGGCGCCCGAGTTCAGCCTCATCGGCCGGCGCGACACGCGCTCGGGCAACAGCTGGATGCACAACCTGCCGGTGCTGGCCAAGGGCCCGGACCGCTGCACGCTGCTGGTCAACCCGGGCGACGCGGACCGCCTGGGCCTGGCCGAGTTCGCCAGGATCAAGAGCGCGGTCGGTGAGCTGATCGCGCGCGTCGAGCGCAGCGCCGACATGAGCCCCGGCGTCGTCAGCCTGCCGCATGGCTGGGGGCATGACCTGGACGGCGTGGTGCTCGGCGTGGCGCGCGAGCGGCCCGGCGTCAACATGAACGAGCTGCTGGACGACGCGGCGCGCGACCCACTGTCGGGCAACGCCGTGCTGTCCGGCGTCGCTGTCGAGATCGCGCCCGCATGAGCTGGTTTTTGTGTCCCCTGTGACACAAAGCAACGACACGGCAGTAACTCACGAAACCCAGACTGGCGGGGTCGAAAGCTCACGCCGCCCGCCGAGGCAGAAGTCACGTACGCACCGCACCGAGGCGCGCGTGCCGACACCCCGGCGCCTAGACTGAACCTGTTTCACAACCCTGAGGGCAAACCCGTCGAAAGGCGGGGACGCAAAGCCACCGGCCTACAGCACTTGCAGCACGCAGTGCCACGGCAGCGGGGCCGCCAAGACCCAAGGTCTTGATCGGCGTGGCCCTCTTTCGTACGAGAACCCGGCCATGCGCAGTACCCGTCACCTCTCCTGGACTCTCAGCCTGCTGACCGCCGCGGCCCTGACCGCTTGCGGTGGCGGTGCCAGCGACAGCCCGACCGTCCAGGTCAACGAGGCGGCCTCGGTCATCAATCTGAGCGTGGACCTTGACGAAGGCGCCGCAGCCGCCGCCAACGTCGTCGCGCAGCCGACCTTCCACACTGCCGCCGTCGACCTCGAAGAACCCGACAACGGCGCCGCACCGCATCGCAGCCACGCGCTGGCCAGCATCGCCACCAAGGGCCTGACGCGCGACCGCCTGGATGACGCCATGCGCCCCCGCGCCTTCTCGGCAGGCGCAGGCGAGGCCGCGCCCATGGCCACGTCCACTGCGGTGACGACCTACACGCCGGCCCAGATCCGCGCCGCCTACGCCCAGCCAGCCCTGCCGGCCAGCACCGCCGGCCTGACGGCGGCCCAGGCCGCCCAGCTCGGCGCCGGCCAGACCCTCTACATCGTCAACGCCAAGCACGACCCCAACATCGCGGCCGAGCTGGCCGCCTTCAACGCCAAGTTTGCGCTGCCGACCTGCTCCTCGCGCACGCTGGCCGCCAATGCCAGCCTGCCGCTGGCCAGCGCGTCCAGCACCAGCTGCGAACTGGTCATCGCCTACAGCACCAGCGCCGGCGCCCTGACCGCCACCGCCCCGGCCTACGACAGCGGCTGGGCCACCGAGATTGCACTCGACGTGCAATGGGCCCACGCCACCGCACCGCTGGCCCGCATCGTCCTCATCGAAGCCCCCGACGCCGGCGTGGCCAGCCTGTCCAAGGCCGTCGCGCTGGCCAACAAGATGGGCGCGGGCGTCGTGTCCATGAGCTTCGGCGCGGCCGAGGGCAGCTGGACGTCGAGCTACGACAGCGCCTTCGCCGGCACCGGCATGAGCTATCTCGCCGCCACCGGCGACGACGGCGCGGCCGTGTCCTGGCCCTCGGTGTCGACCCGCGTCGTCGCCGTCGGCGGCACGACGCTGAGCTACAGCAGCGGCACCCGCAGCGAAACCACCTGGAGCGGCACCGGCGGCGGCACCAGCGCCTATACCGCCCTGCCCAGCTACCAGAGCGGCACCATCGGCGGCTATGCCAAGCGCGCCGTCGCCGACGTCGCCTTCAATGCCGACCCCAACTCCGGCCAGTACGTCGCCCTGATCAGCCCGGGCACGACGACGACGCGCTGGGTCAGCGCCGGCGGCACCAGCCTGGCCACGCCGCAATGGGCCGGCCTGCTGGCCGTCGCCAACGCCATGCGCGCCGCGTCAGCCAAGGCCCTGCTCGGCCAGCCGCACGCGGCCCTGTATCAACAGATCGGCGCGGTGCCGACGCAATACGCCGCCGCCTTCAAGGATGTGGCCAGCGGCAGCAACGGCAGCTGCACCAACTGCAGCGCCAAGGCCGGCTACGACACCCCCACCGGCTGGGGCACGCCCAACGTCAGCGCCCTGCTGAGCAGCCTCAGTGGCGCCAGCGTCACCAGCAGCGGCTCGACAACGACGACGCCTGCCACCACCGGCCCGCGGCTGACGACCACCAGCCTCAGCGGCAGCGCCGGCATCGCCTTCAGCGGCGCCGTGGGCTACAGCGCCCCGGGCGCCAGCTCCCTGTCCATCTCGATCAGCGGCGCGCCCAGCGGCATGAGCTTCGCGGCCACCAGCGGCAACATCTCGGCCAATTGGGCCCGGCCTGTCGCCGGCAGCTACACCCTCGTCATCACGCTGAAGGACAACCTCGGCCAGAGTTCGACGGGCAATGTCGTGGTGACCATCCGCTGATTCCGGCTTGCATCATTCGCCGCGCCGACGCAGGGGGGCCAGGCGCGCTTCCAGTTCGACGCTGATCCTGCGCGACGCGCAGCGCGAGTACCGCTTCGTCGCGGCCAAGGCCAGCTGACGCGCGCGATGAGGCCGCCGCCATCGCGCGGCAGCAGGCTCAGCCGAGCGCCTTCGGCACGCGCGATGCCGGGGCACGGTCGCGCACCTCGATCCACGCTGTACCACCCTCCTCGCCGCAGGCCAGCTCGATGGGCGGTGCGCCATGGGTCTGCGCATTGAAGATGAGGTTGAGCACGAGGCGGCGCAGCGCCTGCGTCTCGGCCAGGAACGCACGCAACTCGGCACCAACCCGCAGACCTGCCCGCGCGAGGCCGTGAAGACGCCCATCCCCGAGACCGAGAGCTGGCACTACAGCCTCGGCCATTGGGTGGAGGACGACCCGCAGGTCGGCGACGGCAGCTTCAACAGTCCGGGCGCCTTCGGCTTCTATCCGTGGGTCAGCGCCGACAAACGCTTCTACGGCATGGTCGCGCGCGAGCAGCGCCACGGCGTCATGAGCGGTGACCCGGGCGACAAGCCCGCGGTGGCTTCGGTGAGCTGCGGGCGCGAGATCCGCGCCGCATGGCAGGAGGGGCAGACGCGCCGGTGAGCATGGGCACAAGCGGTCTTGAGGGCCGCTTGTGTCTCGCGCAGGCCAGGGCTCACGGCCCTGGCCCCAGGGCGGGTTGTCAGCGCTGTCACTTGATGCGATCGGTCTCCAGCGCGATGCGATCGACGGTGCCGTCGACATTGCGATACAGGCGCAGGCGGCGCATGCCATCGGCACTGACGAGCAGCTCGGCGTTCCTGGCCTGCCAGGTCTCGAGCGGCGCCTCGTCGAGGCCGACGCCGAGATGGCGGATGCCGACGACGACGCGCAGCGTGCGGCCGTCTTCCAGCACGTATTCGCCCTGGGCTTCGCGCAGCACGGTACGGCCGACGACGCCAGGCACGGTGGGTTCCTGGGCACTCGCGGGCGCGGTCAGCGTCAGGGTTGCGAGCAGAGCGGCCGACAGGGTGAGGGGTCGCAGATTCGTCCAGGTCTTCATGGTGAGGTACTCCTTAGGTTCCCCGAGGCCAGTCGCCTCGGCAATCTCTCTTTTGCAAACGCCATGCCAGGCTGGGAGCGCAAACAACTTCACGCTTTGACGTCGTTTCAATCAGGGTTCGCCCCAGGTTTGGGCTTGTTCGCCCCGCATCGCGACACCGTGCATCGCGATGGCGCGGGGCTTGACCCTCACGCAACGTCAGGGTCCATGATCCGGCCCGTCGTCAAGGAGAGCCCCGACATGGACTACACAGTGGGAGAGCTGGCCAAGCGCGCCGCCCTCACGGTGCGCACCCTGCACCACTACGAAGAACTCGGCCTGCTGCGCCCCTCGGGCCGCAGCGAGGCGGGCTATCGCCGCTATGGCGAGGCCGACGTGCTGCGCCTGCACCGCGTGCTGGCCCTGCGCGATGCCGGCCTGTCGCTGAAGCAGATTGCACCGCTGCTGGACGGCGAAGCGCCCCCGCCGCTGGCCGCGGTGCTGCAGGCCCAGATCGAACAGGTCGAGGCCCAGTTGCAGGCGCAGGAGAGTCTGCTGCTGACGCTGCGCAATGCCGCCAAGCGGCTGGAGCTGCAGGGCGACGGCGGCGATGCCGTGCAGGTGCTGCTGGATGCGATGGCCATCCGCCGCGTGCACGAGCGCTGGTTCAGCCCCGAGCAGCTGCGCGCGATGCGCCGGCAATGGGAGGCCATCCCCGAGACCGAACGCGATGCCGTCGAGCTGGAGTGGCCGCGGCTGATCGCCGAGGCTCGGGCGGCCATGGAGGCCGGCGTGGACCCGGGCATGCCCGAGGTGCAGTCCCTGGTGCGGCGCTGGCTGCTGCTGCAGAAGCAGTTCCTGGACGTCGCGCCCGGCATGAAAGACACCATGCAGCGCATGTATGCCGCCGAGCCCGAGCTGGCGCGCCAGTCCGGCGTGACGCAGGAACTGCTCGCCTATCTGCGCCGGTCCAAGGAAACACTGCCCGCGCAGGAGAGGTCATGAGCAACCCGCGCCGCGAGCTGTTCCGGAACGCCAACTTCCGCTGGATCATCGGCGGCGGCCTGCTGTCCATGCTGGGCGACCAGTTCACGCTGCTGGCCCTGCCCTGGCTGGTGATGGCACTGAGCCGCGACCCGCTGGTGCTGGGCACCGTGCTCGCCCTGGGCAGCCTGCCCCGCGCCATCTTCATCCTCGTCGGCGGCGCGCTGGTGGACCGCTACTCGCCCAAGCGCGTGCTGTGGCTGACGAAGTGGATCAACGCCGCGCTGCTGGGCCTGCTCAGCGCGCTGACGGCCACCGGGTCGATCACGCTGCCCGGCGTCTATGCGCTGACGCTGGCCATCGGCCTCGCCACGGCCTTCAGCTACCCCGCCGGCAGCGCCATCCTGCCGCGGGCCGTACCGGCCCCGCTGATCCAGCCGGCCAACGGCGTGCTGATGGGCGCGCGCCAGCTCGTGCTGCTGCTCGGCCCGGTGCTGGCTGGCTGGCTCGTCACCTCGGGCAGCGACCCCGCCCTGGGGCTCGGCGGCCTGGCCTGGGCGTTTGGCCTGGATGCCGTCAGCTTCGCCGTTTCGGCCTGGACGCTGTCGCGCGTGCAGACCAGCACGCCACCGGCCCAGCCGCCCCAGGCCGTCTTCGCCGCCATTGCCGAGTCGCTGCGCGCCTGCTGGCGGGACCATGAACTGCGCGCCCTGTTCCTCTACTTCGCCGCCATCGCCTTCTTCGTCGGCGGCCCCATCCAGGTCGCATTGCCGGTGCTCGCCGCCGAGCGCCTGCCCGGCGGTGCCGCGGCCCTGGGCGTCATGCTGGCCGTGCACGGCCTGGGCTCGCTGGCCGGCATGGCCGTGTCGGGCCTGAAGCCGCACTGGCGCCTGTCCACGCTGGGCGGCACCGTGCTGCTCATCGACGGCATCGCGGCCGGCGTCTTCCTGGCCTTCGGCCATGTGCATGCGGCCTGGCAGGGCGCGCTGCTGCTGTTGCCCCTGGGTGCGCTGGCCGGCTTCGTGCAGGTGGCCGTCTACAGCTGGCTGCAAAAGCGCATCGCGCCCGAGATGCTGGGCCGCTCGATGGCCTTGTTCATGTTCATCGTCATGGGCCTGGCGCCGCTGGCTTCTGCGGCCGCGGGGGCGGCGCTGCGGGTGCTGGACGTGACGGCGCTGTTCACGGCCGCGGCGCTGTGCCTGCTGGCCGTCGTCGCGCTGGGCGCGTTGATGACGCCGATCCGGCGCATCGCCTACCTCGAAGCGAATCCCGACCGATGAGCGGGTCGAAAAAAAGCCCGCGCGGCATGCACCGCGCGGGCTTCTTGAACCGGAAAGCCGGAAGGATCAGGCGCGGCGGCGGCGGGCGGCTGCGCAAACACCCAGCAGCGAGGCGGCGACCAGGGCCAGCGAGCCCGGCTCGGGCACGACGTTGTCGCTGAAGGCGGCGCGGAAGACCAGGTCTTCGCCGTTGGGCTGACGCGACGACCAGCCGACCGAACCCAGCGGAGAGTTGGTGTTGCCGAAGATGAATTCACCGCCGGTGTACTTGTCGACACCGCCGAACTGCGTGGCCAGCACGGTCGCGCCGCTCAGGGTTTGGCCGACGGCGTCGAGGACGAAGAACAGCACATCGCCATCGGCGACGGCCAGGTTCAGGTTCACGTCGAAGTTGATGGCGCCGCCACCTGCGTGGTTCAAGGTCTGCGAGAAGAGCTCATTGACAGCGTCGGGACGCTCACCGGTACCGGGCAGGCCGGCAGCCACGCCGGTCGTGATGCGCAGCTTGAAGCTGCCGCCTTCGGCGTCGTTGACCGTGAAGCGCAGGCTGTCGAAAACAGTGCCGTCGGCCGTGATCGACTGGGCGTAGTACTGCGAGCCGGTCGAGCCGAACGCGGACTGGTTGAAGTTGCCAGCCAGGCCGTAGAGGTCGATGACGCCGGCTTGGGCGGACAGGCCAGCGGCCAGCAGGCTGAGGGCGGCGACGGATTTGGAGAAGAAGTTCATTGGGTGATGCTCAGGTTGAACGGTGACAGGCATTGCCGTAAGCACTATTCGGGCCACAAGTCCATCCCATTGTCACGCTTCACTTTTCTCCCCCATCGGGGCGATGCGTCGCCGACCGATGTAAAGCGCGCCGTCACCCGTGGACAAGGGTTGCGGCCGTCCATCCGTGAACTCGTGCACGCAGCGGCTCAGGCTTCGACGATCAGCTGCACATTCAGGCGGCCGGCCAGATTGACCGCCCGCAGGAAGATCTTGAACTGCTCCACCGCGTTGGATGCCGAGCCGGGCTCCGAGCCCAACTTGGCCAGGCCCAGCAGCCTGCTGTAGAGCTCGGCCTGTTCGGGCACTATGGGGCCGCCAAAGGCCAGCATGTGCAGCAGCTGACTCGAGCTCAGCTGCGCCTTGCTGCCAAACCAGCTGCCCCATTTCCGCACGGCGGCTTCCTTGCGCTCGAACATCCGCGAGTTCGCCCGCTGCGCCTCGACCGGCGCGCCATCGAGGGCCAGATCGGCGAGGTATTTGAGGAGCAGCGCCAGGTTGGCGTCCTTGGCGTCCTCGGGCAGGCGCGCCAGCAGCCAGTCCTCGGCCTCCTTGCGGATGGGGTAGTTCACCTTGCCGATGCAGCCGAAGGAGCGGCCGGACACATTGGCCGGGCAGCCCTTGCATTCGCCGTCCAGCTCGCTGAGCGGCGCGATCATTTCCAGCAGCTGGCCGACCGTGACCTGCGTCTGTATGGCAATGCCGTCCGGCCCTTTGACGGCGATCTCGACCGTGCACTTGGCAGTCAGGGTCTCTTCGTCGGCATGGGGGAATTTCTCGCGGAACTGGGCGATGGCGAACTCGGCGATGCCCCAATGCCTGACCATGGATCGCAGTCTCACCTCCGGCGTGTGCCGGCGGGCCGAACACTGTTTCAACAGCGCGAAATCGATGGCCATTTCACCCCTCCTGGCCTTTGCGGCCTTGCTTTGGGGGGAGTGTCGGCGAAGGCCGCCGGTTTCAGCGCCCCGCAATCAGGGTGGCCACTTCCGCCGCCGACCTCACTCCCAGCTTCGCGAAAACCCTGGCCCGGTGCACCTCCACCGTGCGCACCGACACGTTCAGCTCGTCGGCGATGACCTTGTTGAGCTTGCCGGCCGCCACCCGCGTCATGACTTCGCGCTCGCGCTCCGTCAGGCTGGCCAGCCGTGCGCTGCGCTCGGCCGCCTGGGCGCCCTCGGCCTGCATGGCCGCGTCCACGGCCAGCGCCTGTTCGAGGCGGTCGGCCAGCGCGTTGTCGCTGTAAGGCTTCTCGAGGAAGTCGAAGGCACCTTTCTTCAGCGCCTCGACGACCATGGGGATGTCGCCATGGCCGGTCAGGAACAGCACCGGATTCCTCAGCCGGCGCGCCAGCAGCTCGTCGTGCAGCCGCGTGCCGCCCATGGGCTCCATGCGCACGTCGAGCAGGAAGACACCCCGCGGCGTCCCTTCGCGGTCCAGCATCTCCAGCAGCGCCGGACCGCTGTCGAAGGCCCGCACATTGAGGCCGCGCGAGCGCAGCAGGAAGGCGAGCGCATCGCGCACGCCGGGGTCGTCGTCGACGAGGTGGACCGCGGCTTCAGCCATTCACCGTCTCCCTGCTCAAAGGCAAGCTGAACGAAAAGAGGGCACCCCCAGCCGCTGCCTCGTTCGCATCGAGCACGCCCTGATGGGCCTCGATGATGGAACGGCAGATGGCCAGGCCCATGCCCATGCCGTCGGCCTTGGTGGAATAGAAGGCCGCGCACAGCTGCTCGACACGGCGGCCCGCGAGGCCGGGGCCGTTGTCCTGCACGTCGACGCGCACGAAGTCGCCAGCCACGCGGCTGCTGACGGCGATGCGCCGGCCGCTCTCGCGGGCCTGCAGCGCGTCGGCCGCATTGCGCACGAGGTTGATGACGACCTGCTCGATGAGGACGGCGTCGGCCAGCACGGCGGGCACGCCCGGCGCGAGGGTCACATCCAGCGCCACACCGCGGCGCTGGCAGTCGCGCTTGAGCAGTTCGATGGCGGCGGTGATGACCTCGTGCAGGTCGCAGTGCTCGTGGCGCGGCTCGCGGCGGGTCAGGAACTCGCGGATGCGCGCGACGATGCGGCCGGCATGCGTGGCCTGCTGGCCCAGGCGCTGCAGGGCGCCCAGCACGAGTTCGTCCTGCACGCCGAGCTTGGCCAGCGAGTTGGTGATGCCGGCGCCATAGCTGGCGATGGCCGTCAGCGGCTGGTTGAGCTCGTGAGCCAGCGTGGAGGCGATCTCGCCCAGCATCGTCAGGCGCGCGTTGTGGGCCAGCGTCTCGACCTGGCGGCGCTCGCGATCCTCGAGGCGCTTGCGTTCGGTGATGTCGATGATGCTGCCCATCCAGCCGATCTGGCGGCCACCGGCGTCCACCAGCGGCGACTCGAACACCATCACGTCGACCATGCGCCCGGCGCTGTGCCGCCAATGCGCCTCATAGCCCTCGCGCGGCGCATGGCCGGCGAGGTTGCGGCGGTTGCGCTCGCTGATTTCCTCATGCGCATCCGGCGGCCAGTAGGGCATGGGCGGCAGCAAGCCGACGAGCGCTTCGGCCGGCAGGCCCACCATGTCGCAGAAGGTGCGGTTCACATAGAGCAGGCGGCCGTCGAAGTCGCGCGCGCGCAGGGCGACCAGGGCCGAGTCCTCCATCGCGCGGCGCCAGGCGGCCTCGGTGCGGCCGGCCACTTCGGCGCGCTGCACCTGGCGCATCTGGCGGCGCAGCAGCCAGCTCGCGACGGCGATCAGGGGCAGGAAGCCGGCCACCAGCACCCAGGCCAGCGGCCGCACGCCATTGACGACGGGATCACGCACCGTCAGCTCCAGCGCGGCGTCGGTCAGCGTCGCCTGCGTCAGCGGGCTGGCGCGCAGCGGGCCGGTCAGCGCGACGCGATAGCTCGGCCGCTGCGCCTGGGCCGCGCGCAGCGGCGACTCGGTGCTGGAGGCGATGACCTGGTCGGCACTGTCCACCAGTTGCACGTCGTATTTGCGCGCCAGCCACCAGGGCACGCCGCGCTTGAGCAGCAGGGCCGGCGGGTAGCGCACCACCAGCGTCCCCTCGGCGCCCACCGGCGCCGTCAGGTGCAGGGACAGGCCATCCTCCAGCCGCCCGATGTCGCCGCGGCCCGAGACCTCGGCCATCACGCGGTTGCGCGCGTCCAGCCAGGTCACCGACTGCCACAGCCGCCGCAGGCCCGCGTTGACCTCGGCCTGGCCATCCAGCACCGCCTCGCTCGGTGCCTGGCCGACCAGGCCTTGGGCGAGCTGGCGCAGATGGCCCTGCTCGTCGGCGATGCGGTCGCGCAGCTGGGCCTCGGTGCTCAGCGCGTCGGAGATCAGCGTCTGGCGCTGCTGCTCCTGCTCCTCGGCCTCGTTGGCACGCACCCAGGCCAGCACGCCCAGCACGAAGACCAGCGACAGGGCCAGCGGGGCCAGCCACAGGCTGCGGTGCAGGAGGTCGCGCAAAGTCATGCCCGCAGTCTAAGAAGGGTGGAGGCCGCGCGAAATGTGGAACTCCACAACTTTGCGCCGGCGGTGCGGCTCGCAAGAATGACCCCCATACCCAATATTCCATCTGGAGACACACCATGATCCTGCGTCGCCTCGTGCTGGCCACCGCGCTGGCCCTGCCTTTCACAGCCTTCGCCCAGGCCCCCATCGTCATCAAGTTCAGCCACGTCGTCGCGCCCGACACCCCCAAGGGCAAGGGCGCCCAGCGCTTCAAGGAACTGGCCGAGCAGAAGACCGGAGGCAAGGTCAAGATCGAGCTCTATCCCAACAGCCAGCTCTACAAGGACAAGGAAGAGATGGAGGCCCTGCAGCTGGGCTCCGTCCAGATGCTGGCCCCGTCGCTGGCCAAGTTCGGCCCGCTGGGCGTCAAGGAGTTCGAGGTCTTCGACCTGCCCTATCTGTTCAAGGACACCGATTCCTTCCGCGCCGTCACCGACGGGCAGCTCGGCGCCGACCTGTTCAAGAAGCTGGAACCCAAGGGCATCAAGGGCCTGGCCTACTGGGACAACGGCTTCCACATCATGAGCGCCAACAAGCCGCTGCACAACGTGGCGGACTTCAAGGGCATGAAGATGCGCATCCAGTCCAGCAAGGTGCTGGACGCCCAGATGCGCGCCCTCGGCGCCATCCCGCAGGTGATGGCCTTCAGCGAGCTCTACCAGGCCCTGCAGACCGGCGTCGTGGACGGCACCGAAGGCGTGCCGAGCAACTTCTACACGCAGAAGATCTTCGAAGTGCAGAAGCACATGACCATGTCCAACCACGGCCACCTGGCCTATGCGGTCATCGTCAACAAGAAGTTCTGGGACGGCCTGCCCGCCGACATCCGCACGCAGCTGGAAGCGGCCATCAAGGAAGCGACCACCTATGCCAACGCCATCGCCAGCACCGAGAACGGTCGCGCGCTGGAAGGCATCAAGGCCAGCGGCCGCGTCAACATCTACACGCCGACGCCGGCCGAGACCAATGAGTGGAAGAAGGCGCTGATGCCCGTCCACAAGGAAATGGAATCGCGCGTCGGCAAGGCCACCATCGAAGCCGCCTACAAGGCCGCCGCCTTCGTCGCTCCCAAGTAATTCCCCTCACTGACTCTCGCCATGCCAGGGCCGCCGCGGCCCTCGGCAGGCGCAGCCGTTTCCGTTGACCGGAGAACCCTATGTTGAACAAAGCGCTGAACCATCTGGAGGAGTGGCTGATCTCCTTCCTGATGGCCGCGGCGACGCTGGTGATCTTTGTCGCCGTCGTCCACCGCTATCTGGCGACCGTGCCCTATGTGCAGGACATCGCCCTCAAGATCCACATGAGCTGGGCCCAGGAGCTCTGCATCATCCTGTTCGTGTGGATGTGCAAGTTCGGCGCGGCCTATGGCGTGCGCACGGGCATCCACGTCGGCGTGGACGTCGTCATCAACCGCATGTCGCCCGCCAACCGCGGCCGCTTCGTCATCTTTGGCCTGCTGGCCGGCGCCTTCTTCACCGGCGCCGTCGCCGTGATGGGCGGCACCTTCGTCTGGGACAACGGCGCCCACCACGCCTTCCTGGACCTCATCGGCCAGCCGCGCGAGGACGTCTACGAGGGCCCGACGACGCCCGACCTGGAATGGCCGACCTGGATCGTCTACTCCGCCATCCCGCTGGGCTCGGCGCTGATGTGCTACCGCTTCCTGCAGGTCTGCTGGGGTTTCTGGAAGACCGGCGAGCTGCCCAAGCACGATGAATCCCACGTCGAGGGCGTGGACGAACAGACCCCGCTGGAAGTGGAGGCCCGCAAATGAATGCACTCATCATCTTCAGCCTGCTGCTGGCGCTGATGCTGACCGGCATGCCGATCAGCATCTCGCTGGGCCTCACCGTGATGACCTTCATCGTCACGATGACCCAGGTCCCCATCGAATCGGTCGCCCTCAAGCTGTTCACGGGCATCGAGAAGTGGGAAATCATGGCCGTGCCCTTCTTCATCCTGGCGGGCAACTTCCTGACCCACGGTGGCGTCGCGCGGCGCATGATCAATTTCGCCACGTCCATGGTGGGCCACTTCCACGGCGGCCTGGCGCTGGCGTCCATCCTGGCCTGCTCGATGTTCGCGCTGGTGTGCGGCTCCTCGGTCGCCACCGTCGTCGCCATCGGCTCCATCGTGCTGCCCGCCATGGTGGCCCACGGCTACCCGATGCGCTTCGGCGCCGGCGTCATCATCACGGCCGGCTCGCTCGGCATCCTGATGCTGCCGTCGATCCCGAAGGTCATCTACGCCATCTCGACCAACACGTCGATCGGCGCGCTGTTCGTCGCCGGCCTGCTGCCCGGCATCACGCTGGCCCTGATGCTGGCCGCGGTGACCTGGTACATCGCCCGCAAGAACAACTACCCGCGTCTGACGCGCATCGGTTGGCGCGGGCGCTTCGCGGCTTTCCGCAAGAGCTTCTGGGGCCTGCTGCTCGTCGTCATCATCGTCGGCGGCATCTACTCGGGCGCCTTCACGGCGACCGAAGCGGCGGCGATGGCGGCGGTCTACTCCTTCTTCGTGGCCATCTTCGTCTACAAGGACCTGAAGCTGCGTGACGTGCCCAAGGTGCTGAAGGACTCGGCCAACATGTCCGCGATGCTGCTCTACATCATCACGAACGCGGTGCTGTTCTCCTTCGTGCTGACCAACGAGAACCTGCCCCACCAGCTGGCCGACTGGCTGCTGTCGATGAACCTGGGCCAGAACGGCTTCCTGTTCGTCGTCAACCTGGTGCTGCTGGGCGCCGGCAACTTCATGGATCCCTCGTCCATCATCCTGATCATGGCGCCCATCTTCTTCCCGGCCGCCATGCAGTTGGGCGTCAACCCGGTGCACTTCGGCATCCTGATCGACGTCAACATGGAAGTGGGCCTGTGCCACCCGCCGGTGGGGCTCAACCTCTACGTGGCCTCGGGCATCAGCAAGCTCGGCATCACGGAGCTGACCAAGGCCGTCATGCCCTGGCTGCTGACGATGATCGTCTTCCTCGTCATCGTGACCTACTGGCCGTGGCTGACATTGGTCGTCCCACAAATGATGGGAATGCTCTAACGGGAGCCGCACATGAGCCCGCTCTTCTTCGCCCTGGCCTTCGCGGTCGTCGCCCTGCTCGTCTACATGGGCCGCTACAGCGGCCGGGTGCGGGTCGAAGAGAGCCGCCTCATTGCCGCGTCGCCTGAAGACGTCTACCAGCGCGTCGCCGACCTGGCCCAGTGGCAGGCCTGGAACCCCTGGCTGGAGCATGCACGCGGCGCCCAGGCCGAGGCCGACGGCATTGCGCTGGCCTGGGACGTGCCCCAGGTCGGGCGCGGCAGCGTGCGCCAGACGGGGCAGACGCCGTCGCGCGCGCTGCGCCAGCGCCTGGAGTTCGCCCTGCCCTTCGCCTATCGCGGCCGCTCGGACTGGCGCTTCGAGCCCGCGCCGGGTGGCACCCGCGTCACCTGGCGCTTCAAGGGGCGCGTCGCCTTCACGCTGCGGGCCTTCGCCGCCACCGTGCAGGGCGCGACCCGGCTGGACCTGCGCTTCGGCCTGGACCGCCTCGCCGCGGCGCTGGAAGGCGGGCCGCCCGCCTACGAGCTCAGCTACGCGGGCGTGCACGAACAGCCCGCCCGCCGCTTCGCGCAGCTCGCCCACCGCGGCGCGCTGGACAAGCTGGCCATCGAGTTGCCGCCGACCATCGCGGCCGTGCGCGCGCAGATGGCTGCCGCCGGCCTGGCCGCCGAGGGCCCGGCCGTCGTGCACTATCTGAAGACCCAGCTCAAGCTGCGCATCGTCGACTGCCGCGTCGGCGTCGAACTGCCCGCAGGCGCGGCGCCGCCCCCGGACCTGAAGCAGCACGAGCACGCGGCGCACACCGCCTATGTGCTGCGCTTCGACGGCCCGCCCGAGGCCCTCGAACTGGCCTGGTATCAGGCCATGCAGCGCCTGCGCGTCGAACAGCACCAGCCCCACCCGCAGCTGCCACCCTATGCCCGCTACGCCAGCGAATCGGCGCCGGGCCGGCGCGGCGTCGTGGAGCTCTTCCTGCCGCTGAGGCCCTAGAAAACACCGAGCGGCACGCTATTTGCACTGGCTTGGGGCATGAACACCCCCCAGCCGCTCTCCCTCCCTGGCCTGCGCGTGCTGCTGGCCGACGCCGGCCAGCGCCGCAGCCCCGTGATCCGCCTGGAGCTGATCCGGTTGCGCTGCCAGCTGGTCGACGTCATCGACCTCGTCGCCCAGCCCGACGCCCTGCCCACGGCGCTGGAGCGCCTGGCGCCCGAACTGCTGCTGATCGACTGCGAGCAACCCACGCCCGAGTTGCTGGCCCAGCTGGGCGCATCCCTGCAGCGCCAGCCCCGCCCGGTGCTGCTGTTCGCCGAGCAGATGACGGCCGAGCAGATGCGCGCCGCCCTGCACGCCGGCATCAGCACGCTGCAGCTTGCCGGCCTGCCGCCGCAACGCCTGGGCGCCCTGCTGCAGCTGGCCCTGGCCCGCTTCGAGCACGACCAGACCCTGCAGCGCGACCTGCGCCAGACCCAGACCCAGCTGGCCGAGCGCAAGCTCGTCGAGCGCGCGCGCGGCATCCTGATGCGCGAGCAGGGCCTGGACGAGGAAGCCGCCTTCCAGCGCCTGCGCCAGCTCGCCATGGACGGCAAGCAGACGCTGGCGGCCGTCGCCATGCGCCTGATTGATGCAGACCAGCTGCTGCGCACACGCTGAGGGCGCGGCGCACCAACTCGCGTTCAGCCCCCACGCACCGGCACGGCGCAAACCGCCCGCCGCAGCGACAGCCATGCGCCAAGCGCGTGCAATCGCGGCCTGACGGTGCCGGCACCGAGCTGGCACGCAACCTGCGTTAACCGAAGCGAGGCCTGCAATGGCGCAGGCCTCTCGGGCCGGCCGGCTGATGAATCGGCCGGCACTTCGGGACAACGGCGTCCGACCTCTCCTTTTGTCGCCTGCACTGCTGACTGTGGTGCGGGCGATGCGTGGTCGCACGGCGTTGCGCCTTGCATGAACAGGAGCCCGTGATGACCGCCAGCGACAACTCGAACGCCACGCACCACCCGCAGCGCCGCAGCCTGCTTGCCGCCGCCGCTGCCCTGCCTCTCACCGGCCTGGCCGGCGGCGCCTGGGCCCAAGGGTCGGACAAGCCCGAGAAGGAGGAGGTGCGCATCGGTTTCATCCCGCTGACCGACTGCGCATCGGTCGTGATGGCGGCCGAACTGGGCTTCGACAAGAAGTACGGCGTCAAGATCGTCCCGACCAAGGAGGCTTCCTGGGCCGGCGTGCGCGACAAGCTCGTCAACGGCGAGCTCGACATGGCCCATGTGCTCTACGGCCTGGTCTACGGCGTGCACCTGGGCACCAGCGGCCCCAAGAAGGACATGGCCGTGCTGATGAACCTGAACCACAACGGCCAGGCCTTCACGCTGTCCAAGGCCCTGGCGGACAAGGGCGCGGTCGACGGCCCATCCCTGGCCAAGGTGATGGCGGCCAACCCGCGCGAATACACCTTCGCGGGCACCTTCCCGACTGGCACCCACGCGATGTGGATGCACTACTGGCTGGCCGCCGCAGGCATCAACCCGATGTCGGGCGCCAAGCTCATCACCGTGCCGCCGCCGCAGATGGTGGCCAATATGCGCGTCGGCAACATGGACGGCTTCTGCGTCGGCGAGCCCTGGAACCACCGCGCCATCATGGACGGCATCGGTATCACGGCCAACACCACGCAGGACCTCTGGAAGGACCACCCCGAGAAAGTCCTCGGCACGAGCGCCGACTTCGTCAAGAAGTACCCCAACACCACCCGCGCCGTCATGATGGCCGTGCTGGAGGCCGGCCGCTGGATCGACGCTAGCCTGTCCAACAAGCTGAAGATGGCCGAGACGGTGGCGCAGAAGGCCTATATCAACACCGGCGTCGATGCGATCAACCAGCGCATCCTGGGCCGCTACCAGAACGGCCTGGGCAAGACCTGGGACGACCCCAACCACATGAAGTTCTTCAACGACGGTGCGGTGAACTACCCCTATCTGTCCGACGGCATGTGGTTCCTGACCCAGCACAAGCGCTGGGGCCTGCTCAAGGCCCACCCCGACTACCTGGCGGTGGCCAAGCAGGTCAACCAGACGGCGCTCTACAAGCAAGTGGCCAGCGCCATGGGCATCAGCGTGCCCAAGACTGACCTCCGCACCAGCAAGCTGATGGACGGCGTTGTCTGGGATGGCAAAGACCCGGCGAAGTACGCCGACAGCTTCAAGATCAAGGCGTAAATCATGGTCTCCGCAGTCTTCCACTCCCCCGGCGACAACGTCGCTCCCGCCCCGGCCAGTGCTCCCCTGAGCGTCAGCCGGCCCAGCGTGGCCGCCAACGAGGCCACGGCACCCCAGGCCAAGCCCGCCCGCTCGCCCATCGACTGGCGCGCCGTGGCGCTGCGCGTATTGCCACCGGTGATCAGCATCTCGCTGCTCATCGGCCTGTGGGGGCTGGCCACCATGAAGGGCGGCAGCTTCCCGACACCGGCCGCCACCTTCGACGCCGCCGTGAAGCTGTTCTCCGACCCCTTCTACCGCAACGGCCCGAACGACCAGGGGATAGGCTGGAACATCCTGAACTCGCTCGGACGCGTCGGCATGGGCTTCGGCCTCGCCGCCCTGGTCGGCATCCCGCTGGGCTTCATCATCGGCCGCTTCGAGTTCGCCAACCGCATGGTGTCGCCGCTGATCGCGCTGCTCAAGCCGGTCTCGCCGCTGGCCTGGCTGCCCATCGGCCTGCTCGCTTTCAAGAGCGCCAACCCGGCCGCGATCTGGACCATCTTCATCTGCTCGATCTGGCCGATGGTGGTGAACACCGCCGTCGGCGTGCAGCGCGTGCCGGTCGACTACCTGAATGTCGCCCGAGTGCTCAAGCTCAGCGAGTGGAAGGTCATCACGCGCATCCTGCTGCCCGCCGTGCTGCCCTATGTGCTGACCGGCGTGCGCCTGTCGGTCGGAACGGCCTGGCTGGTCATCGTCGCGGCCGAGATGCTGACCGGTGGCGTGGGCATCGGCTTCTGGGTCTGGGACGAGTGGAACAACCTCAACGTCGCCCACATCCTGATCGCCATCTTCGTCATCGGCACCGTCGGGCTGCTGCTCGAATGGGCGCTGATCTCCATCGCCAAGCACTTCACCTTCGAAGGGGATTGATGCCATGAAACCGTTCATCCAAGTGCAGGCCGCCGAGATGGTCTTCGCCACCCGCAAGGGACGCTTCCACGCCTTGCAGGACGTCAACCTCGACGTGCAGCGCGGCGAGTTCATCACGCTGATCGGCCACTCCGGCTGCGGCAAGTCCACGCTGCTCAACCTCATCGCCGGCCTGCTGCAGCCCACCTCGGGCGTGCTGATCTGCGACGGCCGCGAGATCGCCGCGCCGGGCCCCGAGCGTTCGGTGGTGTTCCAGAACCACTCGCTGCTGCCCTGGCTCTCCTGCCTGGACAACGTGCTGCTGGCCGTCGAGTCCGTCTTCGGCGCCAAGGAGACCACCGCCCAGCTCAAGGTGCGCGCCCGCGCCGCGCTGGAGCTGGTGGGCATGAGCCATGCGCTGCACAAGCGCCCGCACGAGATCTCGGGCGGCATGAAGCAGCGCGTCGGCATCGCCCGGGCCCTGGCCATGGAGCCCAAGGTGCTGCTGATGGACGAGCCCTTCGGCGCGCTGGACGCCCTGACCCGCGCCAAGCTGCAGGACGAACTGCTGAAGATCGTCGCGCGCACGCAGAGCACGGTGGTCATGGTCACGCACGACGTGGACGAGGCCGTGCTGCTGTCCGACCGCATCGTCATGATGACCAACGGGCCGGCGGCGACCATCGGCGAGATCCTGGAAGTCGGCATCCCCCGCCCGCGCCTGCGCGTCGAGCTGGCCGAGGACCCGCGCTATGCGGCGGCGCGCAAGGAGGTCATCGACTTCCTGTACACCCGCCACGCCCACGTCGAGGCAGCAGCCTGAGCCACGCACCCAGCCGGTGGGCACGCCCGCCGGCTCAAGGGATGGGCACGCCCGCGATCTTGACGAAGACGCGGGCCGCGCTGCCCAGGCCGACGACGAGCTTGGTCAGGCTGGCGGCGGCGATGGCCTTGCCTGTCTTGGGCTGGCGCTTGGCCTTCCAGACCAGCACTTCCTTGGCCACCAGGTTGCTCACCTTGCGGTAGGGCTCCAGCCTCTTGTTCGTCTCCTGGATCTCGCGCAGCAGGACCCGGTTGCCGCCGGCCATCTCCTTGATGAAGTCCTTGCGCGCCGGGCTTTCCGTCTGGATCTTCAACAGCTTCTCCAGCCCCGCATTGAGCGAGCCGACCAGGGTGTCGGCCGTCTTCTCCAGCGCCGCGATCTTGGCGTCGAGCTTGATCTGGCTGACGTCCACCGTCTTCACCGTGCCGCTGATCTTGTGAAAGATCGGCGTGAGGTCGGAGAGCACCTCGTCGGCGCGGCTGGGCTGCCCTTCCTTCTTGATCGTGTCCAGCAGGCGGCCGCGCAGCATCAGCAGCTCCGCGCCGGCTTCCTCGACGCCTTGCGCGATGTCTGCACCGAGCACGGCCAGCTCGGCCACCGACTTGAAGATGACCATCACGCCCACCAGGTTGGCGCCGCCGCTGGCGATCATGCTGGCCAGCGAAGCGCTGATCGTCAGCGCGCCGACCAGGGCCTTGGACACGCACTTGACCTTGAACTTGCTCAGGTTCTTGTTGCGGCGCAGGGCCTGCTCCCAGACGAGTTGGACCGCGTCGTTGACACCGCCCTCCTGGGCGACGGCGATCTTCTTCAGCATCTTGGCCGTCGTCTCGACCATGGCCTCGGCATCGGCCTTGGGCAGGGTGGCGACCTTGGCGTTCAGCGCCAGCAGCTCGGTGGCGATCAGCTTGCGCGGCTTGGCCAGGTGGGCCTCCGCGGCGTCGGCCAGCTGCTGCCAGCGCAGGCCCTCCTTGCCCTTGTCGATCAGCTCCTCGAGCTCCTTGTCGATCTCCATCAACACCGTGAGCTCCATGTCGGGGAGGCTCAGGTTCTTGAGCTTGGACTTGTCGACGCCCTTCAGCAGATCGATCTTCTTCAGTAGACGAGTTCCCATGCGGCCTCCCTGCCTCCGCCGTGAGCCGGCGTGATTTGAGTCGCGCGATGGTAGTCAGGCCGCAGCTGGCGTGCCGCGGCCGGCGGCTTGATTCCCAAAGGAATACCCGAGGGTGTGGCGATGCTTGCGGACCGGCTCGGGCCCTAAGGCTTGCTCGCCACGCCCAAGGCGTCGATGGCATTGCGCGCATCGCCGTCCTCGCCTTGCACGCCCTCGATCTGGATCTGCAGCGCCATCTCGTCGCCGACCAGATCGAGATAGGCACCCAGGCCGAAGTCAGAGCGCTTGATGAGCGTGCTGGCCGAGAAGCCCACCGACATCTTGTCGCTGATCTGGTTGAGGCCCTGCTTGTTGAAGCGCAGTTGCAGCACGACGGGCCGGGTCACGCCGGCCAGCGTCAGCTCGCCATGCAGCCGGCCCAGCGCACCCTGGCCTCGTTCCAGGCGCGTGCTGCGAAAGTCGATGCTGCCGGCGCCCTTGAAGAGCTTGGCCCAGGCCGAATCGCCGCGCACCTGCTTGTTCCATGTCGCGTCGCCGAGGTCGATGGAGGCGATGGGCAGAGAGACGGCGACGGACGAACGCGACCAGTCCTCCGCGTCGAAGACAAAGCTGCCCGGCGCCACCCGCACCGTGCCGACGAGGCTGATGAAGCCCTGGTGCTCCAGGCTGAAGCTCACGCGCGAGAGCTTGCTGACGATGGCATAGGTCGCCGGCGCGGCAGCGGCGGACAGGGCGGCGAATGCCAGGGCGGCGGCCAGCAGCGGGTTGCGTGCGGAGGGCAGTGCAGTCAGAAGGGAGGGCATCGCGGGTCCTTGCTCGGGTTGAAATGAAGCCGCTCGTTGTAGTGATCCGCGCCCCGGCTGGCCTGAATGCCCTCTGAAATCTTCTGAACGGCGCTGATTTCGTGCCGAAAATGCGCCCCGCATGGACAGCCGCACCCTCACCGCCGCCCCGTTTCGCCTGCTGGACTGGCGCGTCGACCCCGCGCGCGGACTGCTGACGCCCTTGCTGGGCGGCGAGGCGCTGCGCCTGGACGCCCGCGCCTTCCAGCTGCTGCTGCACCTGGCGCGCCGCCCGGGCGAGGTCGCCAGCATCGACGAGTTGCTGGACGAGGTCTGGGCCGGTGTCGTCGTCAGCCCTGATTCGGTCTACCAGGCCATCGCCAGCCTGCGCCGCGCCCTGGGTGACGACGCCAAGGAGGCGCGCTACATCGCCACCGTGCCGCGCCAGGGTTATCGACTGCTGGCGACACCGCTGCCGGACGTGGACGTCCCGAACACCATGCCCCCGGCACCAGCCTCACCGCGCTGGTCGCGCCGACAGATCGCTGGCGCCCTCGGCGGCCTGGCGGCGGTCGTGACGGCCGCGGCTGCGCTGCAATCCTGGCAACACCCCGCGGCCGACGCCTATTCGGTGGCCGTGATGCCCTTCCTGGACTTGACCGACGCGATGGACCAGGAGCCCTTCGCCGACGGCATGACCGAGCAGATCATCGACACGCTGAGCCACCGGCCCGGCTGGAAAATCCCGGCCCTGTCGCGAGTGTTCTCCTACAAGGGCAAGGAGACGACCTTGACCCAGCTCGGCCGTGAGCTGCGCGTGCAGCATGTGCTGGAAGGCAGCGTGCGCCGCTCAGACAACACGCTGCGCGTCAGCGCCCGCCTGGTGCGCGTGGACGACGGCTACGTCGTCTGGTCGTCCACCTACGACCGCCCCGGCGCCGACCGCCTCGCCGTGCAGGCCGAGGTGGCAGCGGCCGTCGGCCAGGCTGTGGGCCGGGCGCTCAACGGTTGATCAAGCGCTGACGCTCCTCTTTTGGTGACTTTTCTGTGGCGCGTCAGAGAAAGCCGAAGGCTTCGCTAAAAGTTACCCGCCCTCGCGGGACGGATTCCCGCGTCACTGCACACGAGTCATGAGAAGCGCGGCAAAAGCCGCCGAACAGCGCCTACGCCGCGACCAGGTCGAAGTAGCGCTCGAAGGACGCGTCCACCGCTTCGCGTCCGGCGCCGATGATGTTCAGGCCCCAGGTGAAACCGTAGACATCGTCGAACTGAACGCCGCGCAATCGCGCCTGCGTCTCCCTCACCAGACTGGGCCGCGCCGGCACATGGTTGGGCACGCTGTACATGAAGCTCACATGGCGCCGGTCCTGGGCCACGTGCAGCGAGTCTCCCGCCAGCAGCAGGGAACGCTCCGGCCCCTGCCAGTGCAGCACCGTGCTGCCGGGGAAGTGGCCGGGGCAGCGCAACAGCGTCGCACCGCGGCCGAGGTCCAGCGTGTCGCCGCGCCAGAACTCCACCCAGCGCGAGCAGCGCGCCACCCAATCCCTGTCGTTCTCGTGCACGAAGATGGGCACACCGCCCAGCGCCTCGCTCCAGCGCACCATGGCCGAATAGAAGTGCGGGTGCGAGATCGCGATGCGGTCGACGCCGCCACGCTGCTGCAGCGCGGCCACCGCCTCGGGCGTCACCAGCGCAGTGGTCTCCCACAGCACGCCGGCCTGCGGCAGATGCAGGGCGCGCTGCGGGATGGCGAAGCCCGGCGCGATGCCGAGGCCGAACAGGTCGCCGTCCATCTCCAGCCGGTTGTGATGCGTCATGGCCAGCTCCTCATGCGTCGTCCAGGCCTGGCCCTGCCAGCCGACGTACTGGCGGTCGTCGCTGCAGATGCGGCACAAGGCCGGCGGCTGAACGCTGTCTTCGTGCTCCGTTCCGCAGGTGCGGCACATGAAATGGGGCATGGTGGGCTCCGTGATTTGCCAGGCGCTCAGACTAAGCAGGGCGCTCTCGCGATCACAGAGCCAAGTGCGGCGATTCAAAGGGTGCCAAGCACCTTGGCCAGGCGCCGCACGGCCTCGGGAATGCGTGCCGCGGTGACGCTGCCATAGCCCAGCACCAGCCCCTGCATGCCGCCTGGGCCCATCCAGTAGCGGCTCAGCGGCTCGACGCCCACGCCGGCGGCCCAGGCGCGGCGCGTCAGCTCATCCGCGTCGATGCCGGGCAGCGCCACGGCCAGGTGCAGGCCCGCAATGGCCGGGAAGATCCCGGCGCGATCGCCCAGGTGGCGCTTCAGCATCTGCTCCAGCACGCGCCGCCGCTCGGCGTATTCGGCGCGCATGCGGCGCACATGGCGCAGCAAGTGTCCTTCGGCGATGAAGTCCGCCACGGCCGCCTGCGTCAGCGCCGGCGTGCCGAAACCCGCCGCATGCTTGGCCGCCACCAGCGCCTCGCGCGCCCAGGCCGGGGCGACGACATAGCCCAGGCGCAGCGCCGGCAGCATGCTCTTGGACAGCGTGCCGACATAGAACACGCGGCCGTCGCAATCCAGYGTCTTCAGCGCATCCAGCGGCCGCGACGTGAAGCGGAACTCGCCGTCGTAGTCGTCTTCGATGATCACGGCCTGGCGCGCCGCCGCCCAGTTCAGCAGGTCGCGCCGGCGCGCCAGCGACATGGCCATGCCCAGCGGGGACTGGTGCGACGGCGTCACGGTGACGATGCGGGCATCCGCCGGCAATGCATCGACGACCAGGCCCTCGCCGTCCAGCGGCACCGGCGCCAGCCGCGCACCCGCACCCAGCAGCGCCACACGCAATGGCGGGTAGCCGGGGTTCTCGACGGCAGCAACCGTCTGGCCCGGCGTGACCAGCACACGCGCGATCAGGTCGAAGGCCTGCTGCGCGCCGGCCGTGATGATGACGTCGTCCGCCGTGCAGGCGACCGCGCGGGACGACGACACATGGCCGGCTATCGCCTCGCGCAGCGCACGCAGGCCCTGCGCCTCGGGGTAGCGCGCGGGCTCGCGCGCGGCGGCCTGCAGCGCGCGCGTCTGCAGGCGGCGCAGCACCTCGAAAGGAAAGCTCGCCACCTCGGGCATGCCGGTCTTGAAGTGCCAGGCCGGCGCCGGGCCGCTGACGAGCAGCGCCGGCCAGCCGCCACCCTCGCCACGCAGCCAGCGGCTGTCGGCCCAGGGCGCGACGCTGGCGCGATCCGACACGGCCACGGCCGCCCGCGGCAGCTCGGCGACAAAGCTGCCGCCCGCGCCGCGCGACTCCAGCCAGCCTTCGGACGCCAGCAGCTCATAGGCCGCCACGGCCGTGTTGCGCGACACGCCCACTTGTGCCGCCAGCTCGCGTGACGATGGCAGGCGCAGCCCCGGCGCGAGGCGGCCGCTGGCGATGGCCTCACGCAGCGCCGCATGCAGGCTGGCCAGGCGCGAACCACGGGCGGCGAGCTGCAGATCGAGTTCCAGGCTTGGATCCATGTCTTCTCTTCAATTTGGCTCTTTTGTGGAGCCATCCAAGCCGGCACTCTAAGGCCTTGGCAACGGAGACCCCCATGACATTGACGACACCGCTGGATGGCCTGCAGCCCGAAGTCCGGCCCCATGTGAGCTCGGCCCTGAAGCGCGCCGGCCTGGACGCCTGGATGCCCGAGGGCGAGGGCAAGTGGTCGCTGCCGCTGCAGTTCTTGCCCGACGGTGGCTGGGTCGAGCTGATGCGTCTCGCACCGGGGGTCAAGCTCACACTGCACCGCCACCATGGCGAGGTGCACGGCCTCAATCTGCAGGGCCAGCGCCAGCTGGATGACGGCCGCCTCATCGGCACGGGCGACTATGTCTTCGAGCCCGATGGCAATGTGGACAGCTGGCAGGCCGTAGGCGACGAGGTGCTGGTGCTGCATGTCGTCGTGCGTGGCGACGTGGACTACGTCGGCGCCGACGGCACGGTGCAGCGCCGCATCACGACGGCCGACCGCATCGCCGCCTACCAGGCCTTCTGCGCGGCCCGCGGCCTGCACCCGCGCCTGACCGAGGTGGGCGCATGAGGCGGGCCGTCATTGCAGCCCTGCTGCTGGCGCTGGCCCTGCCCCTCGCCGCGCAGACGCCCAGCCAGCGCCTGGCCGACCTCGCCGAGCGCTACTACGACGGCTACTACGCCCTCTTCCCCGTCGTGGCCACGGAGAACACCGGCGACCCGCGCTTCGAGGCGGCGCTGGAGATCGACATCGCGCCCGCCCACCGCCAGCGCCAGCAGGCTTTCTACGCCGCTACGCTGCGCGAACTGGCCGGCATCGACAGCCGCTCGCTGTCTGCTGACGAGCGCACGACGCACGAGCTGCTCGCGTTTGAGGCCCGCGACCGCCTGGCCCTGCTGCGCTTCCCGTCCCACCTGCTGCCGCTGCAGCAGATGGACAGCCTGCCCTCGCAACTGGCCGAGTACGCCAGCGGCAACGCCGCCCAGCCGCTGCAGACCTTGCAGCAGCACGAACACTTCCTGCAGCGGCTGCAGAGCCTGCCGGCCTGGGTGGACC
>NZ_JBFUFR010000044.1:0-50880 GCF_056403315.1 Roseateles sp. P2_H4 | reverse complement strand
GGCCAGGTTTCGGGATAGCCCTGGGCGAACTGCTGAACGGCCACGCGGGGGTCGGAGCGACCCGGGTCCGCCGGCGCGGGCACCTTGCCGGCGGGCGGTCGGGGCGGCGTGCTGATGCCGGCCTCGGTCTGCGTCACGGGCCACATGCGGCCATCGGCGTCGTAGTAGAGGTATTCCATCGTGACGGAGCGGCGGGCGCCGGCGCCGGTCTCCCCATCCGGCAGGGTCAGCGCGCCGTTGTGATAGACCAGGTAGGACTGGCCGTTGAAGTCGTCGACGATGCCCGCGTGGATGGTGAAGCTGTTCTTCGTCGGGCCGGTCAGCACGCCCTGGTAGGTCCAGGGCCCGCGGGGGCTGGGCGCGGTGGCATAGGACAGGTGCTCCCAGACGTTCTGGTGCGCCATGGACGCATAGGTCATGTAGTACAGCCCCTTGCGCTTGGACAGCCACGGGCCCTCGGTGTAGTTGGGCAGCGCGATCTTCTCGATGGGCCCGTCCAACTCGGTCATGTTGGATTTGAGCTTCGCCAGGTAGAGCACGGGGTTGCCCCAGGCCAGCCAGGCGGTGCCGTCGTCGTCGATGAAGACGGTGGGGTCGATGTCGTTCCAGTTGTAGGGGCCGGGCGTCATCGCGTCGGTGACCAGCGCCGAGCCGCGCGCATCCTTGAACGGGCCCAATGGGTTGTCGGCCACCGCCACGCCGATGGCCTTGCCCGGGTGGGTGTTGTCGTGCTGCACGGTGGCGTAGAAGTAGAAGCGGCCGTTGCGCTGCACCACCTGCGCGGCCCAGGCGTCGCCCGTGGCCCACTTGAAGTCGGTGGGCTTCATGAAGGCGCCGTGGGCGGTCCAGTGGCGCAGGTCCTTGGACGAATAGGCCAGCCACTCCTTCATCAGGAAGAAGTCGTCGCCCTTGGCCTCGTCATGGCCGACGTAGAGGTAGACCGTGTCGCCCACGACCAGCGGCGCGGGGTCGGCGGTGAAGCGGTCGCGCAGCACCGGGTTGGCGCCGGGCGCTGGTTCGGCGGCTGGCGCAGTCCCGCAGGCGAGGGCGGCGCAGCAAAGGGCGATGTGGTGCAGGAGGCTAGGGAGGCGCATGGCTCAGGTGTGAACTTTTATTGGTTGTCTGGCGTGTCGAGCTTGTCTCGTTGCTCGGCCAACTCACGCTGGTGGCTCGCCGTGAGGCCCGAGGCAGCAGCCGGCTACGGAACCTCATCGCACCCCATCGATTGGTATAACCAGTTTCGCAATTTTGACCAAAGTGGTCTAACCAGTGCAAACACCTACGCACGGCGTGCTGATGGGTTCCGAAAGGGCGCGGTGCTAGAGTGCGGCGCCCCCGTCCTCCCCCGCCCGCCGGACAGTGCCCGCTTCCCTACCCAAGCCTTCCAAGCCACCGAAGAGCCGTCGTCACAAGTTGCCCACGCTCGCCGATGTCGCGCGAGAAGCCGGGGTTTCCGATGTGGCGGCGTCCTGCGCGCTCAACGGCGCCAGGGGTTCGACGCGGGTATCGGCCGAGACGCGGGAGCGGGTGCTGGCGGCGGCGGAGCGCCTGCACTACCGGCCGAACGCGACCGCGCGTGCGCTGACGTATCAACGCACCAACGCCATCGGTTTCGTCGCCAACATCGCCCATGAGGAACCCAACCTCTACTTCCTGGAGGTGTTCAACGGCGTCGTGCGGGGCGCGACGGAGGCCCACCAGACCGCGTGCATCTTTCCACTTGGCGGCTGGGAAGAAGCACCCAAGCGCATTCCGGCCTTGTGCGACGGCCGTGTCGACGGGCTCGTCGTGCTGGCGCCCTACCTGGAAGACGACACCACGACCTGGCTGCCACCGCACACACCCCTGGTCACGATCCACGCCGGCAGGCTGCTGCGGGCCGAGGTGAACGTCGAGGCGGACGATGAAGCGGGCGGCTATGCGATCGCGCGCCACATGCTCGGGCTTGGCTATCGCCGAATCCTCTGTGTGGGCGGACCGATGCGCACCAAGGGAGCAGACCATCGCGTCGATGGCTTCCTGCGCGCCCATGCCGAAGCCGGGGTGGAAGTTGCTTCCGACCACGTGATTCGCACTTGGTTCACGTCCGAAGGGGGTAGGCAGGCCATGCAGGAATGGATGGAACGCCACCGCGGTCAGCCGTTGCCCGAGGCGGTCTGTTGTGGCAGCGACGACATCGCCTTCGGCTGCATCGACGCGCTGGAGGGCTGCGGGCTGAGCGTTCCTCGGGACATCTCGATCACCGGCTTCGACAACACCTTGATGGCCCGCACCTTGCGCCTGACGACCGTGCGCCAGCCCCTGCTTGAGATGGGTCGTCGCGCGGTTGAGGTCCTGATGCAGCTGATCGAGGCGCAGCGCCGTGGTGAGGCCTACCAGGGCCCTCGCGACATCGTCATGCCGGTCGAGCTTGTTCACAGGCGAACGCTGCCGGGACCTCGAAGCGAGCCGCTGACCATCCCTTGACACGCAGGAAAGTGGCTAGGTTTTTCCCTAGTTAGTTCGACCATCGACCGAACTACGATGCTTGCGCGGCACGGCCGCAATTATTTTCCTCCGTTGATTCGGCGCCGAATCAACTCCAATTCGGCGTCGAATCAAGGTGCGAGCCTTCAAGCGTCCTATGTCCTCATCCAGGTTGAACACAATCTCTCCGGCGGGCTCTTTTCCGATGATGGCTCCCAGGCCTGGTCTAGGCGGCTCGCGTGATCGTCACGATGCCGCGAGCGACCGATTTGCGGTGACGGCGGGGAACGGCGAGCCCGGCGACGAATGCGGTTCCGCGCCGTCAATGGGCTGGAGCAGCCGGGATGGTCTTGGCGCCCCGATGACTGAAGCCGGGTACTTGGCGAATGCGAGCATCCTGGCCGAGCGCCTCTTGCCGTCTGGCTACGACGTCGCCATGGTCGCGCCCGAGTGGTATGTGGCGGACGCGACAGCCTCAGGATGCCCGCCGTTTGCCCTGGTGCAACTGGATGCCCACGGCCGACCGCAGCCCGCGGCGGACCGCTTCCCCAGCGCCATGGAGGGATGCGGCTTCGCTCCGCTGGCAGCCCAGGTTCACCGCCTCGGCTTGCGCTTCGGTGTGCACCTGACGCGCGGCATCCCCCGCGAAGCGGTCGCGCGAGGGCTGCCCATCGCCGGCAGCCCATGGCGTTGCGATGAGGTCGCCAACCCGGGCTCGGCCGGCGCCTGGAACACCGACATGTGCGGCGTCAACCTCGACCACCCCGGCGCTTTCGATTGGTACCGTGCCTGGTTCGCCCAGCTCGCGGCATGCGGAGTCGACGCGGTCTCGATCGATGCCAGCGCCTCGCTGGACGGCCAGGCAGACGAGGTCGGCTTGCTCCGCCGCGCCATCGAAGCCACGGGCCGTCGCATCGAATTGATGCTTGGCGCCTAGCCCGAAGTTGCTGCATGAGGGCGGTTGGCCCGAACTGCGCGACGGCATCGTCAAACTGCTGGAGTGCGCGTCGCAGGCGCGCCCCGAGCCTGGCCCTATGCCGGCGTGCTGAACATGAGCGGGGGCAGGCTGGGCGATGGCGAGGGCGAGGGCGACGCATGTCTCACTCGCGACGAGCGGATGCTCATGCTGACGGCGTGGGCTTGCGCTCGCCGTGACTGTCGATGAGTCTGCGGCTGTTCGGGCGCACGCTCAGCTGTCTTCGCCAGCCCGGGTGACGCAGCCTGAAGACGAGCCGTGAGACAGGGTGCATCTTCCGCTGGGTCCGTGGTGCTCACGCCGCGGTTGAAGTCGGAAATGCAGAGGCCAGGGCCCTTCGTGGCGGCCCTGAGCTCGTTCAGTTGGAGGCGCAGCAACATCGCTTCAGCGCGTGCGCGCCATCTTGACCTTGAGCATGATGGGCTCGGCCATCAGGTTCAGGCCGCTGTCGACCTGGTCGCCGTTCCAGACGCGCTCCATCTGCCAGCGGCCCTTGTCGTCAAAGCTGCCTTCCTCGACGCGCAGCATGAAGCCGCTTGCTTGCGGCCCGCCTTCCATGCGCACGCGGGTGCGCTGGCCGACGATGAGGAACTCGTCGTCGCCGATCTGCGCAATGGCCACGCCGCCGCCGGGCTGTTCGGTGCCGGTCGGCCGCTCGTCTTTGCTGTCCCACGCAAGGTCCCAGAACTGCCATTGGCGGTAGGTCAGCTTGGCGATCCAGCCGCCTGGCAGTTCCAGCGACTGGGGCTTGCGGTCGTCGCCTTCAGCGGCGCCGCGCGTGCGGCCCTCGAAGGCCCACTGCGCCCACTGGCGCTGAATCGGCCGAAAGGCGCCGAAGACGCGGGCGAAGGGCTCGACCATGGTCTTGTCGGTGCGCTTGGAGCCCAGCGGGAAGTTGGCGTAGTTGAAGTAGTCCAGGCCGAAGGGCGCCACACCCAGGGTGCCGCGGCCCAGCGCCGCGTAGATCCAGCGCGCATAGCCCTCGGCATTGCCGATCTCGGGAATCCACAGCGCGTTGTCAGGCCGCTGGTACAGGCGCATATTGGCCTTGATCCCCTCGGAGTTGGGCGTATAGATGTCGGGCGCGACGATGTCGATGGCGGGCGCGGCGGCCTTGTAGATGTCGATGACGTCCCAGACCGGCCCACCGCTGGCGAAGTTGCCCTGCCAGGGCTTGGGCGGCTGTTCCAGCGCCTCGCGCAGCGCGCCGTTGACGTACATCGGCAGGTCGTAGACGGCGCGGCCGGCCTTGGCGATCTCGCCGATGTAGCGGGCGATGGCCCAGGCGTGGAAGTACTCGTCGGCGTACTCGCCATAGACCTCGCGCCAGTTGCCTGATGCGGCGGCCTTGGGCTTCTGGCGCGCCAGCACTTCGGCGGGCACCGGCTGCTCGAAGGCCGCCTGGGCCGCTGGCCCGAAGTCGCGCACGAGGCCGTAGGTGCCGGCCTCGTTCTCGACCTGAACCATCAGCACGGTGCGCTCGGTCGCGTCGATCTTCTTCAGGTGGGCCATGAGCGCCACGAAGGCGCGCTTGTCGGCCTTGAGCGTCTCTTCGCCGAAGGGGCTGAAGCAGAAGTTGGGCTTGCCGTCGCGGTCCAGCATGGAAGGGAAGCGCCTCCCATTGAGCTTGACCCAGTCGGGGGTGTACGAGCCGCCGGTGTTCTTCCAGGTCGCGAACCACAACAGCACGAGGCGCTTGTCCTGCTGCCGCGCTTCCTTGACCAGGACGTCGAGGAAGCTGAAGTCGAACTGGCCTTCCTGGGGCTCGACCTGCTGCCATGCCACCGGCATCAGCACGGTGTTGGCATGCGCATCGTTGGCCGCGGCCCAGACCTTGCCCAGGGCTTTGGGATAGTTGCTGGAGTTGTGCGCCTGGGCGCCAAGCATCAGGAAGGGTTTGCCGTCGACGAGCAAGGCATGGTGGCCGTCCCGCTGCACGAGGCGCGGGGCTTCGGCGGCGCTGACGGGCGTGACAAGCATTGCGGCGAGCAGGGCCGCGATCAGGGAGGTCTTCTTCATCGCGGCCGGGCCCTAGGGTTTCGCAGGGCCGGTCAGACGCAGCATCAGCACGCTGTGCGGCGCCAGCCGCGCTTGCAGTTTGCCGCTGGTGTCGCCCGTCTTCTTGCTCCACAGGTCGGACCAGCGGTAGACGGCCTGCTTGAAATCGACCGACCGCTTGCTCAGGTCATCGCCCAGGACTTGCTTCTTCCAGTCATGGTGAACGTCGGCAGGCTGGTTGGAGCGGTTCAGGAACATCAGTGCCCAATCCCCGCCGTCGAGCGGCTTGGCATAGAACTCCAGCGGACCGTCGACCAGGACGCGCAGCGCCTGCACACCCAGCTTGTCCTGGTTCACCGCGATCACGCCCGCGTTGGTGAGGATGCGGCGGGTCGACTCGGACATGGAACGCAGGTCGTTGCCCAGGATGAGGGGGGAGGCCAGCATGGCCCAGATCGACAGATGGGCGCGGTCTTCATCCTCGCTCATGCCGTTGCCGACTTCGAGCATGTCCATGTCGTTCCAGTGACCGGGCCCTGCGAAGTTGCGCAGGTTGGCGTCAGCGTGCTTGTCGAGGATGCGCAGCACGCCCAGACCCGTCGAGAAACCGGGATTGAACTGGCAGTCGAAGCAGTTGTAGATGTCGGGTGTGGTGCGCCACAGATGGCCGACCTTGCCGGCCCACTCCCACGGCTTGCTCATGCCCCATTCGCAGATGCTGAACACCATCGGACGGCCCGCCTTGGCGATCGCGTCGCGCATGGTGGTGTAGGCCGGCTCGGCGCTCATGCCCGGGGTGTCGCACCAGTCGTACTTGACGTAATCGATGCCCCAGCGCGCGTAGACCAGCGCATCCTGATATTCGTGGCCGCGGCTGCCGGGACGGCCGCCGCAGGTGGTGGCGCCGGCATCCGAGTAGATGCCCAGCTTGAGTCCCTGGCCATGCACATAGTCCGCCAGCGCCTTCATGCCGGATGGGAAGCGCTTGGGGTCGGGCTGGATGTTGCCGTCGGCGTCGCGCTGGCCTTGCCAGCAATCGTCAATGTTCACGTACTGGTAGCCGGCGTCCTTCATGCCCGACTTGACCATGGCATCGGCGGTCTCGCGTATCAGGCGCTCGTCGATATCGCAGGCAAATTTGTTCCAGCTGTTCCAGCCCATGGGCGGGGTGAGCGCCAGGCCTTCAGTCTTTTGAGCCCAGCCATTGCCTGCCGCGCCAAGGAACAGGGTCAGCGCCGCGGCGGCCATCATTGCCCAGCTGTGGAACAGCGACTTGTGTGTTGTGTGCCTTGTTTTCATTTCTCAGGTTCCTTGGTGATTCGTAGAAAAGGGGCTTCGCCGCGTCAGCTGAGCCGCCAATACAAGTTGGAGTAGCCGTGCGCGATGCTGTGGAACGGCATCAGCTCGTACGCTTGGCCCGGGCTCGGCCCGATCAGATGGAACGTCAGCGGGCCAGCACCGCGCCGGACCGCCCGGTCGAGGCCGACGCCCTCCAGGTGCAGCGGGAGGATCTCCAGCGGCTCGGTGAACTTCTTGCCATAGGACACGTTGTGCGCCACCAGGTCGGCACCGGGCGCCATGGCGGGGCCATCGATGCGCGCCGCCAGCACCAGCGGCCCATACATGAGCGCTGCAATCTGAGGCGCGTTCGGCAACGGCGCCAGGTGCAGATGCATCGGCAGATCGATATCCAGCACGTCGCCGTTGCGCCAGGTGCGCGAGAGCTCCATGTAGCGCCCGGCCTGGTCACTGGCCATGAGTTGGCGGCCGTTCAGGCGCACGCTCATCTGCTTGCACCAGCCCGGGTGGCGCAGCCTGAGAACGAGCTGGGTGGGCCGCTCCAGCCGCAGCGTGAGCCGGCTGGCGCCGCGCTCGGGAAAGTTGGTCGTCTGGCGCAGATGCACGCCCTGGTCGGCCCAGTGCAGATCCGACGCCATGTATTGGTTCACATACAGCACGTCCCCGCGGTGGAAATAGATGGAGTCGCCGTGCTTGGCGTGGCTTTCCATCCCCGTGCCGGTGCAGCAGAAGAACGAATGCTCATGCGAGCAGTAGAGCTTCGGATAGGTGCGTCGGGTGGCCTGGAAGTAGGTGAACATGCCACTGTCCGGGTCCTGCGAAGCGAGGATGCCGTTGAACAGGGCACGTTCGTGGAAGTCGGCGTAGGCCACCGACGGTTGCGCCGCGAACAGGGCTTGCGTCAGGCGCAGCATGTTGTAGGTGCCACAGGTCTCCATGGTCGAGGCCGAGGCCAGATGCTTCTCGAACTCGGCGGGCGGAAAGAAATGCTCGTTGTCGCCATGCCCGCCGGTCGCAAACGAGCGCTGCTCGACCACCGCGCGCCAGAAGTAGCGCGCGGCTCGTCGGTATTGCGCCTGTCCCGTGAGCCCGTGCAGCCGGGCAAAGCCGATGACCTTGGGAATCTGCGTGTTGGCGTGCATGCCGTCGAGGGTGTCACGCCCTTCGGCCAGCGGCGCGAGCAGTGCCCGGTGGCTGAAGCGCTCGGCCAGGCGCAGGTAGCGCGCCTCTCCGGTGAGTGCATGCAGGTCCGCCAGCACTTCACTCATGCCGCCGTGCTCCAGATCGAGCATCTTCTGAAAGCGCGCCTCGTCGATGGGCCGCGCGGCCTCGTCGATCCAGTCGGCGATACGCACGAGGATGGGGAGCGCCCGCTTGTTCACGCGGTGCACATGCACGTCGCGCAGCCCGGCCATGAACTTGTGCAGCGCGTACCAGGGCACCCCGATGACAGGCCGGCCGGCCAGGCAGTTGCGCAGTTGCGTACCGCCATCGGGGAAGCCGCAGACCAGGCCACCAGGCGCCGCTTCCTGGCAGGCCTGCAGCTCCTTGATGACGTAGTCGATCCTGACGCGCGCACTCTGCCGCCCGGTGGACGCCCACAGCAGCGAGCAGGCGCTCAGGAAATGGCCCAGGGTGTGTCCCGGGCAAAGCCCCTCGGCCTCCCAGCCGCCGTACACCGGCGCCTTTGGCATGAGGCCTGCACTTTTCCGATAGTTATGCAGCAGGCGGTCGCAGTTCAGCGACTCGAGATAGCGCGCATTGAGGTTCTCGGATTTGCGAAATGGGCCGTCGAGCAGCCGCACATCCGACAAGGGGAAAGGCTGCGCGGCTTCGCCCGGGCCGCTTTCCTCACCACTCGCCTCGTCGGCCTCGGCCGGCATGCCGAGCAGCAGCGGCGCCGCGGCAATCGCCTGCAGCATGCGGCGTCGCAGGAGATCCGCCGGAAGCTCACCGTCCCAGGCATCGCCGGAGGTCGATCCCGTGCGAAGTTTCCTGTTCATGTTGGCTGTCATGTCGGTGCGCGAGGTCAAGGTTGAACGGTCCATTCGATGCTGTCGGTATGACCATGCTCGTCGCGCACACGCAGCGTCGCGCGGCCCGGTGACAGCGCCACTTGCGGCCAGACGGCAATGCGGTCGACGACCTGGCTGTGCCCCACCGTGCGTCCGTTGACCTCCAGGCTCAGTTCACGCGCATTGCTGTAGGCCTTCACAAGGGCTGGCCCGGCGCGCCGCAGGCTGGCGCGGCGGTTGGCCAGGTGCACCACCGGTTCGTGTTGCCACCAGGCGCGCCACAGGTGGAAGGCGTCCTTGCGGAAGCGCCGGTCATAGGTGACGAGGCCCTTGTCGTTGACGCCGGGCGCATCGCCCTCGTTGCGGCCGGCCGAGGCGTGGTCGAAGCCCAGCCAGATGAAATGCCCCCACAGGAAGGGCCGCTGGTTGATCTGCCGCGCATAGGACTCGTGGAAGAGCGCCTGGTATTGCTCGGGGTGCCAGCGCGCGCCGGGCCCCGGGCGCGCGGGCGGGTCTTCCTGCTGCAGCACGCTGGCGCCGGCGCCGTATTCGCCGAGGCCGATGGGTCGCGTCGGCAGCTTGGCATGCAGGGCGTCCGCCCACGGGCCGATGTTGGTGAACTCGCCGTCGTACCAGCCCCAGTAGCGGTTGTAGGAGGCCAGATCGGTCTGCAGGGCCATGGTGTGGTCGTCGGGCGCGCAGCAGTGGGCATAGGTGGTGGGCCGCGACGGGTCTTCCTGCTTGGCCAGCCGGTGCAGGTCGCCCAGCAGCGTCGTGATCGCCTCGTCGGAGCGGTAGACCTCATTGCCGACACCCCAGACGCCGACCGAAGCGTGATGGCGGTTCTGCCGCACCAGCTCGCGCAGCTGCTGGAACAGGTTGTCGCGGAAGGCCGGCGTCTCGCTGATCAGCGCGTTCAGCGGGATCTCGGTCCACAGCACCAGGCCGAGCTCGTCGGCGCGCTCGTAGACATGCGGCGGGTGCTGGTAATGCACCAGCCGCAGGCCGGTGACGCCGAGGTCCATCAGGATGCGCAGGTCTTCGTCGATGTCGGCATCGCTCACCGCCACGCCGCGGCCGGGCCGGCCCGCGTGGAAGTAGTTGACGCCATGCAGCGGGTAGGCCTTGCCATTGAGCAGGAAGCCGCGCTGCGCGTCGACTTCGATCTTGCGCAGGCCGATGGGCAGCTGCACCGCGTCGGCGATGCGCGTGCCGTCCAGCAGCTCGACGCTGAGGCGGTAGAGATAGGGATCCTGCACACCCTGCCAGAGATGCGGCCTGGGCACCTGCAGCTTGGCGCTGAGGATGCCGGCCTGCGTGGCCATGAGCTGCGCCGGCTGGCGCTGTGCGGCAACGACGTGGCCCTGGGCATCGCGCAGCGTCACGCGCAACTCGCGGGCTGCGGGAGCGGCGCCGTCGTTGCGCAGCTGCACCCGCACGGCCAGTTGCGCGCGTTCGCTGGTCAGCGTCTCGGTGTCGATCTGCACGCCGGGGCCGCCGTGGTCGAGCAGCTCGATGTGGGCGGCGTCGGTCTCGATCAGGCGCACCGGCCGCACCAGACCGCCGAAGACGGTGAAGTCGCCACCGAGTGGCGCGGTCTGCGGCAGCGTGCCGTTGTCCACCCGCACGGCCAGCAGGTTGCGGCCGGGCTGGAGCAGCGGCGTGATGTCCAGCCGGAAGCGCGCATAGCCGCCCTCGTGGCGGCCGGCGTGGCGGCCGTTGACCCAGATGTCGGCAGCCATCGTCGCGCCGTCGAACTCCAGGAACTGGCGGCGGCCGGCGCCGGCTGCGGCGGGCCGGTCGATGGCACGGCGGTACCAGGCCGCGCCGCGGTAGTAGGCGCCGCCAGCCTCGCCGTCCACGCCGTTGTAGGAGTGGGGCAGGGCGACGGTCGCCCAGGCGGCGTCGTCGAAGCCGGGTGCTTCGGCCCCCGCCGCGTCGGCGCGCTCGAAGCGCCAGGTGCCGCCGACAAGGGTCGACAGGCGGGCGGCCTGGGCCTGCAGCGCGAGCAGGCTCAGCGTCAATGCGAGCGCGGCGCGCAGCATCAGCGGGCGCCCGGTTCGAGGACGACGCGGCCCCACAGGCCGGAGGGTTGACCGGCCGTGGCCTCCACCAGCACGGTCACCTGGCGGCGCGGGCCGCCCTGAGGCAGAGTCACCGCGAAGGGCGCCGGCTCGGCGCCGGCCTTCTCGCCGAGCTTGACACCGTCCACCCAGACCTCGGCCTTGCCGGCGATGCTGCCGAAGACGAGCTGCGCGCGGCCGTCGTTGCGGTCGGCGCGCACCTGCACGCTGCCGCGGTAGAGACGAAAGGCCTGCGCCTCTGCGCCGCGGCGGATGGGCGGCTCGTCCCAGCCCCAGGAGTTCATGTCGGTCTCGGCCAGCACGACATTCGGATCAGGACGGGTGGCGTGGGCCGGTGAGACACGCCAGCTCAGCAGCGGCGTCGTCGGCTCGGCCGTCGGCACGCTCGGCGGCGCGGCGGCTGGCTGCAGCTTGAGCACGACTTCTGCGGGTTGCAGGCCGTCGGCAGATGCGCGCAGCTTCAGCTCGCCGCGGCCGTCGCGCCGGGCCTGCACGATGAGCTGGGCCAGCCCGTTGAACAGGCTGCGCTCGCTGGCCTTGTCGGGCTCGTGAGAGTTCGGGTCGCCGTTCCCCACACCAATGAGGTTGGCCTGGCCATCGAGCTCGAAGCGCACGCGGGCGTTCGCCGTCGGCACTGGCCGGCCCTGGGCGTCGACGGCGCTGACCGTCACCGGCATGGCGTCCAGCCCGTCGCCGGCCAGGGCAGGGCGGTCCGGCGTCAGCACAAGGCGGGCGGGCGCGCCGCTCGTCTCGACGGTGTCGCGCGCGATCTCCTTGCCGTCCTTGAGCGCCACGGCCTCGATGCGGCCCGGTGCATAGGTCACCTTGAAGTTCGCCATCTCGTAGGGGTCGACATCTTGTTCGCCGACGACCACGCCGTTGAGCAGCAGCCGCACGCGCGGCGCGTTGCTGGCGACCATCACGTGCACGGCCTGGCCTTCGCGGCCGGCCCAGTTCCAGTGCGGCACCAGCTTGACGACCGGGCGGTCCTTCACCCATTGCGCCTGGTGGATCCAGAACGCCGTCTTGGCGAAGCCGGCCAGGTCCATCGCGCCGAAGAAGGAGCCGACGCTGGGCCACTCGTAGGGCGTCGGTTCACCGCGGTAGTCGATGCCGGTCCAGATGAAGCTGCCGGCGATGAAGGGCCGCTCGCCGATGGCACGCCAGGCCTGGCGATGCGTGTTGCCCCAGGAGGAGGGCTCGTCGTCGTAGCTGCCGAACACCTGGCCGGCGCGGTCGCTCGTGAACTCGCCACGCGTCATGTAGGCGGCGGTGTCCTCGGTGCTCGTCATCGGTCGCTTGGGGTGCTTCTGGTGATACCCGTCATAGGCGCCGATCTGGTAGTTCACGCCGACGACATCGAGCGCATCGGCCGCGTTCAGGTCGGTGAACAGGCCGCCGTGCATCGCGCCCGTGACGGGCCGCGTTGGGTCGAGCTTCCTGATCGCGGCAACCATGCGGCTGGCCATCTCGTAGCCCGGCTCCGTGCTTTGCAGCGGCTCCTCGTTGAAGATGGACCACAGGATCACGCTCGGGTGGTTGCGGTCGCGGCGCACCATCCAGGTCAGCTGCTTCAGGTAGTCGGGCGAGGGATTGAAGTTGCGGTTCTCGTCCATGACGAGCAGGCCCAGCCGGTCGGCGATATCCAGCACCTCGGCCGCGGGCGCGTTGTGCGAGAAGCGGATCGCGTTGGTGCCCATCTCCTTCAGGCGGCGCAGGCGGAACTCCCAGATGGCCTCCGGCACGGCGACGCCGACGCCGGCATGGTCCTGGTGGACGCAGACGCCTTGCAGCTTCACCGGTTGGTCGTTCAGGAAGAAGCCGCGGTCCGCGTCGAAGCGGATGCTGCGAAAGCCCGTCTGCACCTCGGTGCGGTCGAGTTCCTTCGCACCGTCGCGCAGCGTCGCCCGCACACGGTAGAGATGGGGCTGCGCCAGCGACCACAGCCTGGGCTCGCGCACATCGAGCTTCATGCGTGCGACGGCCGACTCGAGCCCGCTGACCCGCGCGCGCGTGCTGGCCTTGGCGACTTCGCGGCCGGATGGATCGATGACGACCACATCGACAACACCACTGCGCTCGGACTTGGCGCTGCTTTGCAGCGTCACCTCGACGGGAATGGTCCAGCGCCCGTTCTGCTTGACCGGGTTGGCATGCAGGCCGTCGGTGGCGATGTGCAGCGCGTCGCGCTTGACCAGCCAGGTGTGGCGGTAGATGCCAGCGCCCTCGTACCACCAGCCCTCCTGAGCTTCGGCGTCGACGCGCACGGCGATGGTGTTGGCGTCGGCGCCGTAGCGGACATAGGGCGTGATGTCGATGCTGCGGCCGTTGTAGCCCGACCAGTTGCGGTCGACGACGATGCCGTTGACCCAGACCGTGCTGTGGGTGGCGATGGCATCGAACTGCAGTTCGATGTGGCGGCCGCGGTCGGATTCGGGCAGGGGCAGGTAGCGCCGGTACCAGCCGAAGCCGCGCTGGCGGTAGCCCTGCGACGCGTTCTCGTTGCGGTCGAACGGGTTCTCGACTGCCCAGTCATGCGGCAGGTCGACGCGCCGCCAGCTGGAGTCGTCGAAATCGGCGGCGGCAGCGCCCCAGGCGCCGTTGGCCTTGCCGTTGTGATAGCTCATGCCATGGCCCTTGACCGCCGGCATCGGCACGTCGCCGCGGTGGAAGAGCCAGCCACTGTCGAGCGAGAGGCGCTCGCGGCCAGCGGCCTGTGCGGGGCCTGTCGCCAGTGCGAGCAGGGCGACGATCGTGGCAATCAGCCAATACGGGATGCAAGACGCGCGGGGCATGACTCAACTCTCTATGGATCGGGCGCTCGAAATGGAAAAGCCCCGGCGGCTGCGGAGGTCCGGGCGGGGCTCAATCGAGGAAAAAATAGGTCGCGCGGCCCCTTTTGAAGACCGCGCGACAAAACCAGGTCAACGTGTGCCTGGCCGACTCGGAGACGAGCCAGTTAATCGTTGCGGCGGCGGCGGCGCTGTGCGCTGATGCCCACGGCTGCCAGGCCGAGCAGCCAGAGGGCTGTGGTGGTCGGTTCCGGGACGGCGGACACGGAGTCCGCGGAGGCGGTCAGGCCGATGCGCATCTTTGCCCAGGTGGTGGCCCCGGGATTGGTCCAGGAGGCGGTCAGAAGGGTGGGGCCCCCGTAGTTAGGCGAGCTGGCGTCGATGAAGGCTTCGACGTAGTTGGCCGAATCGCAGGTATCGGTGACGAAGTCGGTGCTGCACAGTTCGATGTAGGCGTTGGCCTGCGCCATCGAACCGCTGGCGTGGATGCCGTCCAGCGTGGCGCTGACCGTGATCGTGGTGTTGCCGCTCACCATGATCTGGCCATCGAACACCTTGGCAAAAGCCCATCCGGACTGGCCGCCGTCGACTTGGACGGAGGCAAATGCCGTCACGCCATTGAGGTCGCTGGAAGTCTTGGCGGTGAGGCCGGCCTGGGCCGAGGACATTTGGTTCGCTACCGAGGCGCCCAGCGCATTGCCGTGCCATCCGATAACGCTGTCATTGAAGCTGGGAGTCAGCAGAGCGCTGGATGCACCTGCGGTCTTGGAAACCCACTCCACCTCTGTGGGCAGGTAGTACCACCATTCGCCACCTGAGGTTGACAGCGTCAAGTTCGAAATCCTCACCTCCGCCATGTCGGCAGCAGCCAGGTGGGATGCAGCGATCAGCGAGGCAGCTAAGACGGTCTTGTATCGATTCAGCATGGTGTCTCCAGTGTTGTCGTCGGGTTCGGGTGCCGCGCCCGCCCATCGCATAACGCCGGTACAGCGCTTGCGCGGTATTACCAGTTTCTCAAATCTGTTAATTGGTAATACCAGTAAAAACACCTATCACCCCCAGCGCAAGGGTCCTTGCGGCTTCCTGCCTTCGAGGTGGGAGTGCGCCGCGTTCGGAACGTGATCGTCAGGCCCGCGACGGTGGGTTGCGATAGGCCCGCTTCAGGCTTGGAAAAGACAGAGCTCAAGCGACTCTGCATTCGTCGTGATCGAGAAGCCCGGCGCCTTGGGGGGGCAGATAGCACGTCATCGATCAATCTCGCTGAGCATCGCGCAGGACGAACAGCCAATCAAACCGGTCGGCGGGCCATGGCCCTGCGTCGCAGCAATGGGCAAAGTGGGCCTTCGTACTCACGAAAGGGCTCATGTGAAGATTCTCTGGAAGCGCATGCGCGCAACGGTTATCAGCGTCGTGGCGATCGGCATGATGCTCGGCGTCACGCATGCCCAGGACAAGGAGATCGGTACGGCGCCGTCCCTGGCTGTGTCCGCTGACTTGCCGCCTTGGCTGCGTCGTGGTCTGCCAGGGCGAGGCCACGCCACGCTAGCTCCGCTGGCTGGCACCTGGCGCGTGCAGATGGGTGTCTACGCCACCCTCGGCCGGAGCGCCGATGCACCGCCTATCACCTCGGATGACCTTGTTACGCGCCGCCAGTGGGTGGCCGGGGGGCGCTACCTCGAGGACACGACCGAAGGCACGCTGGACAAGTCTCGCTACTGGCGCCGCGGCTGGTTGGGCTACGACAACATGGCCGCGCGCTACGAATGGGTCACGATCGACGAAGCAAACGCCGGAATGATGCGGTACGTCAGCCTCACCGGATCGGGGCCGCAAATACGGCTTGACCTGTTTGGCACGTTTGTCGATCAGGGTGTGGCAGGTGAGGCTTTCGTCGGCAAGACGATCCCGATGCGTACCGTGATACGCATTGAAGGGCAGGACCGCCACGTTATCGAGCTCTACTTCACGCGACCCGGTCACAAGGAGGCCTTGGCCACCCGCGCCGTCTATACGCGCACCGCGCCGTGAGCCAGCCGTCCGATGCGCGCGCAGCACTGATGGTGCTGGCGCTCGGTGCCTTCGCTTTCGGTACGGCAGAGTTCGTCATCGTTGGCGTGCTGGACTTGGTTGCGCGCGACCTCGGCACGTCGATCGACCGTGCCGGCTATCTGGTGATGGCCTATGCACTGGGCATCGCGATCGGTGGTCCCATTGCTACCGCGCTGACCACGCGCCTGGAGCGACGCTCGGTGCTTGCGCTGTCGCTCGCGGCGTTCGTCGCATTCAATCTCTTCGTGATCGTCGCGCGTGAGTTCGGTCTGCTCCTGTTCGCGCGCTTCGTAACCGGTGCCATGCACGGGCTCTTCGTTGGCGCGGCCTCGGTGGTCGCGGCCGGGCTCGTGCGTCCGGAGCAGCGCGGCCAAGCCATGGCGATGGTTTTCGGCGGCGTTGCCGTCGCGACCGTGCTGGGCGTGCCGCTGGGCACCTGGGTGGCGCAGGCGACGGGTTGGCGCACGGCCTTCATGGCTGTCGTCGTGGTCGGTGCCGCGGCCTGGGTGGGAACGCTTTACTGCGTGCCGCGCTCAAGCGCACGCCCTGCCGGCACGTTCGGCATGCAGGCGCGCGCAGCCTTCGCGCCGCGCGTGTTGGCGCTGCTGGGGCTGGCCGCGCTGCTGATGGGTGGGCAGTTCAGCGCTTTCACCTTCATCGCGCCCTACTTGAAGCAGATCAGCGGCGCATCGGAAGCGACGATCAGCCTCTATCTTCTCGCCTACGGCATTGCCAGCGCCGTCGGCATGTTCCTCGGGGGGCGCTTTGCCGATCGCGATGCAGGATTGACGCTGGTGGCGGCGAACGTGCTCCTGGTCATCGTGCTTGGCCTCTTCTACCTCTTCGGCTCGAACCCCATGGTGGCATTGCTCGCACTGGGTGCCTGGGGACTCGCCGGCTTTGGCATGGTTCCGGCGATCCAATTGCGCGTCGTCGGCCTCGCAGGTCCGGGTGCAGACCTCGCAGCCTCGTTGAGTGCCTCCGCAGTCAACGCAGGCATCRCAGCCGGAGCGCTAGGCGGCGGCGTGGCGTTGGCGCGATACGGCGTCGAGGCGCCGATGCAGACGGCACTGTTGCTGTGCGCGCTCGCGCTGCCCGCGACTTGGATTACGAGGCGCCTTGCAGCGCCGGAAGACCCCGTTCTGCACTCACCCGCGCAGCCCGCGCACACTCATTGGTCATGAGCACACACCGGGCCGATCCAATGACACCGGACCTCGATCTGCTGAACCCCGTTCTGCAGGATCTGCGGCTGGTGCGCGCGTCGTACTGTCGCACCGACATGACGGCGCCATGGGGCGTGCAGATCCCGCCTCAGAGCGGCGTGTGCTTCCACTTCGTTGTTCAGGGCGGTTGTTGGCTGAGACTGCCTGCGCGCGAGCCATTCTGGATCGGCCCGGGCGATGTTGCGCTGTTGCCGCGCGGCACTGGCCATGCGATCGCCGACGCCCCCGCCACGCCGGCCCGGCCGCTCGAGGAATTCGACCAGGATTCGGTCGGTCCGACCACGCACAACATGCGCGCTGGCGGTGGCGGCGCACGCTCACTGATCGTCTGCTGCGCGCTCGAGTTCGACGAGCCGGCGGTGCACCCCCTGACGCAGCTGATGGACGAAGTGCTGGTGCTGCGGCATACCGAAGCGAGCGACCCTGCGCTACCGGCGCTGTTGTCCTTGATGGCCGCCGAGGTGGCCGCGCAACGTGTAGGCGCCGCCACGATGATGACGCGGCTCGCCGATGCAGTGGTCACGGCCATGGTGCGCGGCTGGGCCGAGACCCACGCGGGGGATCTGAAGGGGTGGCTGGCCGGAGCGCGCGATGCGCCGATAGGCCGAGCGCTGGCCGCAATTCATCACCAGCCGGGCCATCTTTGGTCGGTCGTGGCGTTGGCGAAGATCGCTGGCCTGTCGCGGTCGGTCTTCACCGAGCGCTTCACCGCCGCGGTAGGGTTGTCTCCAGCACGGTATATCGCGCACTGGCGCATGCATGTTGCCGGTGCGTGGTTGCGTCATGGGAGATTGACCGTCTCGGATATCGCGCAGCGGCTGGGCTACGAATCTGAAGCTTCCTTCAGCCGCGCATTCAAGCGTCTGTTCGGCGTTCCGCCGGGAACGCTGCGCTGGCAGGGCGGCTGACCGGTCTGCCCGTCCATTCGCCTAGTTTCACGGCCAATCATTTGGAGACACGATGCCCATCATCAACGTCAAAGTCAGCGCGACGCCTTCGCCGGAAATGAGCGCCCGCATCGCCAGCCTCTTGCTCGAAAAGACGAGCCGCATTCTCAAAAAGAAGCCTGAGCTCACTGCTATCGCCATCGAGTACGTCGATCCTCACCATTGGATCGTTGGCGGCACGTCGCTGGCTGAGCAACGCAAGAGCAGCTTCTATTTCGACATCAAGGTGGTTGACGAGACCAACACCAAGGCTGAGAAGGCTCTTTACGTTTCGGAGGTATTCGAGGCTTTTGCTCAGTTGCTCGGCAACCTGCATCCCGAGAGCTATGTCTACGTGCAGGATGTCCGGCCGACGGCCTACGGGTACGGAGGTCGAACGCAGGAGTACCGGTTCCAGCACGCGATCTAACTCTCAGAGAGTAGACCAAGCATGCGGCTTCCCAATCCCGCCGACAGCCAAGCTTCGGTGATCGCTTGCCACGATGCGGCGGCATACGAAGCTTGGCTGACCAAGAAGCGCAGGTGACGTTGGCCTGTTGCCGTGCACCCAGCCCAGCGATCGAACAGCTTCTTCTTGAAGATTGGCCTGGTCTCCTCAGCCAATCCACCGCTCAGTCAGCGCTTGGGGTTGACTGCCATTGCAGACCGAGCTGCTCCCCGATGTGCGAGCGCAGCGCGTCCAGGGACACGGGCTTGGTCAGGAACACATTCACTCCGGCCTGCAGGCATGCGGCACGATGCTCGGCGGTGGCCGAGGCCGAGACCGCGATGACAGGCACAGCAGCCAGATCGCTTTCTCCCCGAAGGCGGCGCGTGGCCTCCACACCGCCCACGGATGGCATCACGCTGTCCATCACGATCAGGTCTGGCCGGAAGCTCCTCGCAGCTGCCAGCAGCTCGCTGCCATCGCTGGCCTGAGCAACTTCGAATCCGGCACGGGTGAGGAAATCGCACATCAGCGTGCGGTTCGCCTCCACGTCGTCTACAACAAGTACCCGGCGCGGAGCCCCCGAGTAGCGCGCGACGCCAGGCGTGTTCCGCGAGGCGAGCTCCGTCGGCTGGACTACTGGCAGCGGCAGCTCCACGCGGAATTGGGTGCCGCGACCAAACTCGCTGCTCACGTGCACTTGTCCGCCCATGTCGTTCACCAACGCCCGGGTGATTGCAAGTCCCAGTCCCGTACCGCCGCTGCGGCGCTGCGCGTCGCCCACCTGCTCGAAGGGCTTGAATATGCGTTCCAAATCGGTGGAGCGCATGCCGACACCGGTGTCCTCAACATCCAGCCGCAGTTGCACCTCAGCTGGGCCCCTTGGCTCGGCGCAGGCGCGCAACGCGACCGTGCCGGTATCGGTGAATTTGATCGCATTGCTCAGCAGGTTCAGCAGGACCTGGCGCAATCGGCGCTCGTCGGCCAGGACGGCCTCGGGCAAATCCGCTTGGGCCTCGAACACGAAGGCCAGGCGCTTCTCGTCGGCCTTCACTCGCATGAGGTTCACGACCGATCGCAACAGACCGGACAGGTTCACCGGCTCTGGGTTGAGGTCGGTGCGGCCGGCCTCGATGCGCGCCAGGTCGAGGATGTCGTTGATCAGCGCCAGCAGGTGCTGCCCGCTCTGGTGGATGGTGTCCAGGCCGCGCGCCTGCCGCGGGCTCAGGCCGCCCTCCATGGTCAGCAGTTGCGCGTAGCCAAGGACGGCATTCAGCGGCGTGCGCAACTCGTGGCTCATGCCGGCGAGGAATTCGCTTTTCGCGCGGTTGGCTGCCTCGGCGGCGTGCCGGGCAGCGCGCTCGGCCTGGAGCAGGCCGCCGTCGGTTTCAACCGCCGCCGCTTGCGTGGCGCCCGGCGTTTCCAGCTTGGCCAGGATGCTCCTCACCTGGCCTTCGACCGCCTCTTCACTGAGCGCAAGCGCCCGGGCTATCTCCGCGTAGGCGTTGCCCTGCGCGATGAACCGCAGCACGCTGATCTCGGCCGGCGTGATGGCCACGTCCGCGACTTGACCCGCCAGCTCGAACGAGCCCTCCGAGGGCAGTGCCAGTCGGCCTGCGTGCACGGCGCGGATGGCGTCGAGCAACTCCTTGTGCAGGGCGTTCTTCAGCAGGTAGCCGCAGGCACCGGCCTGCAAGGCGCGCTGCGCCTGGGTGTCACCGGCATAGGTGGTGAGCACAATGATGCGCGCGGCGGGGAACTCGGCGCGGATGGCGCCGATGGCGTCGAGCCCGCTCATGCCGGGCATCTGCAGGTCCATCAGCGTGACGTCCGGGCGGTGGGCGCGGAAATGCTGGATCGCTTCGCGGGCGTTCGCCGCTTCGGCCACGAGGACCATGTCCGGCTCCACGCCGAGCAGCGTTGYGATGCCCTGCCGCACGATCGGGTGGTCGTCGACGCAGAGAACCTGGATGCGGGTCAGTTCTTCGCTCATTCGCCGGTCTCGTTGGCCGCCAGCTTCCTGTTGAGGAACCACGACTTGGTGGATGACGGTTGACTGTACGCCCGCGACCCGGAAGCGCTGAACTCTAATTGCGTGCCCTTGTCCAGGCCGCTGATGGTGAGCGTGCCGCCGACGAGTGCGGCGCGCTCGCGCATGCCGCTCAAGCCGAAGTGCCCCTCCTTCGCGCCGGTGCGCAGCACCTCCGGGGCGATGCCCTTGCCATCGTCGCGCACGCGCACGCGCAGTTGCCGTGCGTCGTAGAGGATCTCAACCTCGATATGCGTCGCGTCGGCGTGATGGAAGGCGTTGCGCAGCGCCTCACCGGCGATGCGGAAGACCTCGTCACGCACGACGGGATGCAGAGCCTGCGGCCTGCCCTGCACTTCGACATGGGCCGATGTCGCATGGCTGTTCTCGTTCGCGAGATCCTCGGCGAGCGCCCGCAAGGCGTCCGCGAGGTCGTTCGTCTCCAGCGCCGAGGCCCGCAAACCTTCCACGGTGTGGCGGCCCTCCGTGATCGCCTCGGCCGCCCGGTCGATGGCGCTCGCGAGGACCTGCTTCGATTCGCGCGGCCGGTCGGGCAGCAGATTGAACGCCGCCTGGAACTGCAGCAGCAGCCCGTGGAAATGCTGCAACAGCGTGTCGTGCAGGTCGCGGGCGATGCGCGTGCGCTCGGCCACGCGCGCCTCCAGCCTCGCCTCGAACTGCCGGTGCAGCCGCCGGATGCGCATGCGCAGCCAGAGCTGGAAACCGCTCCAGGCCAGGCCCAGCAGCACAACCACCACGGCGAAGCGGAACCAGCTCGTCTGGTAGAAGGCCGGCGCAATGGCGAACTCGAGCTGCGCGCCATCCTCATTCCACACGCCGCTGTTGTTGGCCGCCTTCACGTGGAAGCGGTAGTTTCCCGGCGGCAGATTCGTGTAAGTGGCCTGGCGCCTGTCGATGGCCTCCTGCCAATCGTTGTCGTGCCCTTCCAGCCGGTAGCGAAAGCGCGTGCTCTTCGGATCGACGAGGCTCAGCGCGGTGAACGCGATCGTCATGTCGCGCACCAGCGGGGGCAGGTTCAGGCCGTTGGCGACGGCATAGGCCTGCTGGTCGGCGACGAGCGTCTCGATGTGGACCGGGGGAGGCAGCGGGTTGATGGGCAGGTGATCGGGGTCTATCACCTGGACGTCGGCGCCCGACACGAACCAGAGCTTGCCATCCGGGCCTTTCGCCACCGGAGGGTTGAAGTAGGCCGGCGTAAAAGCCAGCAACGGCACGCCATCCGCGGCGCCCCAGAGCTTGGGCGCGACCCGGTGGCCCGGGTCGGCGATCCAGGCGGCGAGGTCGTCACGCAGGACCCGCACGAGTCCGCAGGACGCGTACATCCACAGCGAGCCGTTGTCGTCCAACGTCGACCAGTGAACCGTATTGCAGGGCAGGCCATTGCCCACCGTCAACGTGGTGACGCGACCGTCCTTGATCCGGCTCAGGCCGCCCTGTTCCGTGGCCGCCCACACGGCCCCGTCGGCATCGAGCCGCAGGCCCGCGACATGGCCCGCCCCCAGTCCTTGCGCGGCCGTGTAACTCGCCTGGACCTTCCCATCCTTGAAATACAACACCCCGCCGTCCTGCCAGAAGGACAGCCACAGGCCGTCGCTATCGGCGACGATGACTTTGGCTTGTTGCCGGCGTCCGAGCGCGGTCCACGGAATGCTTTCGACGAATCGGCCCTTGTGCAGCCGCACGAGGCCTTCGTTGCCCGACAGCCAGAGGTGGCCCGCCGCGTCCGCCGTGATGGAGTAGAACTCCTTGCCCGGCACGCCGCTGACGGCGACAAAGCGGTCGGCCGCGAAATAGGCCAGGCCACGGCCCGTGCTCACCCAGAGGCGCCCGTCGGCGTCCTGGTGCAGCGACTGCACCTTTGCATCCGGCAGCCCCTCGCGTTCCTTGTAAATGGCAGGTATGCCGCCCTTCCACCGGGCAAGTCCATCGTTCGTTGCCACCCAGACGCTGCCGTCCGTGGTGGCCAGCACGGCCTTCGTTGCCTCGTTGGGCAGACCTTGTGGCGTTGAAACAGTGGTGACCGGCAGCTTCCGGAAACGGTCCACCCCCTTCTCGCTGCCGAACCAGATGTTGCCCTCGCGGTCTTCGAAGAGACTGCAGGCAATGTTGCCCGAGAGGCCATCTGCACGGGTGAACGCGTCCGCTTTGCCCTCTTGCAGATGGACGATGCCGTTGCCCTCGGTCCCGACCCAAAGACCGCCATCGCGATCGCGCAGCAACTTGTTCGACTTGATCTCGCGGTCACGGAGCAACTCGACGGGCCTGGCGGCATTTTGCGTCGGGTAAGGCAGCAACTTGTCGCCGGCCATCCGCTTGATCCCTGCGCCCCGGATGCCGACCAGCAACTCTCCATCGGCAGTCGTGCTCAGGTCACCCACGCGCATGCCGGGCGTCTCGAATCGCTGCGGAGGCCCGGGTTTCCATCGCCAGAGGCCGGAGTCCGCACCCGCCCACAGCACCCCCGCACCGTCTTCGGCCAGGCTCCAGACAAACTGGCCGAAGCCGCCGTCCTGCGTGAAACATTCGGCCTGCCCAGCACGGATCGCGCAAAGCCGGCCCGGGTTCCCAAGCAGGCCGACCCAGATCGTCCCATCGCGATCTTCGAGCAAGGACGTCACGAAGCCGCCGGCGATTTGCGGATACCGCGTCAGTTCGACACCATTCCAGCTGGCAACGCCATTGAAGGTGCCAATCCACAGCGTTCCGTCACGGGCGACCAACAGGGCGTAGGGATTGTCTGGTAGCGATTGGCCCTGAGGGGGTTGCCAGGGAACGAAGCGAAGGCCGTCAAAGCGAAACATGCCAAATGACCCGCCGACCCAGAGATAGCCGTCGGGCGTCTGCGCCATCGTGAAGACAAGGCCCAGCAAGGCGCCGTCCCGGGCTGTCCACGAGGTGTGGGCGTACTGCGAGATCTGCAGGGGTGGATCGAGCGCGCGGGCGGGGAGCGAGGCAAGCAGCGCCAATGCCAGGGTCAGGCCTGGCAGGAGGCATCTTTGAGGTCGGCCTACCAGTTGACTCACTTGGAATCCTTTGCCGCTGGCCAGAAGGCAAGCAGCGTATCGCGATAAGCCGCTGCCGGTGGATCAACATGCCTGTACCCGTTGGTGATCCCGCAAAAGCCTGACACGCCACTGGCATGGCCTCGGCGTCGACGGTGGCGTGTTCAGCGCTCGAAGGCTGCGGTTCCCGCAGGCCAGGGGGATTCGTTGGTCGTCGAGGCTCGCCCGAGTCAGGCGTGAATAGCGCAATCAGCTCAGCTTGAATACCCGCACCGCGGTCACAAGGTTCTCCGCCTGCACTTTGAGGCTTTCCGCGGCCGCCGCGCTTTCTTCAACCAACGCCGCATTCTGTTGTGTGACCTGGTCGAGCTGATTGACGGCATCGCCAATCTGGCTGATGCCCTGCGTCTGCTCCTTCGTTGCCGAGCCGATCTCGGTGATCAGATCATTGACACGCTGGACCTGCGAGACGATGTCATTCATCGCCTTGCCCGCCTCATTGACCTGGTCGCTGCCCGCGTCTACCTTCTCGACGCTTTCCGTAATGAGGGTCTTGATCTCCCGCGCCGCCGTTGCCGAGCGTTGCGCCAAGGTGCGGACCTCGGTTGCCACGACGGCGAAGCCTCTGCCCTGCTCGCCGGCACGCGCTGCTTCGACCGCGGCATTCAGGGCCAGGATGTTGGTCTGGAACGCAATGCTGTCGATGACGCCGATGATGTCTGCGATCTTCCTGCTCGACGCGGTGATGCCCTCCATGGTTCGGACCACCTGTCCCACCACCTGCCCCCCGTGGGCCGCTGCAGCGGACGCGGAGCCCGCAAGCTGCGTAGCCGTGCGGGCCGTCTCCGCATTGGTCTGGACCGTGGCTGTGAGTTCCTCCATCGACGCCGCCGTTTGCTCGAGATTGGCCGCCTGCTCTTCGGTGCGCTGGCTGAGGTCGGCGTTTCCGGTGGCAATCTGGGAAGACCCCGTCGCAATGCTGTCGCTGCTCGCACGAACCTTGCGCACCACCTCGGACAACGACGCTTGCATATCGCAGATCGCCGCGACGACACTGCCCGCTCGGGCCTGAGACGTATCGATGCGGGTCGTCAGGTCGCCCGCCGCGACGGCATTGGCCACGGCGGCCACTGCTCCGGGCTCTCCGCCAAGCGCCCGAGTCACGCTCCGGGTCAGCATCACGCCTATCGCCAAGCCGCCGAGGGCACTGGCGAGCGTCAGCAAGCCCATGGTCATGYTGACCGTCTCGAACAGGCGCGTCCCGTCCTTGGAGGCCTGTTCGCCGTTCTTCTCCTTTATTTCAGTCAGCAGCGAAAGCTGATCGTCGACGACCTTGTTCGTCTGTTTCACGGCCTTGTCCAGATCCGCGAGCGACGCGTCGGCAGGATGAACGTCCTTGGCCGATGCGGCTTTGAAGTAGGCCTCGGTGGCGGGCAGCCAGGCCTGGATCGTCGCGTCCAGCTTGCGAAGCTCCTCCTGTCCCTTGGGCAGGTAGAACAGCGGTCGGGACTTGTCGATCCAACTGCGCATGACGTCGACGGACTCCTTGAAGGTCTGATGCGCGGCCTGGCGCTCCGCCTCAGATGTTGCGAGTGCGAACTGACCCCGCGCCCGCGCCGCGTAGATGAGGTTGATGTTCGCTTCTTTCACGTAGGAAATGGCAAGCAGTTCGCGCTGGTAGAGCGCGTCGTTGACCATGTTGAGTCGGAACAGGCCATTGATGCCAAACCCGGCCACGATGGCACCCACGGCGACCAATGTGGAGAAGGCAAGCAACAGGCGGGTGCCGAGCCGAAGATTTGCAAACATGGCTGCTCCTTGGGATGGAACGCAGCGCCCTCAACCAACGCAACGGGGATTCACAGCGGCATTTTCGGACTCGATAGCGCATGCATCACGTGATGCAGCTACCCGCAGTTGGCGCTTGGATCGCTCCGCACCCATCTTGCTCGCGGTGTGCCACCGCTGCAAGCACTGGCCCCTTTGCCTGCTGCCCGCTGTCGGGGCAGGCGTCGTCCAAGACGTGGACGTGACACTGCGGCCGTAGCACCGTGGCATCGCGCGCCGACTGGCGGGTTGCAATACTCGGCCGCATGCGGGTGAGCCCCCTTTCCCGCCAGTTCCTGCCGCCATGCGTCGACCTGCGTTAGGGTGTGCGCCCAGACTGAACAGCCTGCGAGGGAGATCCATGAGTACTGCCGGTGTGACGCGTCGCAACTTTGTCCAAGGCGTCGGTGCCGTCGGGCTTGCCACGGCAGGCCATGCGGTGGCGGCTCAGTCCGATCAGCCGCTTTACAAGCAGGCTTCCGCGGACGTGGAATTGCGTGTCAGAGACCTGCTTTCCCGCATGACGCTGGAAGAGAAGGTGGCCCAGACCCTGTGCATCTGGATCGGCAAGAACCGCGTGCAGAACGAACGCGGTGACTTCGATGCGGTACGGGCCGCGCAGGCCCTGCCGCACGGCTTGGGCATGCTGGGCCGCCCGAGCGACCGCAAGGGTGTGGGCAACACCAACGCCGGTGCAGATGCCGGCATGGCGAACCGCACGGCGGCCGAGACGGCGGCCTACGTCAATGCCGCCCAGGCCTGGGCGGTGCAGCGCACGCGCCTGGGCATCCCGCTGTTCATGCACGAGGAAAGCCTGCATGGCTACGCGGCGCGCGACGCGACCTGCTTCCCGCAGGCGATCGGGCTGGCGTCGTCCTTCGACCCGGCGCTGATCGAGCGGATCTATTCGGTCTGCGCCCGGGAGATGCGGGCGCGGGGCGCCAACCTCGCGTTGGCGCCGGTCGTCGATGTCTGCCGCGATCCGCGTTGGGGCCGCGTGGAGGAGACCTTCGGTGAAGACCCCTTCCTGACGGGCGTGCTGGGCAAGGCGGCCGTCATCGGCTTCTCCGGTACCGAGCGCAAGCTGGCGCCGGCCAAGGTGCTGGCGACGCTCAAGCACATGACAGGGCACGGCCAGCCCGAGCGCGGCATCAACACCGCGCCGGCGCAGATCTCCGAGCGGGTGTTGCGCGAAGTCTTCTTCCCGCCATTCGAGAAGATCATCCGCGAGGCGCCGATCGCGGCCGTCATGCCGTCGTACAACGAGATCGACGGCGTGCCTTCACATGCCAACCCGTGGCTGCTGAGGACCATCCTGCGCGGTGAATGGGGCTTCAAGGGCCTGACGGTCTCGGACTACTTCGCGATCGGGGATCTGGTGTCGCGCCACCGGCTGGTGCCTGACATGAAGGAGGCGGCTTATCGCGCCTTCACCGCCGGGGTCGACATCGAAACGCCTGACAGCGGCGGCTTCCCCGAGCTCGTCAACCTGGTGAAGGCCGGCCGCATCAAGGAGGCCGAGATCGACGAGGTCGTGCGTCGCATCCTGGAGCTGAAGTTCTTCGCCGGATTGTTTGAAGACCCCTACGTCGACGCCAGCAAGGCGGACGGCCTGACCGCCACACCAGACGCGGTGGCCGTGGCGCGCGAAGCGGCGGTGCGATCCGTCGTGCTGCTGAAGAACGACGGCGTGCTGCCGCTCGACGGCAAAAAGGTCGGCAAGCTGCTGCTGCTGGGCACGCACGCCAGGGACACGCCCATCGGCGGCTACTCCGACATCCCTCGCCATGTGGTGTCGATCCACGATGCCCTGGCCGGCGAAGCGAAGTCGCAGGGCTTCCGCTTCGAGTACCGCGAAGCGGTGCGCTTGACCGAGAAGCGCGAGTGGACGGAAGACGACGTGCGGTTCATCGCCCCGGCGGTCAATGCCCGCCTGATCGCCGAGGCCGTCGAAGCGGCCAGGACGGCAGACACGATCGTGATGGTGCTGGGCGACAACGAACAGACCACCCGCGAGGCGTGGTCGGACACCCATCTGGGCGACCGGGACTCGCTGGAACTGATCGGCCAGCAGAACGACCTGGCAGCCGCCATCTTCGCGTTGAACAAGCCGACGGTCGTCTTCCTCCTGAACGGCAAGCCGCTGGCGATCAACCTGCTGCATGCCAAGGCCAGCGCCATCATCGAGGGCTGGTACCTCGGGCAGGAAACCGGCCATGCCGCTGCCGACATCCTGTTCGGCCGCGCCAACCCGGGCGGCAAGCTGCCGATCAGCTTCCCCCGCAACGTCGGGCAATTGCCCGTCTACTACAACGCCAAACCGACGGCCAACCGCGGCTACCTCGGCGCTGACAACACACCGCTCTATCCCTTCGGCTTCGGCCTGAGCTACACGACGTTCGCGCTGTCAGAGCCGCGCCTGTCCAAGGCAACCATAGCGCCGGCGGACAGCGTGACGGTCTCGGTGGACGTCACCAATACCGGCAAGCGCGCGGGTGACGAGGTGGTGCAGCTCTACATCCGTGATGACATCTCGTCGGTGACCCGGCCCGTCAAGGAACTCAAGGGCTTTGCCCGCGTGACGCTGGCGCCCGGCGAGAAGCGGACGGTCACCCTCACGATCACGCCAGCAGAACTCCAGTTCTACGGCATGGACATGAAGCGCGTCGTCGAGCCCGGCAGCTTCACCATCATGACCGGCCCCAACAGCGTCAACCTGAAGACCACCACCTTGACGGTCACCGCGGCCTGAACGACATGACCCCATCCCTTTCGCTTTCCCTGCTCGCCGCCACGTTGCTGGCGACGACGGCTTCCTTCGCCGGCACCTACCAGCAAACGCCCACGGGCGTGGTGGTGAGGCCCGATACGGGCAGCGTGAAGGAACTGCGCCTCAATGCCATCACGGAGTCGATCATCCAGGTCACCGGGGTTGACGATCCCGCGCGCCCGCAGCTCGAGTCGCTGATGGCCGTCGCCAAGCCGAGTGGCCGCTTCACGGTGAAGGCCGGCCCCGATGCCGTGACGCTCGATGCAGGCAAGGCGTCGGCCCAGGTGTCGCTGAAGGACGGCCGGGTCACCTTCCTGGACGCCAAGGGTGCTGCCGTGCTGACGACCGCAAGAGCCGATCTCCAGCCGGTCACGGTCGAGGGCCGGCCCTACGTCGCACCCTCCGTCCAGTTCAACCGGGGCACGAACGAGGCGTTCTACGGCCTGGGCCAGCACCAGAACGCCCAGATGGACCTGAACGGCGAAGACATCGAGCTGCGTCAGCACAACATGGACATCGCCATCCCGTTCGTCGTGTCCGACAGGAACTACGGCGTGCTCTGGGACAACAACGCCGTCACGCGCTTCGGCAACCCCAAGCGCTTCGGGCTGGCCAGCCGTGACTTGAAGCTCACGGCGCTGAACGGCGCCAGCGGCCTGACCGCGAAGTACTACGTCGACGATCAATTGATCCTGACCCGCGTGGAGCCCGACATCCGCTATCAGTTCCTCAGCGATGTCAGCAAATACTGGCCCGCCGACGCCGCGCTGAGCAAGGCCGCCACCCGCGGCAAGAGGGTCAAGGTCGTCTGGGAAGGGACGGCCGCCTCCGACAAGCCGGGGCTGCACAAGATGCGCCTGTTCGCTTCGGACTACGTGACGCTGAAGGTCGACGGCAAGACCCTTTTCGACCATGACATCTGGCGTGTGAACTGGAACGGCTGGTACAACAATTTCGAGCAGCCGTTCAGCCCAGGCAAGCCGGTCAGCCTGCACGTCGAATGGCGGCCGACGAGCGGCCTCATCTCGCTGCATCACTCCGACCCAGAGCCCAACGACGACAAGCACTCGCTGCGCTTTGCGTCCGAAGCCGGCACCGGCCTGAGCTACTACTTCATCGGCGCCGATTCCATCCAGGGCGTCATCCGCGGCTACCACCAGGTCACCGGCATCCCGCCCATGATGCCGAAATGGGCCTACGGCTTCTGGCAATCCCGGCAGCGCTATCGCACCCAGGCCGAGTTGCTCGGCGTGCTCAAGACCTACCGCGCCAATCGGTGGCCCATCGACAACATCGTGCAGGACTGGTTCTACTGGCCGGAAGACCAGTGGGGCAGCCATGGCTTCGATGCGGCACGCTTCCCCGATCCCAAGGGCATGGTCGATGAGGTTCATCGCCAGCATGCCCGGATCATGATTTCGATCTGGGGCAAGTTCTATCCCAACACCGCCAACTACAAGGAGCTGGACGCCAAGGGCTATATGTGGCGCCGCAATGTCGAACTCGGCATGAAGGATTGGGTCGGCGCGGGCCATCTCAACAGCCACTTTTCGCCCTACAACCAGGAAGCGCGGGACATCTTCTACCGCCAGATGAAGAAGCCCCTGGTCGACCTCGGCTTCGACGCCTGGTGGATGGACAACACCGAACCCGACGTGCGCTCCAACGCCAGCCCCGAAGAACTCGCCGAACTGATCACGCCGACGCAGATGGGGCCGGGTGCGCTGGTGACCAACGCCTACGCCACCATGAGCACCGAGGCCGTTCACGACGGCCTGAAGCGGGACCGGCCTGACGCTCGCCAGTTCATCCTGACCCGCTCCGGCTTCGCGGGCGTGCAGCGAAATTCGGCGGCGCTGTGGTCGGGAGATGTCGTCGGCACCTGGGACAGCCTGTACAAGCAGATCTCGGCAGGAGTGCAAACCGGGTTTTCAGGCGTGCCCAACTGGACGCACGACATCGGCGGCTACTCGCAGGAAGCCCGGTTCCAGGACAAGTCGGTTGCGGGGCTCCAGGAGAACCGCGCAGCAGGCGGCGTGCGGTCCGCCGAAGACCTGCAGGAGTGGCAGGAGTTGAATCAGCGCTGGTGGCAGTTCGGCACCTTCTCACCCTTGATGCGCAGCCACGGTGAAGGCGTGAAGCGCGAGATCCACGAAATCTCGCCCGAGGGGTCCGCCATGCGGGCGAACATGGTGTGGTTCCTGGAACTGCGCTACCGGCTGATGCCCTACATCTACACGGCCGCCGCTGACAGCCACTACGAGGGCGCGCCGATCATGCGCGGCCTGGCCCTCGACTTCCCGGCAGACGCCAAGGCCAAGAAGATCGCCGACCAATACTTGTTCGGCAAATCAATGCTGGTGGCGCCGGTGACGCGGTATGGCGCGACGTCCCGCACGGTCTACTTCCCTGGCACGGCGACCTGGTACGACATCTGGACGGGCGAGGCGGTCAAGGGGGGGCAGACGCGAACCGTGGCCGCACCGCTGAACCAGATACCCCTTTTCGTCAAAGCGGGCGCCATCGTGCCCATGGGGCCTGTCATGCAATACGTGGACGAGAAGCCCGACGCGCCGCTCACCATCCATGTCTATACCGGCGCCGATGGCAGCTTCAGCCTCTACGAGGACGACGGCGTCTCGAATTCGTACAAGGCCGGCCAGTACACGCGCATCCCTTTTGCCTATGACGACAAACGCGCCGAAGTCACCATCGGGCCCCGCTCCGGGACCTATGCGGGCATGGTGCCCAGACGAACTTTCAACATCCGCTTCCTCAAACCCGGCGACCGCACCGTCGACTTCGATGCGCCCGCTGTTCCCGTGACCTATTCCGGAGACCGTCTCGTCGTCAAGGCGCTGTAGGGGCACCGTCGGCGCGTGGGACCACGGCAGAAGGCGCCGCGTCACGGCATGAACTGGTCGACGCGATCCGTGAAGAGGCCATCGATGCCGAGCGGCGACCCGCCGCTCGGCAACGGCGGCCTCATGGGAAGCGGGACGTCTTGGGGCGCCTCAAAAACCTACTCAATGTTCTGGACCTGCTCGCGCATTTGCTCGATCGCGACTTTCATTTCGACGGAGATATTCGTCAATTCCAGCGCGGCGGATTTGGAACCCAGGGTATTCGCTTCCCGATGTAATTCCTGAATCAGGAAATCCAGCCGTTTTCCGAGCTCGCCGCCCTTTTTCAGCAATCGGGTCAGCTCTTCCAGATGCGCCCGCAGCCGTCCCAGTTCCTCGGCCACGTCGATGCGGATGGCGAAGGCCGCGGCCTCGTTCAGCGCCCGTTCCTGCAAGGCCTCCTTGGGCACGCTGCTACCGGCGGCGCTGGCCGTCAGCGCCTCCTGCCAGCGCTCCAGGAAGCGCTGCTGCTGGCGCGCGACGACGGCGGGCAGCAGGGGCTCGGCCTCGTCGGCCAGCTCGCGCAGGCGCTTGATGCGTTCACTCAGGATGGCGACCAGCTTCTCGCCTTCGCGCTCACGGGCGTCGGCCAGGCCCTGTACGCAGGCCTGGGCGGCTTCCAGCGTGACCGCGTCCAGCTGGACCGGCGCCGCCGTGCCGCTCTTGCACCAGTTCAAGGCCTCATGGACGGACAGCGGCGCGGCCTGGGGCAGCCAGGTAAGAACCTTGGCTTCCAGGCTGGCGAGGCGGTTGAGCTGTTCGGGTTGGGGTTGCGGCCAGGCGCCGTCGGCGTCGCGCTGGGTGTTGATGCGCAGCTCGATCTTGCCGCGCTTGAAACGCGCCGCGATCAGTTCGCGCAATTGGGGTTCGAGGCCGCGCATTTCCTCGGGCATGCGCATGGACAGGTCCAGAAACCGGCCGTTGACCGAGCGCAACTCCACGCTGACCGAAGCTTGCACTGAACTGTTGCCGTCCTCGGCTTTAGGGGGTTGCGCCAGGGAATTGGCATACCCGGTCATGCTGTAGACTGGCATTTCGCATCTCGCAAAACAGACAAAACGCGATTATGTCCAAGCCGAAGCCGGCGCCCTTGCCCGCAGGCACGGTGGTTGGGGGCTATCAGATCATCAAGCGATTGGCGGCGGGCGGTTTCGGCGTGGTGTATCTCGCCGAGGATCCCGACCACCACCTGGTCGCATTGAAGGAATATCTGCCCTCATCGCTGGCCGAACGTTCGCCCGGCGAACTGACCCCTCGCGTCAAGCCCGAGAAGCAACCGCTATACCGACTCGGCCTGAAGAGCTTCTTCGAGGAAGGCCGCTCGCTCGCGCAGATCTCCCACCCCAGCGTCGTCTCGGTGCTGAACTTCCTGCGCGAGAACGAAACCGTCTACATGGTCATGAACTACCTGCAGGGCGACACCCTGCAGGACTTCATCGTGACCGCGCGCGACATGAAGCGCGACAAGGTCTTCCGCGAGTCGACCATCCGCAGCCTCTTCGACGAGATCCTGCGCGGCCTGCGCATCGTCCACCAGCACAAGATGCTGCACCTGGACATCAAGCCGGCCAACATCTTCATCACCAACGACAACAAGGCCGTGCTGCTGGACTTCGGCGCCGCGCGTGAAGTGCTGAGCAAGGAAGGCAACTTCATCCGCCCGATGTACACGCCAGGCTTTGCCGCGCCGGAGATGTACCGCCGCGACGGCTCGCTCGGCCCCTGGACCGACATCTACGCCATCGGCGCCTGCATCTATGCCTGCATGCAGGGCTATCCGCCCAACGACGCGCCGCAGCGCCTGGAGAAGGACCGCCTGTCCCTGAGCCTGTCGCGCCTGCGCAATGTCTATTCCGACAACCTGCTCGAGGTGACCGAGTGGTGCATGTCGCTGGACGCGCTGTCGCGCCCGCAGAGCGTGTTCGCGCTGCAGAAGGAGCTCGCCCGCGAGACCGAGCGCCGCTACACCAAGCTTTCTTTCAGCGAAAGGCTCAAACTCCAGCTCGAGAACCTTAAATCTGGAGCGAAGGCTTGAGATTCAGCGTCTTTCAAGTCAGTCGTCGCGGTGGCCGCGAGACGAATGAAGACCGCATGGGCTATTGCTTCACGCGGGAGGCTGGCCTGTTTGCGCTGGCTGACGGCATGGGCGGCCATCCCGAAGGCGAAGTCGCGGCCCAGATCGCACTGCAGACCCTGGCGGCCCTGTTCCAGCAGGATGCCCGGCCGGTCATCGAAGACCCGCAGCGCTTCCTGCAGGAAACCATCGTCATTGCCCACCAGCAGCTGCTGCGCTATGCCGAAAGCAAGGGCCTGCATGACACGCCGCGCACCACGGTCGTGGCCTGCATCCTGCAGGGCAACCAGGCCTGGTGGGCGCATTGCGGTGACTCGCGCCTGTATCTCGTGCGTGCCGGCAAGCTGATCGCCCGCACGCGCGACCATTCCTATTCCGAGTTGCAGGAAGCCCTCGGCCGCGTTGCCAAAGGCGGCGAGCCCTTCAACCGCAACGTGCTCTTCACCTGCCTGGGCAGCCCCGGCAAGCCCATGATCGATTGCCAGGGGCCTCTCGTCATGGAGGCCGCGGATCGCATCCTGTTGTGCTCCGACGGCCTCTGGGGCAGCGTCGAGGACGGCGAGATCGTCCAGCACATCGCCGACCAGGCCATCTCCGAGGCGGTGCCCGATCTCGTCGAGGAGGCCCTGCGCCGCGGCGGCGCACGCAGTGACAACGTCACCGTGCTGGCCGTCGAATGGGAAGGCGAGGGCGAGCCCAGTGGCGAGACCACGCAGAACCTTGGCAACTCCGGCTTTGCATCCACCATCCAGGGTGCGCTGGACGCCGACCTCGTCGCCGGCATGGCTGCCATGGACGACGAGGAGATCGAGCGCGCCGTGCGCGAGATCAACGAAGTGATCCGCCAATCCGGCCGCGGCGCCCATCGCCGCTGATTGCCGCCAACCCTCCCGCCCTCATGACCAAGACCTTCACGCGCAGCGCGAGCCGCGCCGCCAATCAATTGCGCCCCGTGCGCATCACCCGCGGTTTCACCGTGCATGCCGAGGGTTCGGTGCTGATCGAGTTCGGCGGCACCCGCGTCCTCTGTACCGCCTCCGTCGAGGAGCGCGTGCCGCCGCACAAGCGCGGCTCCGGCGAGGGCTGGGTGACGGCCGAGTACGGCATGCTGCCGCGTGCCACCCACACCCGCGGCGACCGCGAGGCCGCCCGCGGCAAGCAGAGCGGCCGCACGCAGGAGATCCAGCGCCTCATCGGCCGCTCGCTGCGCGCCGTGTTCGACCTGAGCGCGCTGGGCGAACGCACCATCACGCTGGACTGCGACGTGCTGCAGGCGGACGGCGGCACGCGCACGGCGGCCATCACGGGCGCCTTCGTCGCGGCCCAGGATGCCGTCAACAAGCTGATCGCCGACAGCAAACTGGCCCGCTCGCCGATCAGGGAGGCCGTGGCGGCCATCTCCGTCGGCATCGTCGATGGCGTGCCGCTGCTGGACCTCGAATACGTCGAGGATGTGGCCTGCGACACCGACATGAACGTCGTCATGACGGCGTCGGGCGGTTTTGTCGAACTGCAGGGCACGGCCGAGGGGGTCGTGTTCACGCGCGACGAGATGAATGCGCTGCTCGACCTGGCCGACAAGGGCATTCGCGACCTGCTCGCCGCCCAGCAGGCAGCGCTGAAGGCCTGAGCATGAAGCTGGTCCTCGCCTCCAACAATGCCAAGAAGCTCGTCGAGCTGCAGGCCCTGTTCACGCCGCTCGGTATCGAGCTGGTGAACCAGGGCAGCCTGGGCATCCCGGAGGCCGAAGAACCCTTCGACACCTTTGCGGAGAACGCCCTGGTCAAGGCCCGTCATGCGGCCAGGCTGAGCGGCCTGCCTGCGCTGGCCGACGACTCGGGCCTGAGCGTCGACGCGCTGGGCGGCGCGCCCGGTGTGCGCTCGGCGCGCTACGCGCTCGACGCCGGTGGCGAGAAGAGCGATGCGGCCAACAACGAGCGCCTGCTGCGCGAGATGGCTGCGATCGAGGACCGCCGCGCACGCTTTGTCTGCGCTCTCGTCGCGGTGCGCAGCGCCGACGACCCCGAGCCGCTGATCGCGATGGGCCGCTGGAGCGGCGAGATCCTGGCCGCGCCGAGCGGCGAGGGCGGCTTTGGCTACGACCCGCTGATGCACATCCCGGCCCTGGGCCGGACCGTGGCCAGCCTGAGTGCCGAGGTCAAGAATCGCCACAGCCATCGTGCCTTGGCTGCGGTTCATCTGATCGAGCAATTCCGCGAGGTCTGGCGCCTCGGGTGAGTGATGGCTGACGTTGTTCATCTGATGCGTCCGGGCACGCTGCAGCTGCCCGCACTGCCCCCGCTCGCCCTCTATGTGCACCTGCCCTGGTGCCTGCGCAAATGCCCCTACTGCGACTTCAACTCGCATGAGGTCAAGGAYGGCGCGCTGGCCATCGACACGGCCGAGGCCTAYCTCGCCGCGCTGCGTGACGACCTCGAAGCCGCGCTGCCGCTGATCTGGGGGCGGCATGTCGTCAGCATCTTCATCGGCGGCGGCACGCCCAGCCTCTTCAACCCCGAGCAGATCGCCCAGCTGATCTCCGACATCCGCGCCCGCCTGCCGCTGGAGCCGGGCTGCGAGATCACGCTGGAAGCCAACCCGGGCACCTTCGAGCGCGAGCGCTTCAAGGGCTTCCGTCAGGCCGGCGTGACGCGCTTGTCAGTGGGCGTGCAGAGCTTCGACGATGCGCAACTGAAGGCGCTGGGTCGCGTGCACAGCTCGGCCCAGGCGCGCGAGGCGCTGGCGGAGGCTGCCTCGGCCTTCGAGACCTTCAACCTCGACCTGATGTATGCCCTGCCGGGCCAGACGCTGGACGATCTGGCGCGGGAACTGGACACGGCGCTGAGCTTCAAGCCGCCGCATCTGTCCATCTACCACCTGACCATCGAGCCCAACACGGTGTTCGCGACGCGCACGCCGGCCGGGCTGCCCGATGCGGATCTGGCCAGCGACATGCTGGACCTGATCACGGCGCGCACCGGCGCCGATGGCTTGGCGCGTTATGAAGTCTCGGCCTATGCCCGCGACGGCCACCGCTGCGCGCACAACTTCAACTACTGGCAGTTTGGCGACTACCTCGGCATCGGCGCCGGCGCCCACAGCAAGCTGAGCTTTCCCAACCGCGTGCTGCGCCAGGTGCGCTGGCGCGAGCCGGCGGCCTTCATGGCCCAGACCAACAAGGTCAGCAACGAGCACGAGGTCGCGCGCAAGGACCTGCCCTTCGAGTTCATGCTGAACGCGTTGCGGCTGAAGGAGGGCGTCACGATGACGCAGTTCCTGGAGCGCACCGGACTGCCCGTTTCCAGCATCTCGGCCGGCATGGCCAAGGGCCGTGCGCAAGGGCTGCTGGAGGCCGATCCGGCCCGCATCCAGCCCACGGCGCGTGGTTTCGACTTCCTCAGCGATCTACAGCAGCTGTTTCTGTGAGTCGTTGTTGGAGTGCGGCGATCTCGGCGTGCAGCCAGTCGCAGAAGGCGCGCACGGCCGGGTCGTCGCGCAGCGCCTCGGGGTAGACCACGTGATAGTCGCGCCCGGCATCCAGATCCAGCTCCTGCGCGGCCACGCGCACCAGGCGCCCATCCAGCAGCGCGTCGCCGGCGATCAACTCCCGCGCCAGTGCCACGCCCATGCCCTGCTCGGCGGCCTGCAGCAGCACGCCGGCATCGTTGAAGCTCGCCACGACGACAGGCGCGATCGGCAACCCGGCCAGCGCAAACCATTCGCGCCAGACGTCGACGTCGTCCAGCAGCGGTTGTGAGGCCAGCGCCTCCAGCGGCTGGCCAATCAGCCGGTGCGCCAGGGCCGGTGCGGCGACGGCGATCAGCGGCGAGTGGAAGAGACGCTCGTTGACGAGGCCGGCCCAGCCGCCGCGGCCGACGCGCAGGCCGACCTGGTAGCCCTCGCGCTCCAGGTCGACGACTTGCTGGCCGGTGTGCAGGTCCAGCGTGATGCAGGGCTGCAGGGCCTGCCAGCGCGGCAGGCGGGGCATCAGCCAACGCTGGGCGAAGGAGGGCAGGGAGGTCACGCGCAGCATCTGCGCCTGGTTGCCATGCGCCTGGCCGGCCGCGAGCAGGCCGGCCTGCAGTTCGGCAAACACCTTGCTGACCGCACGTTGCAGGGCTTGTCCCGCCGGATTCAGCACCAAGCGCCGGCCCTGGCGGGTGAAGACCTCGAAGCCCAGGGCCGTTTCCAGGCCGCGGATCTGCTGGCTGACGGCGCTGTGCGTCAGGTGCAGGCTCTCGGCCGCGGCGCGCAGGTTCTCGGTCTGGGCCGCAGCACGGAAGGCGGCCAGGTAGTGCAGGGGAAAGCGGTCCAGTAAGGCCATCTGGTAAGCCAATCCAACCAATCAGTGCAGAAATAAGCGTTTCTCAGCGCGGCGCTGGATGCATAGCATAACCAGCACTTGAAGGAGATCCACCATGAACACGCTGCCCCGCTGGCTTGCTTTTGCCTCTTTTGCCGCCGTTCTCGTGCTCGCCACGACGACCGCCCGGGCCTTCACGGATGCCAATGCCGAACTGAAGGAGGCGGCCGCGGACCGCTCGAACCGTGTCGTCGTGGTTGGCAAGGCCGCGCCTCCCGCACAGACGGCATGGGTACCAGCCAGCCCGAAGTCGCTGGACGGTTTCAAGCCGGTGTTCCCGAACGACTCCGTCGTCGTCGCCCGCCAGCGCCCGCTGCTGCTGGCCAAGGCGGAGGTGCCGGCCAGCGCCTCCAAGCGCTGAGCTTCTAGACGCGGTTGAGCGAGATGCCCGACGTCGCGCGGAGCCGCTCCAGCACCTTGGTCGCGATCTGGTTCAGCGGCAGCACCTCGTCCGCCGCGCCGGCCGCAATGGCCTCGCGCGGCATGCCGAAGACGACGCAGCTCGCCTCGTCCTGGCAGTAGTTGTAGGCGCCGGCGTCCTTCATGACCTTCATGGCCTTGGCGCCGTCGGCGCCCATCCCGGTCAGCATGATGCCGATGGCGTTCGGGCCGACGGTCTTGGCCGCCGACAGGAACAGCGCCTCGACCGAAGGCTTGTGGCGGTTGATGGGCTCGCCGTCCTGCACGCGCGCGATGTAGTTGGCGCCGCTGCGTTCCACGCTGAGATGCATGCCGCCCGGCGCGATATAGCCGTGGCCGGGCAGGATGCGCTCGCCGTCCTGGGCTTCCTTGACGCGGATCTTGCACAGGCCGTCCAGGCGCGCCGCATAGCTCTTGGTGAAACCGGGCGGCATGTGCTGGGTGATGACGACGGCCGGGCTGTCGGCCGGCAGGTTGATCAGCACGTCCTTGGTGGCCTCGGTGCCGCCGGTGGAGGCGCCGATGAAGATGATCTTCTCGGTCGAGGCCTTGCCCAGGCTGGCCATCGTCACGGCCTTGACCGGCGCTGGCGCCGCCGTGCCGGGTGCTGGCGGCGGCGGGGCGCGGCGGATGTGCGCCTTGGAGGCGATGCGGATCTTGTCGGTGATGTCCTGGGCCAGCAGCTTGATGCCGTCGGCGACGCCGATCTTGGGCTTGGCGACGAAGTCGATGGCGCCCAGCTCCAGCGCCTTCAACGTGACCTCGGCGCCGCGCTCGGTCAGCGTGGACACCATCACCACCGGCATGGGCCGCAGCCGCATCAGGCGCGACAGGAAATCCAGCCCGTCCATGCGCGGCATCTCGACGTCCAGCGTGATGACGTCGGGGTTGAGGTTGCGGATCATCTCGCGCGCGACCAGCGGGTCGGCGGCCGCGCCTATGCATTCCATGTCGGACTGCCGGTTGATGATCTCGGTGAGGATGGAGCGCACCAGCGCCGAGTCGTCCACCACCACGACTTTGGTCTTGGCCATCGTTGGCCTCCTAGAACAGATCGATGGAGCCGCCGCTGCTGGCGACCGGCTGCACCTTTTGGATTGCTGCCCTGTCCTGCTGGACCAGCGCGTCGGTATTCGTCGGTGCCAGGCGCTTGACCATGGCCTTGCCGCTGGCGGGCAGGAAACAGACCTTGCGGGGGTACACGTCCATCACGTCCTTGGACACGATGGGGATGCGCTCCAGCTTCAGGAAGTCGATGACGAAATTGGTGTTGCGCTCGCCGACGTTGAGCGAATTCATGCCCGAGATGACGGCGCCGCCGCCGAAGATCTTGGCTTCCATGCGGGCCTTGCTGGCGCCGCGCTTCATCATCTCGTTGATCAGCAGTTCCATCGCGTAGGAACCGTAGCGGCCCGAGTCGCCATTGCCCTCGGGCAGCATGAAGTGGTTCATGCCGCCGACCTTGGCGACGCGGTCCCACAGGCAGGCAGCGATGCAGGAGCCCAGCGTCGTCATGACGAGCAGGTCCTCCTGGTCGACGAAGTACTCGCCCGGCAGGATCTTGACGGCCGCGTTCTTGAAGTGGGCGTCGTAGAAGAAGAACGAGGCCTCGCCCTGCTTGCGAGGCTGGGCCTTGAGGTGGTTGACCTTGGCGACCCCGGCCGGGTTGCCGAAGCCGATGGTGGGTGCGGAGGCGAGGGGAGTGCTCATGCTCAGACCCGTTCGTAGATGGTTTTTCCGCGCAGTTTGAACAGGTCGCGGGCCTCGGTGAAGTTCTCCGAGTGCCCGACGAACAGCAGCCCTCCCGGCCGCATGACGCGGTGGATGCGCTCCAGCACCTTGCGCTGGGTGGGCGCATCGAAATAGATCATCACGTTGCGGCAGAACACCATGTGGAAGGGGTCGCCCAACTGCCACTGCGCGTCCATCAGGTTCAGCGCGCGGAACTCGACCCAGCGCTGCAACTCGGGTTTGACGCGGATCTTGCCGGAGTTGGCGCCGGTGCCGCGCATGAAGAAGTTCTTCAGCCGCGTCGCGTCCAGGCCGCGCGCATCGGCGTTGTAGACGCCGCGCTTGGCCGCGGCCAGCACATTGGTGTCGATGTCGCTGGAGACGAGCTGCACCGAGGCGCTGGCGCCCAGGGCCTCGCTGCAGGTCATCAGGATGGAATAGGGCTCTTCGCCGGTGGAGGCGGCGCAGCACCAGATGCGCACCGGCTTGCCGACGTAGGGCTTGAGGTCGTCCTTCAAGGCGTGGAAATGGTGTTCCTCGCGGAAGAACGACGTCAGATTGGTCGTCAGGCAGTTGACGAACTCCTGCCATTCGGCGGCGCCCGATGCGCCGCTGGAGGATTCCAGCCACTGCAGATAGCTCGCGAAGCTCTTGTGCCCGGTCTCGCGCAGGCGCCGCGACAGCCGGCTGTAGACCATCGCATGCTTGCCGTCATGCAGGCTGATGCCGGCATGCTTGTAGATCAGCTCGCGCACACGGTCGAAGTCGGCCTTGCTGAAACTGAACTCGTGATCGAGGGCGTCGTTGCCGGTGGCGAGGTCGGGTGCGGGCATGTCTAAAAATCAGATTTGTTGGTGCTCGCAGCAGTTCTGGCGTGGCGCGCCGATTCTGCACCGCAGGGCGTTTGTACGGTCCTGGTCCGGTCCAGCATAGTGCAAACAGGCCTCAGGAACGTGCCTGTTTCACGACCTGGACACACAGGGGCCGCTGCTAGACTGCCCCGAAACCACAATCCAGTCTTCCGTCCCAACCTTTGGAACACCGCTTGCCCGCCCCCCACCTGATCGACGCCGAAGTGCTCGTTCTGGACCAGGCCCTGCAGTTGCTGCAGCAGGCCGGGGCGTTGCTTCCGGACGAAGAACCGATGAGCGCCGCCTGGTTGCAGGCCGTGCTCGATGCGCTGTGTGATCTCTCCAGCCGCGACGCGCTGACGGGCCTCGTCAACCGCCGCAGCTTCGAGATGGCCCTGGCCCGCGAGGTCGACCGCGTCGCCCGCTCCGGTGAGGGCGCGCTGCTGCTGATGCTGGACATCGACCATTTCAAGGCGGTCAACGACACCCACGGCCATGGTGCCGGTGACCAGGTCATCCGCGCCGTGGCCCGCGCCGTCGAGCAAACGGTGCGGCCCATGGACCTCGTCGCCCGCGTGGGTGGCGAGGAGTTCGCCATCATCCTGCCCAACTGCGCCTCGCATGTGGGCCTGGCCGTGGCCGAGCGGGTGCGCGAGCGCGTGTCCGAACTCGCCATCGAGGTCGGCCCGGGCCAGATGCTCAGTGTCACCGTCAGCCTGGGCGGCGCCTTCGCGCCGCAATGGGTGCGCTCGTCGCCACTGCTGTGGACGGAGCGGTCCGACCGCCAGCTCTACCGCGCCAAGGCCGAAGGCCGCAACCGCGCCTGCCTCGAACCCCAGATCGACTCCCTGGTCAGCGCCGAAGAAAAGGGCATGTTGTTCGCCTCCCTGAATCTCGAAACGCAACAGGACACGATATGAGCCCTGCACGGCCGCCCGAAAGGGCTCGCACCGCAGTGCGCAGCACGAAGGTTTTCATATGACTACGACCTCCGATCCTGCTGCCCCCACGCCGCCGCCGGCACGCCCGGCGCGCTCCGGCGCCCGCACCCTCGCCGTGACCAGCGGCAAGGGCGGCGTCGGCAAGACCTTCGTCACCGCCAACCTCGCCGCGGCCCTGGCCGCGCGCGGCCAGAAGGTGCTGGTGCTGGACGCCGACCTGGGCCTGGCCAACCTCGATGTGGTGCTGAACCTGCACCCCAAGCTGACGCTGCACGACGTCTTCACCGAGAAGGCCACGCTGGAGCAGGCCATCCTGCCCGCGCCGGGCGGCTTCTCCGTGCTGCTGGCCGGTTCGGGCATGGTCGAGTATTCGCGCCTGACGCCCGAGGTGCGCGACAAGCTGCTGCACATCATCGACCTCGTCAAGCCGCGTTTCGACTGGGTGCTGCTGGACACGGGTGCCGGCATCTCCGACGTCGTGCTGTTCGCGATCTCGCTGGCCACCGACGTCCTCGTCGTCGCCACGCCCGAGCCCACGTCGCTCACCGATGCCTACGCCACCATCAAGGTGCTGGCCACGCAGCAGGACCGCCGCCATGTGGGCCTGCTCGTCAACCAGGCCAACCGCGTCGGCGAGGGCAAGTTGATCTGCGGCCAGTTGCAGCAGGTGCTGCAGCGCTTCGTCGGCCCGACGCCGGGCCAGAGCTTCCGGCTCGAGCTCTACGGTGAGGTCAAGGCCGATGTCGCCGTCAAGCAGGCCGTGCTCAAGCGCCAGCTGATGCTGGAGCACTACCCCGGCTGCGACGCAGCCCAGGCCATCAAGGCGCTCGCCTCCAAACTCCTTGGCTGAATCGACTCCCACCACTGCCTTCGAATGGGCAGGCGGCGAGGCGCGGGTGCGCGAACTCGTCGACCGCTTCTACGACCTGATGGACCTGGAGCCCGCCTACGCGCGGCTGCGCGCGGCGCATGGCGACATGCTGGACAGCGCGCGCGACAAGCTGTTCTGGTTCTTGTGCGGCTGGCTCGGCGGCCCTGACCACTACATCAGCCGCTTCGGCCACCCGCGCTTGAAGGCGCGGCATATGCCGTTTCGCATCGGCATCGCCGAGCGCGACGAGTGGCTGGCCTGCATGGGCCAGGCCATGCAGGAAACCGGGGTGGACCCGGCCCTGCAGGCCCGTCTGGCCGAGTCCTTCGCAGGAACGGCCGACTGGATGAGAAACGTCTAGTCGAGGCGGAACGCGAAGTCCTGCTGGAAGGTCGCGTCGCCCTGGCACTGGTAGCCGGCGAGGGCGGACTCCACCGAGCGTTGCAGCGAGCGCTTGGTCTTGCTGTCCAGCGCGCCCTGGGCCACGCGGAAGTCCGTGCCGACGACGCGGCCGCCGCGCACGGTGGCGATCACTTGCAGCACGGCTTCGCCGGCCCAGTTGACGACAGGCACCTCGGGCTTGGGCATCATGGAGCAGACGGCGCCGGGCGCCTTGATGCTGGTGTCGGGCTTGGTCGTCGGTGGGACGACCGTCGGAACCGTGCCAGCCGTCGGCCCATCGGTGATGGGACCCGGTTCGCGGACCACGGTGCCGCGGATGACGGGATCTTGCGGTGCGACCACGGGCTCCGTGGGTTCCGGAATCGGAATGTGCACATCGCGGAAGATCGGGCGAGGCGGAAGCGCCGGCTCCTGGGGCGGCGGAATTTCCCGGACCTCGGGCGGCAGCGGCTTGATCGGTGTGCTCTCGTGCCGTGGCGGGGGTGTCTTCATCAGCCCTGCACTCAGCGCATAGATCGCGGCCAGATGCAGCGCGACGACGAAACCGATACCCACATAGCTCTTGGGCTGGGGCGCACGATCGGAAAAGGTAAGGGACATGGGCTCTCCTCGTTGGGGCTGGGAAACCGGATGTCGCGCTGATGGCGGCTCGAGCCCAGACTACTCCGGGCTAACCGGACTGGTCAATGGCGTTGCACCGCGTGTCTGCCGCGCGACGCGACAGCCCGGTGTCATTCGCCGTCAGCGGCGCGTCAGGCCGTTCCGCTGGGCAACGCGCGCGCTCGGCCAGCGGCGGCACGCGTGCTAACGTGCCCGTCCTGCGCGCCGCGCGCTTCGCCATCTTGAAGGGACGCTCTCCATGCACCGGAAACTGTTCTTCTGCGTCGCCCTCGCCGCCAGCGCGCTGGCCCATGCCCAGCCGGCGGCGGATGCCTGGACCAACGTGTCTCCAGCGCCGGATGACCGCTACACCAACCCGAAGAGCAAGCTCTACGCCGGTCCCAACGGCTGGTTCAACTACGGCGAGTTGCGCGCCAGCGCGGGCGCCAAGGAGTACGCCCTCAAGGCCGGCTTGCTGTATCTCGCCACGTCCGAGGCCTTCGTGCTGGCGCCCAGCGACAAGCTGCAAGTGGCCTCGCTGAACTTCGGCAGTGCCACGCCGGCGCCGGGCGTCTACCAGGTCGCCGCCCAGCCCAATCTCGCGGCCCGCAAGGTGAAGGTGAACTTCGCCGACGTGTCCAACAAGAAGATCGTCGAATGGAACTCCGGCGGTGCAGCCAAGGGCAGCGTCACCGTGAGCCAGGTCAACGGCTTTCTGTACTTCAAGGCGCGTGATCTGCAACTCACGCCCTCGGGCCTGCACAACGCCGGTGACCTGAAGCGCCCGCTGGTGCTGGGGATCGAAGGCGCCAGCAAGATCGAATAGGCGCGCGCGGCGTCGCTTCGTCAGGGCGTTCCCGCCAGCAGCACGACGAGGGCGCCCGCGCCGCCGTCGCTGGCGCGCGCCTGCACGAAGGCCAGCACCTCGTTCTTCTGCACCAGCCAGCGCCGCACGCGGCCCTTGAGCACCGGCTCGCGGCCCGGCGAGCCGTGGCCCTTGCCGTGCACCACGCGCACGCAGCGCAGGCCGCGCCGCGCGCTGTCATGGATGAAGAGGCCCAGGGCCTCTCGGGCCGCGTCGCGGCGCAGCCCATGCAGGTCAAGCTGGGCCTGCAGCGACCAGTGGCCGCGGCGCAGTTTGCGCACCACCTCCAGGCTGATGCCTTCGCGGCGAAAGCTCAGCGTCTCGTCGGTGTCCAGCAGCGTGTCGACGTCGATCTCGTCGGACAGGGCCTGCAGCAGCACGGCGCGCTCGTCGGCTTCGCGCTGGCGCGGCTCGGGCGCCGGCTGTTCGAGTTCGTGGATGAAACGGTCCATGCTGCGCAGCGGCGTCACCGGGCCGACGGTCAGCTCGAAGACCCGCCTTTCCTGCTCGGCCAGGCGCACGGCGGCGGCGACGCGCTCGCGCTCGATCTCGGCGGCCAGCCTGGCCGCGGCCAGTTCGCGCGCCAGCGGCTTCAGGTCGGCGAGGCTGCGCACGGTCCTGGCGCTCACAGCAGCCCCCGCTCGGCGAAGGACACGACCCCACTCGCGCCGACGACGAAATGGTCGACGACGCGCACGTCCACCAGCGCCAGGGCCTGGCTCAGATGCTGGGTCAGCAGTTCATCGGCCCGCGACGGCTCGGCCACGCCGCTGGGGTGGTTGTGGGCCAGGATGGCGGCGCCTGCGCCCAGGGCCAAGGCCCGCTTGACGACCTCGCGCGGGTGCACRGTCGTCTGCGTCAGGCTGCCCTGGAACAGCGTCTCCATCGCAATGAGGCGCAGCTGAGCGTCCAGGAACAGCACCGCGAAGACCTCGTGACCCAGGCCGCCCAGGTGCAGGCGCAGATAGGTCTTCACCGTGTCGACGTCGTTCATGGCCGGCTTTTCGGCCAGTTGCTGGTTCAGCGAACGCCGCGCGATCTCCAGCACGGCGGCAATCTCGGCGCGCTTGGCGGGCCCGAGGCCCTTGACCTTGGCCAGGTCCTGAACACTCGCCGCCAGCAGCCCCGCCCAGCCGCCAAAGCGGTCCAGCAGGCTCTGCGCCAGCTGCAGCACGGGCAGGCCCGGGAGGCCGGTGCGCAGCAGCAGGGCCAGCAGTTCGGCGTCCGCCAGTGCCTGCGGACCGCGGGCGAGCAGCTTCTCGCGCGGACGGGCTTCCGGGGGTAGATGGGTCAACGACATAAAATCGCGCCCAGTCTAGCCAAGCGTTTCTCTTCCTCGCATGAACCCTATCCAGGCCGGGTCCTTCCTGACCCTGCACTACCGGCTCTCGGGCCCGGACGGCGCCGACATCGTCAATACCTTTGACGACAAGCCCGCCACCCTGTCCCTGGGCGCCGGCCAGTTGTCGCCGGCCATCGAGGCGCGCCTCATCGGCCTGCCCGAGGGCGCGCACGAGCGCTTCACGCTGGCGCCGGGCGAGGCCTTTGGCGAGCGCAACCCCGAGCTGCTGCAGCGCGTGAAGCTCAGCCTGCTGCGCCAGCTGGGCGACCCGGACGAGGTCTACAACGTCGGCGACGTGGTGCAGTTCCCCGGACCGGACGGGCAGGGCGGCTACGCCGGCGTCGTGCGCGAGCTGGGCGACGAGGCCCTGCTGTTTGATTTCAACCATCCCCTCGCTGGCCAGCCGGTCAGCTTCGAGGTGCAAGTGATCGGGGTGCTGTGATGAACGCCGTCATCCTTCCCCAGGAAGTCGTGCTGGCCGAGCCACGCGGTTTTTGCGCGGGCGTGGACCGGGCCATCGAGATCGTCGAGCGGGCCCTCGTGAAGTTCGGTTCGCCCATCTATGTGCGCCACGAGATCGTCCACAACACCTATGTCGTCAACGACCTGAAGTCGCGCGGCGCCATCTTCATCGAGGACCTGGCCGAGGTGCCGCCCGGCGCGACGCTGGTGTTCAGCGCCCATGGCGTCAGCCAGGAGGTGCGCCGCGAGGCCGCCGCACGCGGCTTCACGGTGTTCGACGCCACCTGCCCGCTGGTGACCAAGGTCCACGTCGAGGTGGCCAAGCTGCACCGCGAGGGCTATGAATTCATCATGATCGGCCACAAGGGCCATCCCGAGGTCGAGGGCACGATGGGCCAGCTGTCCGAGGGCATCTTCCTTGTGGAGGACGTCGAGGACGTGGCCAAGGTGCGGGTCAAGGACCAGGCCAGGCTGGCCGTCGTCACGCAGACGACGCTGAGCGTGGACGACGCCGCCGMCATCCTGGCCGAGGTGAAGCGYGTCTTCCCGCAGGTGCGCGAGCCCAAGCAGCAGGACATCTGCTACGCCACCCAGAACCGCCAGGACGCCGTCAAGGTGCTGGCGCCGCAGGTCGACGTCGTCATCGTCGTCGGCAGCCCCACCAGCTCCAACAGCAACCGCCTGCGCGAGCTGGCCGAGCGCCTGGGCACGCCGGGCTATATGGTCGATGCCGCCGAAGACCTGCGGGCCGAGTGGCTGGAAGGCCGCGCCCGCGTGGGCCTGACGGCCGGCGCCTCGGCGCCCGATGTGCTGGTGCAGGCCGTCATCGACCGCCTGCGCGCCCTCGGCGCCACGACGGTGCGCAGCCTGCCGGGCGTCGAAGAGCATGTGCGCTTCCCGCTGCCCATGGGCCTGGGCGACAAGTCCATGGCCGAGGTGAGTTCGTCCCGATCCTGATGCCGGTGCGTCCAGCTCCCGGCGGCGCCTGACATCGGCGCCGCTTGTCTATTCGATTCCCAAGGTTTTATCCCATGCTCGACATCACCCAGCTGCGCAAGGACCTCGATGCCGTCATCGAGCGCCTGAACGCGCGCAAGAACCCCCAGACCTTCCTCGACGTGGAGCGCTTCAAGTCGCTCGAAGGCGAGCGCCGCGCGGTGCAGGTGCGCACCGAGGAGCTGCAGGCGCGCCGCAACGCGCTGTCCAAGCAGATCGGCATGGCCAAGGGCAAGGGCGAGGACGCCTCGGCGCTGATGAGCGAAGTCGGTGGCATTGCCGACGAGCTGAAGACCGGCGCCGAACGCCTGGACGCCATCCAGGTCGAGCTGAACACGCTGCTGATGAGCGTGCCCAACCTGCCGGACGCCAGCGTGCCGGCGGGTGTGGATGAAAACGGCAATGTCGAAGTGCGCCGCTGGGGCACGCCCAAGTCCTTCGATTTCCCGGTCAAGGACCACGTCGACCTCGGCGCGCCGCTGGGCCTGGACTTCGAGATGGGCGCCAAGCTCTCGGGCTCGCGCTTCGCCTTCCTGAAGGGCCCGGCCGCACGCCTGCACCGTGCGCTTGCCCAGTTCATGCTCGACGTGCAGACCACCGAGCACGGCTACACCGAGTGCTACACGCCCTATATCGTCAACCGCGAGATCCTCGAGGGCACGGGCCAGCTGCCCAAGTTCAAGGAAGACATGTTCTGGGTGCTGCGCGGCGGCGACGAGGAGCAGGTCGAGCAGTACCTGATCTCCACCTCGGAAATCTCGCTGACCAACACCGTGCGCGAGAGCGTGCTCAAGCCCGAGGACCTGCCCGTCAAGCTGACGGCGCACAGCCCCTGCTTCCGTTCGGAAGCCGGCTCTGCTGGCCGTGACACGCGTGGCCTTATCCGCCAGCACCAGTTCGACAAGGTCGAGATGGTGCGCATCGAGCTGCCCGAGAACAGCATGGCCGCGCTGGAAGAGATGACCGGCCACGCCGAAGCTGTGCTTCAAAAGCTCGGCCTGCCTTACCGCACGGTGCTGCTGTGCAGCGGCGACATGGGCTTTGGCTCGACCAAGACCTATGACCTCGAAGTCTGGCTGCCGGCGCAGGACACCTTCCGCGAGATCAGCTCCTGCTCGAACATGGGCGCCTTCCAGGCCCGCCGCATGCAGGCGCGCTTCAAGAACGCCCAGGGCAAGAACGAGTTCGTGCACACGCTGAACGGCTCCGGCCTGGCCGTCGGCCGGACCTTGGTTGCCGTGCTCGAGAACTACCAGAACGCGGACGGCAGCATCACGGTGCCCGAGGCGCTGCGCCCCTATCTGGGTGGTGTCGACACCTTGCGCGGCTGAACCGAAAAATCCTGGCTATAATGCTGGGCTCAGCTCGCACCAGATTCGGAGAGGTGGCAGAGTGGTTGAATGTACCTGACTCGAAATCAGGCGGACGGTAACGTCTCGGGGGTTCGAATCCCCCCCTCTCCTCCAGACCAAGCCCGCCGGCAACCCCGGCGGGCTTTTTCTTTGTGCGCTCAGCGCGGCAGCTGTTGCAGCTCGACGCCGACCTTCACGGCTTGCGCGCCCTTGTTCGCCCACATCCAGCAATGCGCCGGCTCGGCGTCGAAGGTCTGCAGGCCCTGGGCGCGTTCGGCGCGCTCCAACCGGGCCACGTAGACGACCTCCTTGCCCTGGTGGACGTGGATGTTGAAGGGCAGGGCGGCCGTGGCCTCGAAAGACCACTGGACACGGCTGCCCTTGGGCAGCTTGCCGCAGACCTCCAGCACCTCCTTGGGCGCCAGCGTCGTCGCGTGGGCGAAGCGGCCTTCGCTCGTCCAGTCAATGTCGACAACCTGCGCAGCAGCGAGGGCGGGGCCGCTCGCGGCGAGGCAGAGCAGGGTGATGGCAGTCTTCATTTCGCCACCTCGATGTGCGTGACGATGAACTGGCTGCCCTCGTGTGCGGCCTTGAAGCGCACCTTGTCGCCGACCTTGAGGCCTTCGAGCAGGCGCTTGTCGCGGGCCTGGAAGACCATGGTCATGGCCGGCATGTCCAGGGACTTGATCTCGCCATGGCGCAGCGTCAGCTTGGCCGCGGCAAGATCGATCTTGCGGATCTCGGCATCGGTCATCGCATCGGCAGCAGCCGACGCTGCGGCAGCAGGCGCTTCGGCGGCCAGGGGCAGGGCGGGTGCCGCCAGCAGCGCGGCGCAGAGAAGCAGTTTTTTCATGGATGGGATTCCTCGATTCAACGCGCGCGGACGATGAACTTGCCGCGCATGCCAGCCTGGAAATGGCCAGCGATGAGGCAGGCGAAGTCGAACTCGCCCGCACGGTTGAAGGTCCAGACGATTTCACCGGTCTGGCCCGGCTTCACATGGGCCATATAGGGCTCGTCATGCTCCATGTCCGGGAACCTCAGCATCAATGCCGCGTGTTCCTCCAGCTCCTGCTGGGTGCCGATGACAAGCTCGTGCAGTACGGCACCGCGGTTGCGCATGACGAGGCGGACGGTCTCGCCCTGGCGGACCTCGATGCGCGACGGCATGAAGCGCATGTCGTCGCTCATCCTGATCTCGATGGCGCGCTTGGCGGCACGGCGTTCGCCGGCGATGCCCCAGGGTTTCTGTTCCTTCCTGGCCGCGCCAGGCGCGCTTGCGGCATGGTCTCCGTGGGCATGGGCAGCGACAGCCGCGAAGGCCAGCGCGAACGTGATGATGAGGGTCTTCATCGTGATCTCAGTGGCCATGATGGCCGTTGGGTTTGCGGACCTGTACTTCGACGTCTCCGGGTTGGGACGCCGGCGTGTCCGGAGCCTTGGGCGCAGGCGGCGCGTCGCCCACTTCTCGCGCCAGCGTGCCGGGCGGGTGCTGGAACCAGCCAGGGTCGGCGTAGTCGCCGCGCTTGAGGCCGCGCCTGACCTTGAGCATGCTGAACATGCCACCCATCGCGACCGGGCCGAAGGGGCCCTCGCCCGCCATCATGGGCGCCGTGTTGTCGGGCAGGGGCATGCTCATCTCGGTCATGTCGTGCATACCACGCTCGCCCATGACCATGTAGTCCGGCACCAGCTTGCGAATCTTGGCCGTCAGGCCGCTGTGGTCGACGCCGATCATGGTCGGCACCGCATGGCCCATCGCATTCATCGTGTGGTGGGCCTTGTGGCAGTGGAAGGCCCAGTCGCCTTCCTCGTCGGCGACGAACTCGACCTGGCGCATCTGGCCGACCGCCACATCCGTCGTCACCTCGGGCCAGCGTGCCGTCCTGGGCACCGGGCCGCCATCCGTGCCCGTGACCATGAACTCATGGCCGTGGATGTGGATGGGGTGGTTGGTCATCGTCAGGTTGCCGATGCGGATGCGCACCCGGTCACCCTGGCGCGCCACCAGCGGCGCGATGCCGGGGAAGACGCGGCTGTTCCAGCTCCACAGATTGAAGTCCAGCATGGTCATGACCTTGGGCGTCGCGCTGCCGGGCTCGATGTCGTAGGCGTTGAGCAGGAAGGCGTAGTCGCGATCGACCTCGTCGATCTGCGGGTGCTTCGCTTTCGGGTGCGTGATCCACAGGCCCATCATGCCCATGGCCATCTGCACCATCTCGTCGGCATGGGGGTGGTACATGAAGGTGCCGGGGCGGCGTGCGACGAATTCGTAGACCCAGGTCTTGCCCGGCGGGATGGGTGGCTGCGTCAGGCCGGTCACGCCGTCCATGCCATTGGGCAGGCGCTGGCCATGCCAATGCATGCTGGTGACCTCGGGCAGGCGGTTGGTCACGTAGATGCGCACCCGGTCGCCCTCGACGACCTCGATGGTGGGCCCCGGGCTCTGGCCGTTGTAGCCCCACAGATGGGCCTTGAAGCCGGGCGCCATCTCGCGCACGACGGGCTCGGCGACGAGGTGGAATTCCTTGACGCCGGCGTTCATGCGCCAGGGCGCCGTCCAGCCGTTCAGCGTGACAACGGGGTTGTAGGGCCGGCCATTGGGCGGCACGAGGGGGGCTTGCGTGTCGGGCGAGGTCTGGATGACGGGCTCGGGCAGGGCCGCGAGGGCCGCCTTGGAGACCGCGGCCAGTGACGCCAGCGTCGAGCCCGCGAGCAGGGAACGTCGGTTGAACATGGAGATGTCCTCGGGGTTCAGTGGGGCGCCGCGCCAGCCGTG
>NZ_JBFUFR010000043.1:0-52392 GCF_056403315.1 Roseateles sp. P2_H4 | reverse complement strand
GCTGGGCCTGTTCGGCGGCACGGTGTCCAAGCAGCCCGTCCCGCAGGCCCGGCCGGCACCGGCCTTCGCGCCACCGCCGCCCGCGGCGCCCGCAGCCATGGGCGGCATTCCCGCCGATTGGGACCCGTTCGCCGCCGCGCCACCGGCCAGGCAGGCCCAGGCCGCCCCATCTTCAGCCGGTGCACGCGCCCTCGGCCTGGACCTGGGCGCGGGCGCGCCGACACCGCTGATTCCCGACCTGCCCGCCAGTGGTGGCCGCGGCGGCGCGGCCGGCGATTCGCTGGACGCCCTCTTCGGCCTCGGCGCCCCGACGCCCGCCAGCAACAACCCGCTGGCCCAGTCCCTGCTCGGCGAGGCCGTGGCCCAGCCCAATATGGCCGGCCATGCCGACCCCTTGAAGGCCCTGGGCATGCTGCCCGCAGCAGCGGGCCAGGCCTTGCCGGACACGTCCTCGGAGCTGAACCGGCCCTTCATCCCGCCGAATGCGCCGGCCCCTTCTTCCTCGTCCGCGACGACGACGGGGCAGCGCCCCCGCCCGCCTGCTGCTTCCATGGCGGCCCTGAACGCCCTCGACCCCTCCGGCACGCTGTCAGGGGCCGTCGTGTCCTGGAACGACAGCGCCGGCGAAGGCCGCACCATCATCCGCGCCGGCAAGAAGGCCGAGGCGCCGGAGCAGGTCACCATCGCGCCGCCGATGACGACGATCGCGGCTACGCCGGCACCGCTGATGCCGCCGCCACCGCCCCCGGTGGCGTCGCATGCGCCGGCGGCACCGGTCGCCAGCGCGGCTCCCGCCGTGCCGGCCGACCAGGCCGCCCTGCTGGCCGCCTTCCGCGAGGGCCTGGGCATTCCGACCCTACCGGCCAGCGGCCTGACGCCGGAGTTCATGCGCCTGCTGGGCCAGCTCGTGCACGAGTCGGCCCGCGGCACGGTGGACCTGCTGGTCGCCCGCGCCGCACTGAAGCGCGAGGTGCGTGCCGAGTCGACCATGATCGTCGCCAAGGAAAACAACCCGCTGAAGTTCTCGCCGACGGCCGAGGTCGCCCTGGGCCATCTGCTGGGCCCGTCGGTGCGCGGCTTCATCCCGCCGCAGCAGGCCATGCGCGATGCCTTCGACGACCTGCGCGCCCACCAGCTCGCCTTCCTGGCCGGCATGCGCGCGGCCCTTGAAGGCCTGCTGCAGCGCTTCGACCCGGCCTCGCTGGAGTCGCGGCTGACGCAGAAGTCGGTGCTGTCCAGCCTGCTGCCAGCGGCGCGCAAGGCCCAGCTCTGGTCGGTGTTCCAGCAGGAGTACCAGCAGATCGCCGGCGAACTGTCGGACGACTTCCACCAGGTCTTCGGGCGCGAGTTCCTGCGCGCCTACGAAGCGCAGCTCGACGCGCTTCAAAACGAATCACGATAGAGAGGGCACTCGTGCAGATCGAGCTCGCATTGATGTCCGAACAGGGCGGCCGCGACTACAACGAGGACGCCTGCGGCCATTGGCATTCCGAGCGCTACCTCTGCTGCGTGCTGGCCGATGGCGCCGGTGGCCATGGCGGCGGCGACATCGCGTCCAAGCTCGCCGTCAGCCATGTGCTGCAGGGCTATGCCGGCCTGCCCGCCCACCACCCGCAGGCGCTGGAAGCCCTGCTCATCGACACCAACCGCGAGCTGCTCGCCCAGCGCGCCGCCAACCCGCAGCTGCGCAATATGCATTCCACGGTGGTCGTGCTGTCCATCGACCTGCAGGAGCGCAATGCGCTGTGGGGGCACTGCGGCGATTCGCGCTTCTACGCCTTTCGCGACGGCCGCCTGGCCCAGCGCACGCGCGACCACAGCCTGGTGCAGTCCCTCATCGACGGTGGCCTGCTCGACGAGGCCGGCGCCCGCGTCCACCCCAAGCGCAGCGAGCTCTATTCGGCCCTCGGCACCCAGGGCGAAGACCTGCACATCAGCGTGTCGCCCCAGCCCTGGCCGCTGGTCGGCCGCGAGGCGCTGATGATGTGCACCGACGGCCTGTGGGAATGGATGACCGACGAGKAAATCGCCTCGGCCCTGTCCTTCGCGCCGGACCCTCAGGCCTGGCTGAACGACCTCGCCCAACGCGTGCGACTGGCCGCGGCCGACAAGCCCAACCACGATAACTACACCGCCCTGGCCCTCTGGCTCGGGGCTGATTGAGGAGAAGCGTCATGCCTCAACATGTCTGCAAGGGTGCGCAGCTGATGTGCACCTTCGGCTCCAAGCCCAGCGCGCTGGAAGTGCTGCCGCTGAACAAGATGCAGACCAGCAGCCAGCCGGCGGCCAACATCATGGACAACAAGCCCATGGTGAACATCCAGCCCTTCGGCCCGTGCAAGAGCATGGCCAACCCGGCGGTCGCCTCCGCCACCGCCGCCGCCACGGCCGCGGCCCAGGGCGTGTTCACGCTGACGCCCATGCCCTGCGTGCCGGTCTTCCCCGCGCCCTGGGTGCCGGGCGCGCCGACGGTCATGCTGGCCAATATGCCGGTGCTGAACAACACCTCCAAGCTGATGTGCGCCTATGCCGGCGTCGTCAGCATCGTGTCGCCGGGGCAGGTGACCGAGATGGTGCCCTGAGCGCAGGCGTCGGGAACCGCCCCGCACTGTCGGTCACTCAGCGTCGGTCCAATTCCACCCATCGTTGAGGAGACTTTGAATGGCCGACCTGTCCATGCCCTACCCGCCCGAACTCACCAAGGCCCTGTGGGACCGCAACAAGGGCGTACTGGCCAAGCTCTTCGTCGGCAAGACCGACGTCGGCGCCGCGCTGGCGGCGGTGGAGCTGGAGTTCAAGCGCGGTGGCTATTCCGCCATCAAGCCGCACGACGGCGTGTTCGACCCGGTGGACTTCGCCGAATACAAGAAGGGCCTGCTCAGCGGCCTGACCAAGGCCGAGGCGGCCGTCAACAACAAGCTCGGCGCGCTCAAGATCATCGCCACCGCAGCGCACAGCGACTTCGCCAAGAGCAAGACGGTCCCGAAATCGGCCACCACCTACGTCAAGGGCATCCTGGACGCCATCACCGCCTTCAAGGTCGCCCTCGCGGCATTCCCTGACGACGTCAGCAAGGCGCTGGACAAGGACTTCCGCGAGCGCCTGCACAAGACCAAGGAATACGTCGCGACGATGGCCACGGCCAAGGCGGCGGCCGACCTCGCGGTCAAGATCATCAATATGGTCAAGACGGCCGAGGCCAATCCGACGGTGGCCAATGTGAACAAGGTCTTCGGCGCCGACGGCCCGCACCGCATGCTGACGACCAGCTTCAAGACCTGGGACCAGTTCGTGAAGGCCCAGTTCCCCAAGCTGGCCGCCAAGTTCTATGCGGGCAGCGCCATGTCGGACTACTTCACGCTGCCCCATCTGTCGGACATCGGCAATGAGACCAACAAGGCCGCGTCAGCCAAGCTGGAGGCCAAGGTCAAGGGCGGCGCCGACGAGAAGAAGGTCGTGACCCAGTTCCTGCTGGAATACAGCAAGTCGGTGCTGGAGGCGCAGAAGATGCTCAAGCACTTCGTCGAGATCGGCAAGGTGCTCGGCGGGGTTTAGCCCCTCGTCCGGTCTCGCCGCGCTGGACGCGGGCGCGCCCGACCGGTCCCCCGAGGGGACGGCGATGCATGCGGCGTCGAGCCGCATACACATCGCCACAGCGGGCCGGCTCGGTGAACTGGAGTCGGACACAAGCAGTCCCTGCGGACTGCTTGTGCCTACGGAAGGCCATGGGCCTCTGGCCCATGGCAGGCCCAGCGCTCGGCCCGAAACGCGATTTCCAGCCAGCCAGCACAAAAGCCGCCCTCGGGCGGTTTTGCTGCTTGCTCGCAGTCGGCTTACTTGCGCCCGATCTCCACGCGGCGGTTTTCGTCCGCCTTGGGCTTGGACGGGTTCTTGGGCTCGCTGGCGCCCACACCCTCGATGACCAGCAGCGCCGGGTCGGCCCCCTTGGCGACGAGGTAGTTGCGCACCGACTCGGYGCGCTTGATGGACAGGGCCTGGTTGGCCTGCGGGGTGCCGGAGGCATCGGCGTGGCCGATGACGCGCACCTTGCGCTCGCTGTTCTTCTTGGTCTTGAGCACGTCGGCGAAGACGTCCAGCTGCTTCTTCAGCGTGGCGGGCAACTCGGCCGAGCCGACCTTGAAGGAGGTCGCCGGCAGCGAATACTTGATCGCGGGCTTGAAGCCCATGCACTTGAAGCCCGAAGCCTCCAGTTCCTTGCACTTGTCGTCAGGGAACAGGCCTTCGTTGATGGCATCGGCCGTGGGCACGGTCTTGCCAAGGTCCACGGCCTCGGCGGCCGATGCCGCTGGAGGCGGAATCTCGGGCGTCTGGGCCAACGCGGACACACTCAGGGTGAGACCGCACAAGGAAAGAACCAAGAGGGGGCGAAACTTCTTCATGACGGGCACTCGGTCGGCTGGCGGGATTGAGCCGCAGATTGTGTGACCGCCAGCGCCGATTGGTTCCCGATGGAGCGGGGAACCAAGCGTCGCCGCCAGTCACTCAGTGCCTGATCGCAGGCCGCCGTGGCTGCTTACCGTTGTTTTCTCTTGCTCCCTTGAGGCGATCCCATCCATGACCTGGCGTGACCGAGTGATCTGGACGGAGGGCATGTTCCTCCAGCCGCAGCACTTCCAGCAGCACGACCGCCACTGGGAGCACCAGTGGCGCCAGCGCCTGCAACAGGCCGTGGCCTATGCCTGGGGCTTCGCGGCCCTGAGCCTGGACGATGCCTCCCTGCCCCTGGGCAAGGTCGGCCTCGCCGCCGCCCAGGGCCTGCTGCCCGACGGCACGGCTTTTTCCGCCCCGGGGGGTGACGCCGCGCCCGCGGCCCTGGACATCCCCGCCGACGCCCGCAACGAGATCGTCGTGCTGGCCGTCACCCTGCAACGCCCCGGCGTCGTCGAGACCGACGCCGAAGGTGCCGCCGGCGCCATGGGGCCGCGCTTCATGGCCGCCGAGGTCAATGTCGGCGACAGCAATTCCCAGCTCGACCGCGACGCCGCCCTGCAGATCGGCCGCCTGAACCTGCGCCTGATGCTGCAGCGCGACGCCGGCGAGGGCTATGCGACGCTGGGCGTGGCCCGCGTCGTCGAGCGCCGCGCCGACAACCGCGTCGTGCTCGACCCCAGCTATGTACCGCCCCTGCTGCATGCGCCGGCCCACCCGGTGCTGGACGGCTATGTGCGCGAACTCTGCGGCCTGCTGAACCAGCGCGGCGAGGCCCTGGCCGCCCGCCTGGCCGCCCCCGGCCGCGGCGGCGTCGGCGAGATTTCCGATTTCCTGCTGCTGGAAGCCGTCAACCGCAGCCAGGCCCTGTTCAGCCACCTGCGCGCGGTGTCGGTGCTGCACCCGGAGCGGCTGTACAGCGAATGCCTGACGGTGGCCGGCGACCTCGCCACCTTCCGCGACAGCCGCCGCCCCGCGGCCTATGCCGACTATGTGCACGACGACCTGGCCGCCACGTTCAGGCCCGTCATCGACGACCTGCGCCAGTCGCTGTCCATGGTGATGGAGCAGACCGCCATCCCCATCGAGCTGCAGGACCGTGCCTACGGCGTGCGCGTCGCCCTCATCCCCGACGTCGGCCTGCAGCGCACGGCCACCTTCGTGCTGGCGGTGTCGGCGCAACTGCCCGGCGACGCCCTGCGCGCCCGCTTCCCCACCCAGGTCAAGATCGGCCCGGTCGAGCGCATCCGCGACCTCGTCAACCTGCAGCTGCCCGGCGTCACGCTGCGCCCGCTGCCGGTCGCGCCGCGCCAGATTCCCTACCACGCCGGCCACAACTACTTCGAGCTGGAGACGCGCGGCAACGAGCTGTGGAAGCAGCTCGAAAGCTCGGGCGGCCTGGCCATGCACATCGCCGGCGAGTTCCCCGGCCTTGAGCTGGAGTTCTGGGCCATTCGTGCCTGACATCTTCTGATCGGCCCGCCCCATGAGCGATCCCAACAACGACGACCCCTTTGCCGCCTTCGGGCAGGACCGCACCGTCATCAAGCCGAGCGCGGGCCGGCCTGTCACTGGCCTGCACCAGCCCCAGGCCCCGGCACGGCCTGCCGCCGGCCAAGCGCCCGCCGGCGTTCCCGCCGGCCCGGCCGGCCGCGAGGCACCGATGGCCCTCGAAGCCCTCACCTCGGCCAGCATGAACCCGCTGGTGGCGGCCGCCATGCCGCTGCTGTCGGCTGCGCCCCGCGTGCGCCACAGCGCCCAGCACCCCAACCCCGCCGGGCTGAAGGACGCCCTGTCCGAAGGCATCCGCGCCTTCGAGGCCAAGGCCCGTGCCGAGGGCCTGCCCAACGAGCAGGTCATCGCCGGCCGCTACATCCTGTGCACCCTGCTCGATGAATCCGCCGCCAGCACGCCCTGGGGCGGCTCGGGCGCCTGGGCGGCGCAGAGCCTGCTCGTGCAGTTCCACAACGAATCCTGGGGTGGCGAGAAGGTCTTCGCGCTGATGGCCAAGCTGGCCGAGAACGTGCCGGCCAACCGCAACCTGCTGGAGCTGCTCTACGTCTGCCTGGCCTTCGGCTTCGAGGGCCGCTACCGCGTCGTCGACAACGGCCGCGCCCAGCTCGACGGCGTGCGCGCGCGCCTGGCGCAGATGCTGCGTCAAGGCAGCAACCCCGACCCGGCGCTGTCACCGCGCTGGCAGGGCGCCGAACCCGGCGAGGGCGGCCTGCGCCAGAAGCTGCCGCTGTGGGTGATCTGGGCCGCCATGGCCCTGCTGCTGATGCTGGTCTACATCGGCCTGCGCTTCAGCATCAATGGCGCCTCGGACGCCGTCTTCGCGTCGCTGCGCGGCTTCGACGTGAAGACTGCTGCCGTCGCCGCGCCGACACCGCCGCCCGCCGCGCCCCGCCTGGCCGGGCTGCTGGATCTCGACGTCAAGGCCGGCCTGGTGCAGGTCAATGACCTGGCCGACCGCTCCATCGTCATCATCAAGGGCGACGGCCTGTTCAACCCCGGCAGCGCCGAGGTGTCGTCGGAACTGCGGCCGCTGGTGCTGCGCATTGGCGAGGCGCTGCAGCGCATGAAGGGCCAGGTGCAGATCACCGGCCACACCGACAACCAGCCCATCCGTTCGCTGCGCTTCCCGTCCAACTGGCATCTGTCGCAGGCCCGCGCCGAGGCCTTCCGCAACCTGCTGGCCGAGCGAGTCGAGATCGGCCGATTGCGCGCCGAAGGCAAGGCCGACGCGGAAGCCGTGGCCGACAACGCCACCCCCGCCGGTCGTGCCAAGAACCGCCGAGTCGAAGTTACGCTGATGGTGCAGGACGGCCGCTGATCATGAAGAAATTCCTGTCCATCCTGTTCCACCCGATCACCCTCGGGATCTTCGGCCTGCTCGTCATCTCGGCCCTGGTCTGGTGGGTCGGCCCGCTGATCGCCTTTGGCGAGCACCGTCCGCTGGACACCAGCTTCGCGCGCTGGATCGCGCTGGCCGTCGTCTGGCTGCTGGGCGGCCTGCGCCTGGTCTGGACGCAGATGCGCCGCCGCCGCATCAATGCCGCCCTCGTCAAGGGCATGGGCGGCGGCCCCTCGGCCTCTGCCAAGGAAGAGGCGGTGCTGCAGGAGCGCYTCACTCAGGCCCTGACGTTGCTGAAGAAGGCACCGGGCACCAAGAAGGGCCTGTTCGGCGGCAACTCGCTCTATGACCTGCCCTGGTATGTCTTCGTTGGCGCGCCGGGCTCGGGCAAGACGACGGCGCTGCTGAATGCCGGCCTGAACTTCCCGCTGACGGAGAAGCTCGGCCAGGCCAGCGTGCGCGGCGTCGGCGGCACGCGCAACTGCGAATGGTGGTTCAGCGACGAGGCCGTCCTCATCGACACCGCCGGCCGCTACGCGACGCAGGACTCCGACAAGGAGACCGACGCATCGGCCTGGAACACCTTCCTCGACCTGCTGCGCAAGGCGCGCCCGCGCCGCCCCATCAACGGCGTGCTGCTGACCATCAGCGTGCAGGACCTGCTGGCCCTGCCGCCCGAGCAGCGCAAGGAGCAGGCCTCGCGCATGCGCGGCCGCATGCAGGAGCTGCAGCAGCGCCTGGGCGTGCGCGCACCGGTCTATGTGATGGTCACCAAGTGCGACCTGCTGGCCGGCTTCAACGAGACCTTCGGCCCGATGGGCAAGGAGGACAGAGACCAGGTCTTCGGCTTCAGCTTCCCGGTGGCGATGGCACCCGGCGAGGCCACGCTGGCCAATTTCGGCAGCGAGTTCGCGTCGCTGGAGAAGCGCCTGCGCGAGCGCCTCATCGAGCGCATGGAGGCCGAGAGCGACACCCTCAAGCGCGCCACCATCTTCGCCTTCCCGCAGCAGTTCGGCGGCCTCAAGGGCCTGCTGGGCGGCTACCTGGAAACCGTCTTCGGTGGCAGCGGCGCGCTGGATGAATCCCCGCGCCTGCGCGGCATCTACTTCACCAGCGGCACGCAGGAAGGCACGCCCATCGACCGCGTGCTGGGCGCACTGGCCCGCACCTTCGGCGTCGAGCGGCGCCTGACGCCACCGGCCGCCGCCAAGGGCCGCAGCTATTTCCTCAACCACCTGCTGCGCAAGGTCGTCTTCGTCGAGCAAGGCCTGGTGGGGCAGAACGCCCAGGTCGAGCGCCGCAGCGCGCGCCTACGTCTGGCAGGCTTCGTCACGCTGGCCCTCGTCACGCTGACGCTGGTGGTCGGCTGGGGCTTCAGCTATTTCGGCAACCAGCGCTACATCGCCGACATCGAGGCCAAGCTGCCGGCGCTGAAGGACACCATCACCGCCCTGCCGCCCACCAGCGGCAGCGACCCCTCCGCCCTGCCCGAAGCCCTGGCCGCCATCCGCGACGCGGCCCAGCCCCCGGGTTTCGCGCTGAACGACCCGCCACTGTCGCTGGGCTTCGGCCTCTTCCAGGGTGACAAGCTCGACGCCGGCGCCCAGGTCTCCTACCACCGCCTGCTGCAGCGCGGCCTGGCGCCGCGCGTCGCGGCGCGCCTGGAGGAGAGGCTGCGCACCGCCAACCGCGACAACCTTGAGTTCGCCTACGAGTCGCTCAAGGCCTATCTGATGCTCTACACACCCGAGCATCTGGACAAGCCGGGCCTGCAGGCCTGGGTGGGCCTGGACTGGGACGCCAACCTCGAAGGCAGCCTCGGCGCCGAGAAGGTGGCGCTCTTGAAGAACCACCTCGACGCGCTGCTGTCGCGCGGTGCCTTCGAGGTGGCCCAGCCGATGGACAAGACGCTGGTGGCCAGCGTGCGCGAGATGCTGGGCGCCTACCCGCTCGAGTACCGCATCTTCAGCCGCCTGCGCCGCGCCCAGATCGACGGCGACCTGCCGCCCTTCACGGTGGCCGCCGCCGCCGGCCCGCAGAGCCCCAACGTCTTCGTGCGTGCCAGCGGCCTGCCGCTGACCCAGGGCATCCCGGGCATGTTCACCAAGGACGGCTACAAGAAGGCCTTCCAGACCTCGGTGGACAAGACCGCCAAGCAGCTCGCCGAGGAAGAGGAATGGGTGCTGGGCACCAACCCCGCGACGGCCAAGCGCCAGGCGGCGGACAAGACCCTGGTCGAGCGCGTGCGCCGCCTCTACCTGGAGGAATACGTCAAGGTCTGGGACAACTACCTCGCCGACGTGCGCCTCGTGAAGCTCAACGGCCTGGACCGCGGCATCGCCGTGTCGCGCCTGGTGTCGGCGGTGGACTCGCCGCTGGCCGCCTTCCTGCGCGCCGCGTCCAGGGAGACGACGCTGATCGACCCGGTCACGAACGACAACAGCATCAACAAGGAACTCAACAAGCGCGCCGACGATGCCGTCTTCGCCAAGGGCGGTGAGCTGGCCCGCCTGGCCGGCAACCAGGCCAAGGCGCCGACGTCCATCTCACGCGACGGCCCGCTGGAGAAGATCGTCGACGACCACTTCGCCGCGCTGCGCCGCCTGGTGACCGGCACGCCGCCGCCGCTGGACGACGTGATGAAGATGTTCAACGAGGTCTATGTGCAGCTCAGCGCCGTGCAGGAAGCCTTGAAGAGCAAATCGCCGCCGCCCGCCGGTGGCGGTGGCGGCAAGCTCAAGGCCGCCGCCGGCCAGCAGCCCGAGCCACTGCGCGGCGCACTGGAGGCGCTGGCCGAGGCATCGGACAACCAGAGCCGCCTCGTCGAGCGCCAGAGCCTGACCGGCGAGCTGCAGCCCGTCAGCGAGTTCTGCTCGCGCGCCATCGCCGGCCGCTATCCGGTGGCGCAAGGCTCCAAGGTCGACGTGCTGCCCGAGGACTTCGGCCAGTTCTTCGCCCCCGGCGGCATGATGGACGACTTCTTCACGCGCAAGCTCAGCCCGCTGGTGGACGTCGGCACCAACCCCTGGAGCTTCCGGCCCACGGGGGACGGCAGCAAGCCGGTCTCGCCGGCGGCCCTGGCCGACTTCCAGCGCGCCACCCGTATTCGCGAGGTCTTCTTCCGCGGCGGCGGCAAGGCCCCGGCCTTCCGCGTCGACGTGCGCGTGCTGGAGCTGAACGACGGCCTGAAGGAGTTGACGCTGGACATCGACGGCCAGGTCAGCAAGTTCACCGCCGGCAGCAACCAGGCCGTCAGCCTGCAATGGCCGGGCGCGCGCTTGAGCTCGCAGATCAAGCTCAGCGGCCAGCCCGGTGGCACACCCATCACCTTCGATGGCCCCTGGGCGCTGTTCCGCCTCTTCGACCGCTTCGAGGTGCAGGGCTCGCCCCAGCAGCCCGAGCGCTTCGTCGTCGTCATCAACCTGGATGGCCACCGCGCCCGCCTGGAAGTGACGGCCAGCAGCGTCTTCAACCCCTTCCGGCTGCGCGAGCTGCAGCAGTTCCGCTGCCCGGGGGCGCTGTGAGTGCGGTCGCGGGTTGGTACGGCAAGTTGCCAGCACTCGGTGACTTTGCTTCGCGCCGCCTCACGCCCGAGTGGATCGCGCAATGGGACGGCTGGCTGGCCGCCGGCCTGCACCAGCTGCGCGTGGACGCACCGGACACCTGGCTGAACGACTACCTCGCCAGCCCGGCCTGGCGCTTCGCGCTGCTGCCGGGCTGCCTGCCCGAATCCGCAAATGGGGGCTCGGGCGAAGGCCTGCGCGTCGGCGTGCTCGTGCCGTCGGTGGACCGCGTGGGCCGCTACTTCCCTCTCGTCGTCGTCAGCGCGCCGCTGCCGCGACCGGTCGACGGCGCCCAGGTCGCGGCGCTCTGGCAGTGGGCGGGGCAGTTGGAAGAGATCGCCGTCCAGGCCCTGCAAGACGACTGGAGCGCCGAGGCCCTGGACGCGGCCCTCGCCAACGTGCCTCTGCCGGCTCTGCACGCTGCCGAAGCCGCCGTGCCCGCCGCGTTGGCCGGGCTGCTCAGCCAGGCCGCGTGGGACGGCCTGCAAGGCTGCTCCCTGTGGCTGCACGACAGCACCGATCCCAGCGTGCAGCCCGCCCTGCCCAGCGGCGCTGCGTTCGCTGCCCTCTTTCGACCTCACTGAGTAGCCCCATGCCCCACAGCGACTGGACCCCGAACTACGGCGACCTCGACACCACGCCGCCCAGCTGGGCGGCCAAGCGCCCGGTGCGCGTGGCACTGCTGGGTGACTTCGGCGCGGGCGCCGCGGCCGGCCGCCTGGACAGCGGCGACGACCTGGCGCGCCGCAAACCACGCAGCGTCGAGTTCGACTCCCTGGAAGACTGGCTGGGCCAGCAGGACATCACGCTGAGCCTGCCCATCGGTGCCCACGGTGCCCCCGTCGAGATCGCGCTCAGCGACCTGGAGTCATTCCACCCGGACACGCTGTTCCGCGAGTTGGACCTCTTCAAGAAGCTGGGCGATCTGCGCAAGCGCCTCAACAACACGGCCACGTTCGAGAAGGCCGCGGCGGAGGTCGCCAAGCTCAGCGGCACGAAGAAGAAGGCTTCGCGCGCCGGCCGCGGCGTGCGCGCCCGCGGTGCTGCGCCATCGGCCGGCGCCAAGCTGGACGACTTCGCCCGCCTGACCGGACGCGCGAGCGTGCCCGCGAGCGGTGGCGGCATCGACGCGCTTCTGCGCGATGTCATCGGCCCCTTCGTCGTGCTGTCGGCCAAGCCCGAGAAGGCGGGTCTCTTGAACACGCTGGACGCGGCAATCGCCGACGGCATGCGCGCCGTGCTGCATCAGCCCGACTTCCAAACCACCGAGTCGTTGTGGCGCGGCGTGGACTTCCTGTTGCGCCGCGTGGAGACCGGGCCGATGCTGCAGGTCCACCTCATCGACATCAGCGCCGAAGAGTTTGCCGCCGACCTGAGCGCCGATGACGACCTGACCAACAGCGGCCTGTACCGCCTGCTCGTCGATCAGCCCAGCCAGTCCAAGGATGGCGGCTACACCTACATCGCCGGCCTCTACCAGTTCGAGGCCACGCCGCCGCACACCGAGCTGCTGGGCCGCATGGCCAAGATCGCCAACGCCGCCGGCGCGAGCTTCTTCACCGCGATGGCGGTGGACGATCTCGCCAACCCCAAGAAGCCGCCTCATCCGCTGGTAGCCGAAGCCCTGGAGGCACTGAAGGCGCTGCCCGAGGCCAAGCGCCTCGTGCTGCTGGGCCCGCGCTTCCTGCTGCGCCACCCCTATGGCAAGCGCAGCGACCCGATCTCGTCATTCGCCTTCGAAGAGTTCACGATGGCCGATGGCCTGGGCGGCATGCTGTGGGGGCACCCTGCACTGCTTGCGCTCACCGCGTTGGCCGGTCAAGGCGGCACGCCGACGGTGACCGACCTGCCGTTCCACTTCTACGTCGATGCCGACGGCGACAGCACGGCCCTGCCCTGCACCGAACGCTTCATGTCGACGACTGCAGTGGCGGCACTGAGCAGCTGGGGCATCGGCGCACTGGTGGCCCACAAGGGCGAACCCAGCGTGCGACTGTCGGGTCTGACCGGTATCGCAGCTGCAGGTGCGGCGTCCAAGGCAGGCGCGCGCGCGGGCATCGAGATGAGCGTCAAGTCCAAGCTCGCCGAGCCCGAAGAGCGCAGTAGCTCACGGCGTGCGGCGGCCGGCGATGACGATGCGCCCGGTTCGGGTGACGACAGCAGCGATACCGACGACCTGCTGGCCGGCCTGGGTGGCTCCGGCAGCGATCTCGACGCGCTGCTGGCCGGCCTGGGCGGCGACGACAGCTCTTCTTCAGGCGATGCCGATGTCGCAAGCGACAGCGCCGCATCGTCTGATGACAGTATGGACATCGATCTTGACGCCTTGTTGAAATCATTGGGCTGAAGCCCTGAAAGGGAGACCGTATGGACGCCCTGCTCACCGAAACGAATTGGAAGGCCAAGGGTCTGCCGCTGTGCCTGATCGAGGAGAAGCCCAAGGCCGGGGACAAGAAGCTCCACGCCCTGTGCAAGACCTCGCCGGGCGACATCGCCCAGAACCTGGAAACACCATCCAGCCGCCCTGGAACTCCTGCCGCCCCTGATCTATGGCGGCCCGCTCGCGGGTCTCCAGCACGATGGCGGGGCGCAATGCCCGCCCCTATTTGCCCTCAACTGCAACTTCAAAAGGGACCTCAAAGATGAAAGCCGGATTCAAGCCCAAGCTGTGGACCAAGAAGGAATGGCTGGATGCCGACCCTTCTGACAAGACCAAGGGGTGCGGCGTCGAGGCGGCGCTGGACGAGTGGCAGAAGAACTGCAAGGGCGCGTTCGCGAGCATGAAACCGGAGGAGGCCGCCAAGGCCTCGATGACCGCGCACAAGCTCTCCGAGGTGTTGACCAAGGCCAGCAAGAAGTGCGACCCCAAGGCCCAGAAGGAAACGCTGATGGGCATCAACGAGTACAAGAAGCGCGCCGACGACTATGCCCATCTCGCCAAGCTCGCGGCGGTGGCCTTGGTCAACCGACAAAAGTTCAACTCCAGCATGACAGGCATAGACCCGGTCATGCAGGATAAGGACGCGGCGGCGCTGTTCAAGAAATATGCCGAGAAGGCGCAGATCTGGCCCGCCGCGCACACGCTGCAACTGTTCGAGCAGAAAAAGTACGAGGAGGCCGTAAGTCTGTACGGTGGCAAGAGTGGCAACGACGACGACTTCAACATCTCGCTCAACCACCTTGAGGTCTTGCGCGACACCTTCCGCAAAGAAGGCAAGGTCAGACATGAGCAGAAGGACATCCTGAGCGCCCTCCAAGCTGTTATCAAAAGCCAGAAGCAAATGCTCGGCGACGGGCGCATCTGGGAGAACCTCAAGTCCGGATCGGACTGGAAGAGCATGCTGAGCCAGCGCTTCCCGCTCAAGGAGTATCTGACCGCCTAGCAGCTGCGCGCGGCGGACCCCGGAGCGGGCGCTGCCGCCTCTCCGGCTGCCCCACTTCCATACTACTTGCGCACGTTGTCCAGATCCGGCGGCGGCGTGTAGCCCAGGTCGCGCGCGCGCGCCTCGAACTGCGAGGCCAGCAGCGGCTGGCCGGTGCTGCGGAAATGCAGGGCCAGCTCATAGCTGGCAATGCCGTTGCCCAGGGCCACGGCGAACTGCATCCAGCCCTCGTAGCGCGACTGCGTGGCTGACGCGCCGCCGCCGTAGCCACTGCCAAAGCTGGCACCACTGCCGCCGCCACGGAAGCGCCAGCCCATGCGGGCCGCCGCGTCCTTGTCGCCGCGGCCACAGCGCAGCAGGTCCTGGCGCTGCTCGGCAGGCATGTCGTCACTGAAGGCGAAGGCCGCGCGATACAGGCGCACATCGTTGCGCTGCAAGGCCTTGAGGGCGCTGCGGGCGCCGTCCCGGGCCACCTGCACGCCGGGTGCAAAGGGGCTCTCGGGCTTGGCCTTCAGGAAGGCCTCGGCCACCTGCAGCACCTCGGCCGGCCAGGCCAGCTTCTCCAGCCTCTTCAGCTCGGCTTCCTCGTCGATGTCGGGCACGGCCGGCGCGGGCGCGCCGGCGCGCTTGGGCTCCACGTTCAAGCGCACGCGGGTGTGGTCGGCGATGAAGGGGTCCTGGGCCAGCTGGCGGATGGCGGCCACGGGATGGTTGAGCATGGTCTCGCGCACATCGCTGCGCACCAGCTGCATCAGCTCGGGGAAGGTCGTCTGGTCGGACACGCTGCCCATCAGCTTGACGAGGGACCCCGTGTAGAAGGTGTTCTGCGTCTCGACGGCCGGCGCGATGGCCGGCTTGCCGGCGCCGGTGGAGAACGTGATGAGGCAGCCCGGGGGCGCCTCGACCTGGTTCAGGCCCACCAGCTCACCGGCGCGCAGGCCGGTGCGGCAGGCGTCGACGACGGCGATGACCATGCCGTCGCGGCGCGGTGGCAGGCGGCGCACCACGTCGGTCAGCAGCTGCACGCTGCCGGTCTGCAGCAGCTCGCCCTTGGCGGAAGGGTTGAGGCCGGCAGGCAGCAGCAGGTTGGACGCATCGACCTGCACGCCATGACCGCTGAAGTAGAAGAACACGGTCGCATCCGCCGGGCTGGCGGCGGCTTCGGCGATGAAGACTTCCAGCGCGCGGCGCGCCGCCGGCAGGTCCAGGTCCAGCGCCGACGTGACCTTGAAGCCGCGCCGCTCCAGCACGGCCTCCAGATCGCGCAGGTTCTTCGGGATGGGCGGCAGGTCGAAGGGCTGCGGATAGTTGCGGTTGCCCAGCAGCAGGGCCAGGCGGATCTCGGTGCTCGGCAGCGGCTCGGCAGCGACCGCCTCGGCCATCGGCAGCAAGGGCGCAGCCAGGCCGCCAAGCAGCGAACCGCACAGATGGCGGCGGGGCAGGGAGACGGTGGAGTCGGGAGGGGTCATGGCGCCAACTACTTGCAGCTGAGGACGGGCCGGGATGCGGGATCGCATTGCTCGGGCGGTTTCGCGCCTTCGCTGCCCTGGGTGGACGGCCGGCCGGGGCCGACCTCGGCGATGACGCCGGAACGCAGGCGCACCGTCACGTTCTCGGTGCGCACAGTCTCCTGGAAGCGGGCACGGCGGGCGTCCTCGGCGTCGCCGTTGATGGAGGACAGGGCTCCGGAGGCCGCCGGCGTCAGCGGCAAGACACCGTTATAGACCACCGGGATCTCCGTTGCCTGACTGGCCCCATCGTGGAAGAAGCGATAGGCCGGGCCGCCCGTGCTCGGCTGGCTGCCGACCTTGGGGCCGACGAGCACGACGGCGGTGGACCCTTGCGCGCCGGCCTTGGGCAGCACGGCCACATAGCCGGCGTTGGGGCCCGTCGTTCGGTTGCCGGTTTCGGTGCTGCCGACCTGGATCTGGATGGGCTGGCCGTTGACGGAGCCGAAGCTGCCGGGCGTGCCGAAGGCGCCGGGCGCCAGCTCCAGCGTCATGCCAGGTGCCGACAGGGCCTTGCCGAGCACGATCTCGTCGAAGGGCATGCGGGCGACGAGCTTGGCGTCGCCGGCGCTGGCGAGCTGGTCGGCGCGGATGTAGACGAGGTCGGCCTCGATGCCGTTGCCGCCCACCATCACCTGCTGGCCGGACACGCGCACCTCGGACTGCACGGCCTGTGCGCCCTTCGCGTTCGGCACCCAGGCCGTGTTGAAGCCGGCGCCGCTGAGCACCGAGAGCTGGCCCTTGAAGCTGTTGCCGTCCTGGGCCAGGCGCACCGAGCCGCCGCCGCTGGCCTGCACCTCCAGCCTGGCGCCCTCGGCCACGCTGATGGTGCTGGCGCTGCCCTGCTGCACGGTGGCCTCGGCGATGGCCAGCGGCTGGCCGGCGACCGGCACCTGGGCCGTGCCCAGCAGCGTGGCCTTGGCGTCGTCCGGCGCGGCCTTGGCCACCAGGGCCAGGCTGCCGCCACTGAGCTGCAGCTTGCCATTCAAGGCCAGGCGATCGGCCTCGATGCGACCGCCGCTCGACAGCGTCACGTCGCCGAGCTGCAGGCTGTCCTTGACCGTCACCAGGGCCTGGCCGCCGCTCAGGCCCAGCGGGGCGCCGGCGAACTGGTTGTTGCTGCGGCTGGCGTCGATCAGCGTGCCGGACAGCGTCAGGCCGGCGCCACTGGCCAGCGTCAGGCTGCCGGTGTAGACCTGCTCGGCCTTGGTGGTCAGGTTGCCGGCCAGCTTCACGCTGCCGGCCGCCTGCAGCGAGGCGATGGTCTCGTTGCCCCCCAGCTGCAGCTGGGCGCCGGCGGCGACCTGCACCGAGCTGGCATCGGAGAGGCGCTCGGCCGCCGTCGTGATGAGGCTGCCGCCCAGCACCTGGGTGGCGCCGCTGTAGTTGTTGGCGGCGCTGTTCAGCGTCACCTGGCCCTGGGTGATGACGAGGCTGCCGCGGCCGCTGATGGCCTGGTCCAGCACCAGCGCATCGCTGCGTGACAGCCGCAGCTCGCCCTGGTTCTGGATCTCGCCCGAACCCAGGGCGCCGTTGCCGCTCAGCTGCACGACGCCGGCTTCGATGGCGGTGGCGCCGCTGTTGCTGTGCGCGGCCGTCAGCGTCAGCGTGCCAGCGCCCTGCTTGATGAGGCCGCCACTGCCGCTCACCGCCCCGTCGAAGCGGCTGTCGGCGCCGTCGGCACCGGCGGCCAGGCTGGCGCCATTCAGCACCAGGGCACCGTTGCCGCTCAGCGAGGCGACGGTCTGGCGGGCATTGGCCTGCACCTGGCCCGGAGCCTCGATGACGAGGGCGCTGGCACCGGCCAGTGCCTGCGCCATGTCCAGCACCAGTGCGCCGCCCTGCACCCGCGTGCTGCCGGTGAAGAGGTTGGCGCCGCCCAGCGTCAGGCTGCCGTTGCCCGCCTTGGTGAGGCCACCGCTGCCGGCCATGACGCCGTCGAAGCGGCTGCTGCGGCCACTCGCACCGACGGCCAGCGTGTGGGTGTTGAGCTGCACCTGGCCGCTGCCGCTGAGCGCGCCGAGGTCGATGTTGGTCAGCAGCTCCAGCGTCGCGCCGCCGGTCACGTCGACGCCAGCCGTGGTCGGCACGACGGGCACGACTGCCGCGCCGGCGGCCAGGGGCCGCGCGCCGACGGCACCTTCGAGCTGCAGCGTGCCGGCCTTGCCGGCGAGGTCGCCAGCCAGCGTGTTGTGACCGGCCAGCGTGAAGACGCCCGCGCCCAGCTTGGCCAGGCCGCCGCTGCCGGTGATGTTGCCGTCCCAGCGCGTGCTGCTGCCATTGCTGCCGACGCCGAGCAGGGGCGCCTGCACGTCCACGGTGCCGGCGCCAGCCAGCGAACCGAGGTTGAGGCTCTGCTGCACCGTCAGCGTCGCGCCGCTGTCCACGCTCACGGCCGTGACGCCGTTCAGCGCCGTCGCACTGGCGAGGACGAGCTCGCCGGCGGCCACGCGCGTGGTGCCGGTGTGGCTGCTGTCGCCGTTCAGCGTGAAGCGGCCGCTGCCGAGCTTGGTCAGGCCGCCGCTGCCGACGAGGCTGCCGCCGAAGCTGGTGCTGCGGCCATCGGCGCCGGTGGCGAGGGTGAAGCTGCCGAGTTCGACACGACCCGCACCGGCCAGCGAACCGGCGGTCTGGTCCGTGCCCAGGGCCAGCACCGCACCGGCGGCGAGTTGCACGGCACTGGTCGACGACAGCGCCCCCGCGCCGTTCGCGCGCAACGTGCCGGCGCTGATGTCGGTGACGCCGCTGTAGTGGTTGCTGCCGGTCAGCGTCAGCGTGCCGCTGCCGCCCAAGCCCAGGCCGAAGCCGGCGCCGCCGTCGCTGATGGCGCCGCTGACGGTCAGCCCGCCCGCGCCGGGCAGGAAGCGGGTGAAGGCCTGCAGCGTCAGCGCGCCGGCCAGCGTGCCGCTGCCCGAGCTGTTCAGCACGCTGCCGCCCAGGGCCAGCAGATCGGCGCTCATCGCGGCACCGTCGCGCAGGTCCAGTTGGCCCGCCGCGCCCAGTTGCACGGCGCCCGTGCCGGCCTGGGCCGCGGGCCCCTGCAGCACGACGGTGCCCGATTCGATGCGGGTGCCGCCGCTGTAGCTCTGCGCCGTCGTCATCGTCAGGCTGCCGCTGCCGTTCATGACGAGCTCGCCATTCCCAGACAGCGGCCCCAGCAGGCTGATGGCGCCGGCGCCGCCGAGTTCGAGCCGCGTGGACACGCTGCTGGCGTTGATGGTGTAGTCGCCCAGGCTGGCCAGGCTGGCGGTGCCGGCGCTGGCGATCGTGAAGCTGGGCAGCTGGTTGTCGGGGTGGGTCAGCGTGATGTCGCCGCTGCCGGCCTTCAGCGTCGTCAGGCCCGACACGATCAGCGCGCCGCTCTGCTTGATGGCAGCGCCCGTCGCGGCGGTATCGGCCATCAGGCCGCCATAGTTGCCACCGCCGAGGTCCAGCGTGCCGGCGGCGGTGATGTCGAGCTGGGCCGCATCGCCGCTGACCTGGATGCCGTCGTGGCGCGTGGCATCGCCATCGCGCAGCTGCACGCGGCCGAAGCTGCCGCCGCCTTGCGCCTTCAGCTCGACGCGATTGAAGTCGTTGCCCGCGCCCTTGCTGGCCATGTCGACGGGCACGGCCGTGCCGCCATTGGCGATCAGCGTCATCAGGCCGCTGACCTCCAGCGGCCCGGTCAGCACGATGCCCTTGGCCGCGCCAGCGGTCAGCGTCGTGCTGTGGCCGCCGCCCAGCGTCAGCACGCCGCCGCTGTTGAGCGTCAGCGTCTTCACATCGCCGCTGAAGCTCAGGTCCAGCGCGCTGCTGATGTTGGCGCCGGTGAAGCTGCCTCCGTTCACGCCGCGCATAGTGATGCCACCCAGCAGCTGGTTGCCCGACTGGTCCAGCACCAGCGTCGCCTGGCCGCCGTCGGCGACGAAGTTGGCGATGCCGTTGACCGTCATCACCGCGGACTGGCTGATCTTGCTGCCGCGCGTGGTGGCCGTGAGCTCGCCGCTCGCCGTGCCGCCGCCCAGGTCGAGATCGCCGCCGGCACTGACCTTGAGGTCGCGCACCGCGAAGCTGCCCAGGTGCAGCGCGCCGCCGTTGGCCAGCGTCGCGTCGCGGCCCACCAGGCTGACCGCGCCGGTGAAGGCGTTGCCCGCCTCGGCGAGATCGATGTTGGCGCTGCCGGCGTTCAGCGTGGACACGCCGGCCACGCTCAGGCCGCCGGACGCTTGCGTGATGCCGGCGCCGCTGGCATTGAGGTCGCCGCCCACCGACCCCGTGCCCAGGCGCAAGCCACCGCCGGAGGAAGCCGACAGCCCCGCCACATTGAGGCTGCCCAGGTTCAGCGCCGCGCCGCTGGCGATGACGGTGGCGCCACCCCGCAGGTCCACGCTGCCGGCGAAGCTGTTGCCGGCCGAGCCCAGCGAGATGGGCGCACTGCCGGCGTTCAGGTTGGTCGTGCCGGTCACCGACAGCGCGCCCGACTGGCTGATGGCACCGCTGCTGACGGCCGTCAGCGTGCCGCCAACGGCGCCGCTGCCGAGGTCCAGCGTGCCCGTGACGCTCAGCGTCAGGCCCGCGGTGGACAGCGTGCCCAGGCGCAGATTGCCGGCGTTCGTGATCGAGCTGGTACCACCACTCAGGTTGACGCTGCCGTTCAGGTGATTCGCCTGCGTCATCGTGATGCCGGTGCTGGCCTGCAGCGTCGCATTGCCCGCGACGGTCAGGCCACCGGCGATCTGCGTGATGGAGCCGCCCAGGGCCTTGGCGGTCAGGGCACCGCTGAGGGTGCCGCTGCCCAGCACGATGCTGCCGTTGCTGGTGGCGTCCAGGCTGTTGAAGCTCAGCGTGCCGAAGTTCAGGCTGGGCTGGTTGAAGATGGTCACCACATTGCCGGTCAGGCTCAGGGCGCCAAGAAGCTGGTTGCCGCTGTTGGACAGCGTGATGTTGCCGCTGCCCGAAGTGAAGGCCGCCGCGCCGTTCACGTGCAGGGCCCCGGTCTGGCTGATGGCGCCATTGCCGCTGTGGGCGACGAGATTGCCGGCCACATTGCCCTGGCCCAGGTTCAGCGGACCGGAGGCGTTCACGGTCAGCTGGCTGACCGCCATATTGCCCAGGGTCAGGCCGGCCGAGGTCCGCACCTGCGCAACCCCGCCCTTCAGCGTGACGACGCCGCCCAGCTGGTTGCCGGCATGGCTGAGATCGATGTCGCCCGTGCCCGCGTCGACCTTCAGGGCGCCGCTCATGCTGAGGGCCGAGGTCTGGCTCACATTGCCGCTGGCCTTCAGGTCCAGCGAGGTGACGGCGACGCTGCCGAGCGCGAGATTGCCGTTGCCGCTGAGCTGGCTGACCCCGCCGGTCAGGCTGACCGCGCCGCCCCAGCTGTTGCTGACATTGGCCAGCGTGATGGCCGCGCCGCCGGCATTGAAGTTGGCGGTACCGCTCACGCTCACCGAGCCGGCGACCTGGTTGATCAGGCCGGTGCTTTGCGCGCTCAGGTTGCCGTTGATGCCGACCGCGCCCAAGGACAGCGCGCCCAGGGTGCGCAGTTGCGTCGTGCCGCCGGTCAGCTCGACCGTGCCGCCCAACTGGTTGCCGCTGTTGCTGAGGTCGATGGTCGCGCTGCCGGCATTCACCTTCAGGGCGCCGCTCATGACGAGGGCCGAACTCTGGCTCACCGCGCCGTTGGACTGAAGCTCCAGCGAATTGACATTGACGCTGCCCAGCGCGACGGCACCGGCGCCGCGCAGCTTGGCCGTGCCGCCGGTCAGGCCGACCGCGCCGCCCCAGTTGTTGGTCGATTCGTCCAGCGTGATGGCCGCGCCGCCGGCACTGAAACTCGCGTTGCCGCTGACGTTCAGGCCCGCCGCGGTCTGCGTGATCGCACCGCCGCTGTGGACGACCAGGCTACCCGTGATGTTGGCCAGGCCCAGGCCGACGCCATGCAGGGTGGTCAGCTGCGTGTCACCGCCGCGCAGGGTCACATCGCTCCGCAGGTCGTTGCTCGCCCCCATCAGCGTGATGGTCTGGCCACCGGCGTTGAAGTTGCTCGCGCCCAGCACGGTGATGCTGCCGAGGCTCTGGTTGATCGTGCCGCCGGTGCTCTGCACGTCGAGGCTGCCGCTGGCGGTGATGTCATGGCCCAGCGTGACCGACTGGCCGCGCAGCGTGACGTTGCCGCCGTGCAGCGTACCGAAGGTCGCGAACGGTCCGCTGCGGCTGGACAGCGTCAAGGCGGCGGTGCCGGTGTCGATGTCGCCCGTGCCGCTGGGCAGGTAGAGCACGCCGCCGGCATCCAGCACCAGGGCCTGGTTGGGCAGCACCTGGTTCAGCGAGAAGAGACGCAGGTCGTGCAACGTCGTCAAGGTGACGGCCGTGCCCGTGACCGTGACATCGCCCTGCAGGTCGTTGTTCGGATCGCCGAGGGTGATGACCGCGCTGCCCGCGTTCAGCGTCGTCGTGCCGGCCACGGTCAGCGCGCCGGTCTGGGTGATGGCGCCCTGAGTGGTGATGCTGAGATTGCCCGTGCTCGATGTACCGAGCGTCAGGGCGCTGTTGCCGAACAGCGTGCTGTCGGCGCCCATGAGGCTGACCGCATTGCCGAAGTGATTGGCCGGCTGGTTCAGCAGGATGGTCGAGCTGCCGGCCGAGACCGTGGTCGTGCCGGCGACGCTGAGGCGGCCACCGGTCTGGGCCACACCGCCCGAGTTGGTCGTCAGCTTGAGCCAGCCGCTGGCGGTGACGTCGTGGCCCAGGCTGAGACCGGTGTCGGCCGTCAGCGAGATGTTCTTGCCGTTCAGCGTGCCGAGCACGCTGAAGCTGCCACCGCTGGCCAGCGTCAGGTCGGCACTGCCGGTGTCGAGATTGACGGAGGCGCCGAGGTTGAGGTTGCCCTGGGCCTGCAGGCTCAGGGCCTGGTTGGCCGCCAGCGTCAGGCCGGTGATGCTGAGGTTGCCCGCCGAGCTCAGGTCCAGCGATTGGCCAGTGATCTGGACGCCACCGATCCAGACGTTGCTGGCGGCGCTCAGGTTGACGGCTCCGCCGACATGGATGTCGGTGGTGCCGTTGACGGTCAGCCCCCCGGTCTGGCCCAGTGAGCCGCTCGTGCTGCTGACCAGCAACTGGCCCCCGACGCTGCCGGGCCCCAGCGTCACATCGCCACTCGTGGTGCTGATGTCCAGCTTGCCGACAGGGCTCAGGTTGCCCAGCGTGACGCTGCCGGTGCCCGAACTGAGCAGGGCATCGCCGCCCACTGCGAGCAGGGTCGCCCCCTGCACGATGTTGCCGCCCGCCGTGGTGGCCGCATCGACCGAAGCGACGCTGCCATGGCCCAGATCGAGTTGACCGCTTGCCGTGCGCGCCTTCAGCGTGCCGGTATTCAGCGTGCCCAGCGTCAGCGGGTTGCTGCCGCCATTGCGCAGGTCGGTGGCACCGGCCGTGATGTCCAGCGTGCCGCCCAGGTTGTTGCCGCCGTTGTTCAGCGTGACATTGCCGCCGGTGTTGAGGTCGGCACCACCCGTGACGCTCAAAGCGCCGGTCTGGCTCAGCGAGCCGCTGGTGCTGCTGAACTTGAACTGGCCGCCGACACCAATCGCGCCCAGCACGGCATTGCCGCTGCTGCTGGTGATGTCCAGATTGCCCGTGGTGCTGAGATTGCCCAGCGTGACGCTGCCCGCACCCGAACTGAGCAGGGCGACGCCACCCACCGCGAGGGCGGTCGCGCCCTGCACGATGTGGCCGCCCGCCGTGGTGGCGGCGTCCAGCGACGCGACGCTGCCCTGGCCCAGCGTGAGTTGGCCGCTGGCCGTGCGGGCCTTCAGCGCACCGGTGTTCAGCGTGCCCAGCGTCAGGTTGTTGCCGCCGCCGTTGCGCAGGTCAACGGTGCCCGCCGTGATGTCGAGGGAGCCACCCAGGTTGTTGCCGGCGTTGTTCAGCGTGACGTTGCCGCCGGTGCTGAGGTCGGCGCCAGCCGTCACGCTCAAGGCGCCGGTCTGGACCAGCGAGCCGCTGGTGCTGGCGAACTTGAGCTGGCCGCCCACGCTGCCCGCCAGCGACACATCACCACTGCTGGTGCTGAGGTCCAGCTTGCCCGTCGGGTTCAGGTTGCCCAGCGTGATGGCGCCTGCGCCCGAGCTGAGGATGGCATCGCCCCCGACCGCCAGGCTGGTGGCACCCTGCGCGATGTTGCCGCCCGCCGTGGTGGCGGCGTCCAGCGACGCGGCGCTGCCCTGGCCCAGCGTGAGCAGGCCGCTGCCGGTGCGGACCTTGAGGGTGCCGGTGTTCAGCGTGCCCAGCGTCAGCGGGTTGCTGCCGCCATTGCGCAGGTCGGTCGCGCCGGCGCTGATGTCGAGCGTACCGCCCAGGTTGTTGCTGGCGTTGTTCAGCGTGACCGTGCCGCCGGTGTTGATGTCGGCACCGCCCGTCACGCTCAGGGCGCTGGTCTGGCTCAGCGCGCCGCTGGTGCTGGCGAACTTGAGCTGGCCGCCGACGCTGACCACGCCCAGCGCGGCGTTGCCGCTGCTGCTGGCAATGTCCAGCTTGCCCGTGGTGCTGAGGTTGCCCAGCGTGACGCTGCCCGCCCCCGAGCTGAGGAGGGCGACGCCGCCGACTGCCAGGCTGGTGGCGCCCTGCACGATGTTGCCGTTTGCCGTGGTGGCCGCGTCCAACGAAGCGACGCCGCCCTGGCCCAGCGTGAGCTGGCCGCTGGCCGTGCGGGCCTTCAGCGCGCCGGTGTTCAGCGTGCCCAGCACCAGGTCGTTGCCGCCGCCGTTGCGCAGATCGGTGGTGCCGGCCGTGATGTCGAGCGTGCCCCCCAGGTTGTTGCCGGCGTTGTTCAGCGTGACGTTGCCGCCGGTGCTGAGGTCGGCACCAGCCGTCACGCTCAAGGCGCCGGTCTGGCTCAGCGCGCCGCTGGTGCTGGCGAACTTGAGCTGGCCGCCCACGCTGCCCGCCAGCGACACATTGCCGCTGCTGGTGGCGAGGTCCAGCTTGCCGACGGAACTCAGGTTGCCCAACGTGATGGTGCCGGCACCTGAACTCAGGACGGCATCAGCGCCGACCGCCAGGCTGGTGGCGCCCTGCGCGATATTGCCGCTCGTCGTGGTGGCGGCATCCAGCGACGCGACGCTGCCCTGGCCCAGCGTGAGCAGGCCGCTGCCGGTGCGGACCTTGAGGGTGCCGGTATTCAGCGTGCCCAGCGTCAGCGGGTTGGCGCCGCCATTGCGCAGATCGGTCGCGCCGGCGCTGATGTCGAGCGTGCCGCCCAGGTTGTTGCTGGCGTTGTTCAGCGTGACCGTGCCGCCGGTGTTGATGTCGGCACCGCCCGTGACGCTCAAGGCGCTCGTCTGGCCCAACGAGCCGCTGGTGCTGGCGAACTTGAGCTGGCCGCCGACGCTGACCACGCCCAGCGCGGCGTTGCCGCTGCTGGTGCTGATGTCCAGCTTGCCCGTGGGGCTGAGGTTGCCGAGAGTGACGTTGCCGACGCCCGAGCTGAGGGTGGCGGCGCCGCCGACCGTGAGGCTGGTGGCGCCTTGCGTGATGTTGCCGCCGCCGGTCGTCACGCTCAGCGCGCCGCTCAGGCTGCCGGAAGGCAGCGAGACATTGCCGCTGCCGCCGCTGGCATCGATGGTCAGCTTGCCGCTCTGCACCGTGCTCAGCGAGACGGTGCCCGAGCTGGTCACCGTCATGTCGCCACTGGTCACGGCGCCCAGCGAGACCGCGCCGGTGGCATTCACGTCCAGCTTGCCACCGTGGGTGTTGATGGTGCCCGCCGTGGTGTCGACGCTGGCCGCCTGCAGGCTGACGTCGAGCACCGTGCCGGTCGCGCGGATCTTGCCGTTGCTGGTGAAGCTGATCGCGTTCTGGGCGATCAGACTGAAGCTCGTGGCGGCGGTGGCGTGGATGTCACCATCGATGGAGATATTGCCGGCCTGGCTGCCATTGCTGCCGGTCTGCACGATGACGTTGCCGATGGCCAGCGCGTTGTTGAGCACGGTGACATCCAGCACCGCGCTGTTGTTGGCGGGCTCGAAGGGCGAAGGCCCCGTCACGTCGCCGCCGCCGCCGGCGGTGTCGGTGATGGTCAGGTTGTAGGGGTCGAGCAGCCACTGGCCGGCACGGCCGCGCGGCGCACTGACATCCACGCCGCCGCGCGGCATGTTGAGCAGCTCACGGCCCGAGGTCTCGACAAAGCCGCCGTTGCCGCCCAGTTGGCCACCGCGGGCCCAGACCTGGCCCAGCATGTCGGTGCGCTGATCGGCCCAGATGGCGACGCGACCGCCGTCGCCTTGTTCGGTGGCATCGGCACGCAACTCGACGCCGGCGCCGACGAAGGTGCGCTGTGCGTTGTGCGCCGTGCCCTCGCCATGGAAGCCACCGCCGACCTGGATGTCGCCGCCGCCGAGGCGACCCGATGCGTCCAGCCGGGCGCCGTCCAGCAGGCCCACGCGCTGGCCCAGCACCGTGATGCTGCCGCCCTGGTCGCCGCTCGCGTCCAGGCGGCCCTTCACCAGGGTGTCGCCCGCCGTGCCGCCGTCGATGACGATGCGCCCGCCCTGCTGGCTGAAGCCGCGGGCCTGCACGATGCCGTCCATGTTCAGCACCTGGCCGGCCGCGCCGGCGCGGGCCTGGGCGCGCAGTTCGGCGCTGCTCTCGGCCTGCACGCGGCCGTTGAACTTCAGTGCGACGTCGCGGTCGTCGTCGTTGCGCAGATTGAAGAGAACGAGGCCATCACCTTCGACGTCCACCTGCACCGTGCTGGCCGCACCCAGGCCGACGCGCCGCGCCGCGACGCTGCCGCCGACATGGAGTTGGGGTGCCACGAGGGCGACCGTGCCACCGGGCGCATTGATGCTGCCGTCGGCCTGCAGCGCGCCGGCAACCGGGCCGGCCGAGAAGCGGTAGCTGCCGGCCAGGAAGTGGGTGTCGGAAAGGTCCAGCGTGGACGCGACCAGGCCGCCGGCGTCCACCTGCGAGCCGCGGCCGAAGACGATGCCGCGCGGGTTGACGAGGAAGACGCGGCCGTTGGCCTGCATCTGGCCGAGGATGAGCGACGGGTCGCCGCCGACGACGCGGTTGAGCAGCACCGCGTTGACGCTGGGCTGCTGGATGCGCAGCGTCTCGCCCGCGGCGATGGAGAAGCTCTGCCAGTTGACGATGGCCTTGTCGCTGCCCTGCTGGATGAGCCCGGGGCTGAGTGCGACCTGGCCCTGCACGATCTGCGCGCCCTGCGGCAGCGCATGGGCCGCCGGATAGGCGGCCGCGAGGCATAGGGCAAGGGCCAAGGGCTGCAGACGGCGCAAGACCCCCGCGGGCCGCTCCCTAGCCGGCCCGCTCTGGCGATGTGCTTGCGGCTCGACGCCGCAAGCATCGGCGTCCCCTCGGGGGACCGACAGCACTCGCTCGCGTTCAGCGATGCGAGGTTGGGCGAGGGGCTGCATCATTTCAGAAGCTCCAAGACCCTTGCGCGTAGAAGCGCAGCTTGCGGGCCTGGCTCTCGCTGCTGGTATGGCCGTGCGTGGGCGTCGCCAGGCTCATGCGAAAGGAGTACTCGCTGCCACGCGCCCAGACCATCGACAAGCCGGCGCCGCCCAGCCAGATGCGGTTCACATAGCCGGGCTCGCGCACGACGAGGTTGGGGTCGTGGCGGTACTGGATGAAGGCGCCGTCGTAGAAGGCCGCCAGCACCAGCTCGCTGGCCCATTTGCCGAACAGGCTGAACGGCGGCAGCCAGCGCAGCTCCAGGCTGGCGACGGCGCCGCTGTCGCCCGTGCCCTCGCCCGGCGCATAGGCACGCACGCCATTCGGGCCGCCGGCGCGGAACTGCTCGGTGGAATCGAGATTGGACAGCGCCCACTGCCCGCGCACCGTGAGGTAGGCCAGCAACCGGTTGCTGAGGACGTTCTGCAGCCGCGAGGCCGTGAAGCCGACCTTGCGAAAGCTGGCCGCATCGTCACCGCCGCTGGGCGCGCCGGCGGGAAAGTTGAGCCGGCCCTGGGCCAGGTTGAACTCGAAGGTATTGACGCTGCCGGTCAGCAGGCTGTCACGGAAGTCGCCGCTGATGCCGAGGCTGGCATCGTCGACGCGCTTCCTCGTCGACAGCGCCGCGACGTTGTCGACATAGCGCTTGGCGTCGACGGCGCCCAGCGCAAAGAGGTTGAGGTTGCGCGAGCGCACCCAGGGGTAGAGGGCGAAGACGTTGAGCGTCGTGCCGGTACCGTCCAGGCCGAGGGGGAATTCCTTCTTGTCGAGCTGGTAGCGCACCGCCGACAGCGAGACGCCAGCCTTGAAGCCGTCGGCGCCGATGGGGCTGGTGTAGCCCAGCAGCGCAAACATCAGGCCCCGGCTGACGGAGCTGAGCGCCGAGGCCGAGAGGCCGTCGCCGCGGCCCAGCGGGCTGGCCATGATGACCTGGGCACCGAGGCGCTGCAGGCCGATGAAATGCGAGCCGTTGAGGTCGCCGTCGACGCTGCCGCTGTAGCGCGCCTCGGCGCGCGGCGTGAACTCCAGGACGGCGGTGCCCGGCGTCGAGCCGGCCTTGACCTCGGCCCGTGTGACGATGCCGCGCAGGTCGTTGATGAGGAAGACGGTGCGCTCGACGGCGTCCACCGTCAGCACGTCGCCCGGCTTCAGGCGCGCGAGATAGGCCTGGACGATCTCGCGGTCGACCGGCAGGCCCTCGCTCCAGTTCAGCACCACGCGATCCAGCCGCCCCTCCAGCACGGCGATGCGCACCGTCTGGCCGTCGAAGACCTGCTCGGGGATGTAGGCATAGCCGAGGTAGTAACCGAGGTCGCGCTGCAGGAAGCGGGTCACCTCGTTGGCGGCGTTGACGAGGTCCTCGAAGCCACGCTCCTTGCCGACGAAGGCCGCCGTCAACCGCGGCAGGGCCTCGCGCAGGGCAGCCGGGGCATCGGGCGCCAAGCTGTAGGCGGGGACGTCGATCTTCAGTTCGTCGTCGGGCTTGCCGAGTTCGCGCGCCACCGGCGGGCGCTCGGGTGGCAGTTCGGCATTGCGAGTCACTTCCAGGGGCCGGGCCAGCTCGGCCGGCGTCGGCACGACCGGCGGCGTGCCGGCCGCCCAGGCCGACGCCCCGGCCAGCAGCTGCAAGGCCAGCAGGCTGAGGCGCAGGGACGAGCGTCGGCGGAGGCGGGAATCGGGCAGCAAGGTCGGGTCCGGAGCAGGGGGCGGCGGGCATGACCTGGCGGTCGCACCGTTGGTGAGTCACGGCGGCGGCGTTTGAGTTCCGCGCGAGTCCCGCAAATGAGCGGATGCCGTCCGACAGCGGGGTCAAGCCGGCCTGGGCACACTGGGCCCCATGTCGAGTCGCGCTGACCTGATCACCCGCCGCCCCGAAGGCCTGTACTGCGAGGCGGGCGGCTTCTACATCGACCCCTGGCGGCCGGTGGACCGCGCCGTCATCACCCATGCCCATGCCGACCATTGCCGCGAGGGGCACGGCGCCTATCTGGCGCATCGCGACGCCGAGGGGCTGATGCGCTCGCGGGTCGGCCCGGAGATGGCCTTCCAGGGCCTGAGCTACGGCGAGCCGTTACAACTGGGCGAGGTGACACTCAGCCTGCATCCGGCCGGGCATGTGCTGGGCTCGGCCCAGGTGCGGGTGGAGCACCGCGGCGAGGTCTGGGTGGTGTCGGGCGACTATTTCGTCAGCGGCGCAGGCGACGCCAACACCACCTGCGCGCCCTTCGAGCCAGTGCGCTGCGATGTCTTCATCACCGAAGCCACCTTTGCGCTGCCCATCTACCGCTGGGCGCCGCAGACCGAGGTGCTGGCCGAGATGCGCGCCTGGTGGGCCGATTGCGCGGCCCAAGGCAAGCACGCCCTGCTGATGGGCTACAGCCTGGGCAAGGCGCAGCGGCTGGTGGCAGGGCTGGCGACGGCCGACGCGCCAGGGCCGGTCCTGGTGCATGCGGCCGTCGCCCGGCTGAACGAGGCCTACCGCACAGCCGGCGTCGCTCTGGCCGACGTGGAGACCGTGACGCCGGAAACCAACTTCAAGGCCCTGCGCGGCGCCCTTGTCATTGCGCCGCCGGCCGTGCAGGACAGCCGCTGGGCCAAGGCCCTGGGCCCGCACAGCGATGCCTTCGCCAGCGGCTGGATGCGGCTGCGCGGCGCGCGCCGACGCCGCAGCGTGGACCGCGGCTTTGTCTTCAGCGACCACGCCGACTGGCCGGGGCTGCTGTCCGCCATCACCGCGACCGGCGCCCAGCGCGTCATCGTCACGCATGGCGACGAAGGCGCCCTGGTGCGCTATCTGGGCGAGCTGGGCTTGCAGGCCGAGACCTTCGCCACCGAATTTGGCGACGAGGGTGAGACATGAAGCGCTTCGTGGCCTTGTATCTCGCACTGGACGCCAGCACGTCGACGTTGGCCAAGGTGGCGGCGCTGAAGCGCTACCTGGCCGAGGCACCGCCGCGCGACGCGGCCTGGGCCGTCTATCTGCTGGCGGGCGGCACGCCGCGCCGGGCGGTGCCGACCGCCGAGTTGCGCGCCCTGGCCTGCGAGGCGGCCGCCCTGCCGGAGTGGCTGTTCGAGGCGGGATATGCCGTGACCGGTGACCTGGCCGAAGCGATTGCCTATGTGCTGCCCGACCCCGAGGACAGGCTCGACGAGCCATTGAGCGAGTGGATGGAGGGCCGCATCCTGCCGCTGCGCACGCTGGATGCAGAGGGCCGGCGCGAGGGGGTGCTGGCGGCCTGGCGCGGGCTGTCGGCGGACGAGCGCTTCATGTTCGTCAAGCTCGTCGGCGGCGGCTTTCGCGTCGGCGTCAGCAAGCTGCTGGTGCAGCGCGCGCTGGCCGAGTGGTCGGGGCAGGACGCCGCTGGCATCGCCCAGCGCATGATGGGCTACACCCACATCGACACGCCACCGACGGCCGAGCGCTTCCAGGCGCTGTTGACGGCGGACACGAGCGGCGCGCGCGGCGGCCAGCCCTACCCTTTCTTCCTGGCGCATGCACTGGCGGCCGAGCCAGCGACGCTGGGCGAGCGCGGCGACTGGCTGGCGGAGTGGAAGTACGACGGCATCCGCGCCCAGGTCGTCAAGCGCGACGGCCAGGTCTGGATCTGGTCGCGCGGCGAGGAATTGATCACCGAGCGCTTCCCCGAAGCGGTGGCCGCGGCGAGCACCTGGCCGGACGGCACCGTCGTCGACGGCGAGTTGCTGGCCTGGTTGCCGGACGAGGCCGAGCCGGCGCCGTTCGCGTTGCTGCAAAAGCGCATAGCCCGCACCAAGCTGTCGAAGGCCATCCTCGCGGAGGCACCGGTGCGGCTGCTGGCCTATGACCTGCTCGAAAGCGAGGGCGTGGACCGGCGCCAGGAGCCCATGCACATCCGCCGCGCGCGACTGGAGCAGTTGGGCATTGCGACGTCGCCGCTGGTCGACGCGACGGACTGGCCCGGCCTTGCTGCTGCGCGCGAAGGCTCGCGAGAGCGGCGCGTCGAAGGCCTGATGCTCAAGCACCGCGAGTCGGCCTATGGCATCGGCCGCACCGTCGGTGCCTGGTGGAAATGGAAAGTCGCGCCGCTGAGCGTCGACGCCGTGCTGATCTACGCCCAGGCCGGCCATGGGCGGCGGGCCAATCTCTACACCGACTACAGCTTTGCCGTCTGGAACCGCGCACCGCGCGATGCTGCGGAGGCGGAAGCTGCATTGGACGCGACGGGCGGCGAGCTGATGCTGGTGCCGTTTGCGAAGGCGTATTCGGGGCTGACGGACGAGGAGATCAAGCGCGTGGATCGCGAGATCCGCAAGACGACGGTGGAGAAATTCGGGCCGGTGCGGCGCGTGCGGCCGACCATGGTGTTCGAGCTGGGTTTCGAGGGCATACAGGCCAGCACGCGGCACAAGAGCGGCATCGCGGTGAGGTTTCCGCGGATGTTGCGCATCAGGGATGACAAGCCGCTGTGGGAGGCGGATACGCTGGAGTCGCTACGGACGTTGATGGAGGTGGTGAGTTGAACGGGGTTGCTTTGACGGCTGTCCTTTCGACTCGGTGCAATGCCGCGGGAATCTGCCCCGCGAGGGCGGGTAACTTTTCTCTGACGCGCCAGAGAAAAGTCACCAAAAGAGGAGCGCTCAATGCAATCCGCACTCGAGCGGGATCAGGCGCTCGCGACGCTCGAACTGGAGCGCGCCCCGACGCGAGCCGCTGCGCTCTCGCCCACCACTTGTGCCGAGCACCAACGATCGGATCTTCACGCCGCTTAAGTCGCGGCTGCACGCCGACGCCCGACAAATACCGAACAGCCGCGTCGCTCGGGCGACGCTGCATTTGGTTTTCTGGTGAGCACGGCGTGCAGCCGCGCGTCGGACGGGCAGCTGGTGCGATGGATGGTGCGCGTGACAAGTCAGACGCGAGAGCGCAGCGGCTCGCTTCTTGTCGCAATGACAGCGGATGTTTTCGCGCGCCGCTGATGGCGTCGTCGCGGTGGTGTGCGGTTCAGCGCCTCTTCTTTGGTGACTTTCTTCTGGCGCCGCAGAAGAAAGTTACCCCGCCGCCGGGCGGGACTCCCGGCACGGCACTGGCCCATCAAGCCACCGCTCCGAATGCCTAACCCCACCACCACCGAGTGGCTCCAAACCAAAGGATGGAAAGCCTTCCCCTTCCAGAAGACTGTCTGGAAGGAGATGAAGCAAGGCCACTCCGGCCTCCTCCACGCCACCACCGGCTCAGGCAAGACGCTGGCCGTCTGGCTCGGTGCGCTGCATGCGCTTGGCGATGCCGAGGCGCCGTTGACAGTCCTGTGGGTGACGCCCATGCGAGCCCTCAGCCACGACACCCTGCTGGCCCTGCAAGGCGCCGCATCGGCACTCGCGCCGGATTGGACGTTGGCCGCACGCACGGGCGACACATCGACGAGCGAGCGCGCCTCGCAGCAACGCCGCTGGCCGACCGCCCTCGTCACCACGCCCGAATCGCTCAGCCTGATGCTGTCCCGCGCCGATGCGCCGGACGTGCTCAAGCGCGTGCGCCTGGTCGTCGTCGATGAGTGGCATGAGCTGCTCGGCAGCAAGCGTGGCGTGCAGCTGCAACTCGCCCTCGCCAGGCTCAGACACTGGAACCCGGCCCTGATGACCTGGGGCCTGTCCGCCACGCTGGCCAATCTCGACGAAGCGCGCGACGTGCTGGCGCCCGATGCCGTGCTGGTGCGTGGCGCCATGGACAAGAAGATTGACATCGCCACCCTGCTGCCCAAGCGCATCGAGCGCTTCGCCTGGGGCGGCCATATGGGCCTGACCATGCTGCCGGCCGTCGTCGCGCAGATCGACCAGGCCGCCAGCAGCCTGGTGTTCACCAACACGCGCTCCCAGGCCGAACGCTGGTTCCAGGCGCTGCTGGACGCGCGCCCCGACTGGGCCGGGGCCATCGCCCTGCACCATGGGTCCATCGATGCCGAGCTGCGCCGCTGGGTGGAGGCGGCCATGAAGGCCGGCCAGCTCAAGGCGGTCGTCTGCACGGCGAGTCTCGACCTGGGCGTGGACTTCCTGCCGGTGGACCAGGTGCTGCAGATCGGTTCGGCCAAAGGTGTGGCCCGCTTGCTGCAACGCGCTGGCCGCAGCGGGCACGCGCCCGGGCGTCGATCGAAGGTCACCATGGTGCCGACGCACAGCCTGGAGATCGTCGAGGCGTCCGCGTTGCGCGCCGCCGTGCAGGCCGGCCGCATCGAGCCGCGTCATGCGCCGGCGGCACCGCTGGACGTGTTGGTCCAGCACCTGGTGACGGTGGCGCTGGGCGGCGGCTTCCGGCCCGAGGAGTTGCTGGCCGAGGTACGCACGGCGCCCAGCTATCGCGGCCTGAGCGACGAGGCCTGGCAATGGGCGCTGGCCTTTGTCCGCCACGGCGGCGAGAGCCTGCGCGCCTACCCGGACTTCCAGCGCGTCGTGCCCGACGAGGAAGGCGTTTGGCGCGTGCCCGATGTGCGGCTGGCGCGGCGCCACCGCAGCAATATCGGCACCATCGTGTCGGACGCCATGATGAGCGTGCAGTTCCTGACCGGCGGCCGCATCGCAACGGTGGAGGAGAGCTTCATTGCGCGGCTCAAGCCCGGCGATGTCTTCCTGCTGGGTGGCCGCGCGCTGGAGTTGGTGCGCGTCGAAGGCCTGACCGCCTATGTGCGAGTGGGCAAGCCAGGTCGCGCCTTGCTGCCGCGCTGGAACGGCGGACAGTTCCCGATCTCCGACACGCTGGCCGATGCAATGCTGGAGCGCTTCGACGAAGCGGCGCAGGGTCGCTATGCCGACAAGGAAATGCGCTTCGTCGCGCCGCTGCTGAAGCTGCAAGCCGAGTGGTCGGCTCTGCCCGGGCCGCAGCGGCTGCTGGCCGAGGTGCAGACTTCGGCGGACGGCCATCACCTCTTCCTCTACCCCTTTGCCGGCCGCACGGTGCACCTGGGCCTGGCGTGGCTGCTGGCCTGGCGCGTGGGCCGCGACACACCCGCCACCTTCACCGTCGCCATCAACGAGTACGGCATGGAGCTGCTCAGCGCCACCGAGATCGACTGGGCCGCGCGCCTGCCGCAATTGCTCGCTGCGGTGGACCGCGACACCTTGCGCCAGGAGGTGCTGGCCAGCATCAATGCCAGCGAGCTGGCGCGCCGGCGCTTCCGACAGATCGCGCGCATCTCGGGCCTGATCTTCCAGAGCCACCCCGGCGAGGTGCGCAGCCAGCGCCAGTTGCAGGCATCCAGCTCGCTCTACTTCGATGTCTTCCGCCAGCACGACCCGGGCAACCGGCTGCTGCACCAGGCCGAGGAGGAACTGCTGTCGGCCGAGCTGGACGAGGATTCATTGGCGCGCACGCTGGACCGGCTGGCTTCGTTGCCGCTGGACCTGCAGCGCCCAGCGCGGACCTCGCCGCTGGCCTTCCCGCTGTTGGTGGAGATGCTGCGCGAGCGCGTGACGACGGAGTCGCTGGCGCAGAGGCTCACGCGCATGCTGGCGGAGCTGGAGGTGGCAGCCGGTGGCGGCGCAGCGCCGCAGGACGTGGGGGAGCGGCTGGCCTTCGGGCAGGAGAGTGACAAGGCCGCCAAATCCGGCAAACGCGGTAGTGCTCGTCGGAGGCGGCGATGAGCCTGAGCATCGAGGCCGCTGGCGAGACCCTGTGGCTGCTGCCGGAAGGTGCGGTCTGGTGGCCCGCCGCGCGCACGCTGTTCGCCGCCGACCTGCATCTGGGCAAGGGCGCCGCCTTCCGCGCCCAGGGGCAGGCGGTGCCGGCCGGCACCAGCGCGCGAACCTTGGCGAAGCTCGAGGCGCTGATGGCGTCGTACGCTGCCGAGCGGCTCATGGTGCTTGGTGATTTCTGGCACAGCGCCGAGGGCCTGACACCCGCCCTGCTGGCTGACGTTGACGGCTTCGCACGCCGCGTGCCAACCACCCTCGTGCTGGGCAACCACGACCGACACATTCATCCGGCCGAGCTGCCGCTCCAGACAGTCAGCACGGCATTGGCGTTAGGCCCACTGACTGCCGCACATGAACCGCCGCCACCCGCGACGCCGGGCTTCACGCTGGCGGGACATTGGCATCCCGCCGTCGTCATCGCCAGCCGTGCCGGCGACCGCCTGCGGCGGCCCTGCTTCGCCCACTACCCGCACGCGCTGGTGCTGCCGGCCTTTGGTGGCCTGACGGGCGCGCTGACCCTGCGGCGCGCCGAACTCGCACGCCATGGCGCGCAGATCGCGGTGCTTGGCGACGGCGAACTGCATTGGCTGCCGCTGCGTCGCTGATGCGAGCCCTTGTCAGACCTTGTGCTGGGGCGGGCCCTTGGGCGCTTCACGCGCGGTGCCGTCATCCTGGCGCGCCGGCGCCTTGGCCTGCCTGGTCAAGGTCTGACCTTGGGTCGATTTGGTGGTGGCGAAGTCGCTGACCTTGTGTTCGACCGCGCCGCCGCGGTTACCGTGGGTCTTGGGCATGGGGACGTCCTTTCATGGAAGCGCCGTCCACTGTGCGCTCGCGGTCGCTGACATGCCGTCGGGCCGGGCGAGCCGCTGGCGTAGGCGGAGGCCGACGGCCCCAAAGAAAAAGCCCGCTCGAAGCGGGCTTTGCAGATCAGCAGAAGCTGAACTTATTCGACGGCTTCGCCAGCGGTCTCGCCTTCGGCGCGGTCCACCAGTTCGACGAAAGCCATGGGCGCGTTGTCGCCGACGCGGAAGCCCATCTTCAGGATGCGGGTGTAGCCGCCCGGGCGATTCGCGAAACGCGGGCCCAGTTCGTTGAAGAGCTTGCCGACGATGTCGCGGTCGCGCAGGCGGTCGAAAGCCAGGCGGCGGTTGGCCAGCGTGGGTTCCTTGGCGAGCGTGATGAGGGGCTCGACAACGCGGCGCAGTTCCTTGGCCTTGGGGACCGTGGTCTTGATGGCTTCGTGCTGCAGCAGCGAAACGCACATATTGCGCAGCATGGCAGCGCGGTGGGCGCTGGTGCGGTTGAGTTTACGGAGGCCGTTACGGTGACGCATGGTGCTATTCCTTTTTCACTTTGTTAATGCCAGCAGCCGGATCAGGTACTGCTGGTTGCACGATCAAACGCGCCAGAGCGCGTTTGTCATCCGATGACGGCCTTCAGGCCGTCTTTTCTGTTCGAGCGAAGCGGATTAACGCTTGTCCAGGCCTTGCGGGGGCCAGTTTTCCAGGCGGGCGCCGAGGGTGAGACCGCGGGAAGCCAGAACTTCCTTGATCTCGTTGAGCGACTTGCGACCCAGATTCGGGGTCTTCAGCAGCTCGGTCTCGGTACGCTGGATCAGGTCGCCGATGTAGTAGATGTTTTCGGCCTTCAGGCAGTTGGCCGAACGCACGGTCAGTTCGAGCTCGTCGACCGGGCGCAGCAGGATCGGATCGAAGCTGCTGGAACGCTGGGCCGGCTGGTCGAAGGCGTCGACCAGGTCGGTGCCTTGCAGCTGGGCGAACACGGCCAGCTGTTCAACCAGGATCTTGGCCGAAGCACGGATCGCTTCCTCGGGCGAGATAGCGCCGTTGGTTTCGATTTCCATGACCAGCTTGTCCAGGTCGGTACGCTGCTCGACGCGGGCGTTTTCGACGGCGTAGCTGACGCGCTTGACGGGCGAGAACGAGGCGTCGAGGACGATGCGGCCAATGCTCTTGGTCGGCTCGTCGCCGAAGCGGCGCATCGTGCCGGGCACATAGCCGCGGCCCTTTTCAACCTTGATCTGCATGTCCAGCTTGCCGCCTTGCGACAGGTGGGCGATGACGTGCTCGGGGTTGATGATCTCGACGTCGTGCGGAGTCTGGATGTCGGCCGCGGTGACGGGGCCTTCGCCTTCCTTGCGCAGGACCAGGGTCACTTCTTCACGGTTGTGCAGGCGGAAGACGACGCCCTTGAGGTTCAGCATGATGTGAACCACGTCCTCTTGCACGCCGTCGATGGCCGAGTACTCGTGGAGCACGCCGGCAATCGTCACTTCCGTCGGCGCATAACCCACCATCGACGAGAGCAGCACACGGCGCAGGGCATTGCCCAGGGTGTGACCGTAGCCGCGTTCGAACGGCTCCAGCGTGACCTTGGCGCGATGACCGCCCAGGGGCTCCACGTTGATGGACTTGGGTTTGAGCAAGTTGGTTTGCATGAGGTCTTTCTTTCAATACCCTCGGTTCGTTACACCGATAAGGCTGAGGACCAGCCGGGCAGAGCCTACGAAGGGCAAAAGCCCGGACGAGGAAACGCCGACCGCGCCCTTGCGGGCGTGGTCGGCGGGGGAAATCATTAACGCGAGTACAACTCGACGATCAGCGATTCGTTGATCTCGGCGCCGAACTCATCGCGGTCGGGAGCCTTCTTGAACACGCCTTCGAGCTTGGTGCCGTCAACAGCCACCCAGGCCGGCAGGCCGATGGAGTCGGCGAGCTTGAACGACTCGGTGACGCGCAACTGCTTCTTGGCCTTTTCGCGCACGGCGACGGTGTCACCGGCCTTGACCAGGTAGGAAGCGATGTTGACGACTTCGCCGTTCACCGTCACACCCTTGTGCGAAACCAGCTGACGGGCTTCTGCGCGGGTGGAGCCGAAGCCCATGCGGTAGACGACGTTGTCCAGGCGCGATTCCAGCAGTTGCAGCAGGTTCACGCCGGTCGAGCCCTTGCGGCGCTCGGCTTCGGCGAAGTAGCGGCGGAACTGACGCTCCAGCACGCCGTACATGCGCTTGACCTTCTGCTTTTCGCGCAGCTGCAGACCGAAGTCGGACGTGCGCTGGCCGGAGGTGCGGCCATGCTGGCCGGGCTTGCTGTCGAACTTGACCTTGTCGCTGATGGCGCGGCGGGCGCTCTTCAGGTAGAGGTCGGTGCCTTCACGGCGGGAAAGTTTGCCCTTGGGGCCGAGGTAACGTGCCACTTTGCGTGTCCTTGTTCAATCTGACGCCAAGCCTCATGGAGAGGTTTCCTGACGCGAGTCCAGCCGGTGTTTTTATGGGCTTGGACGGTGGGCTTGTGAGTCGTCGCTGAATCAGCTCGACTCAAGACTGAAGCCGGCGCGGCACAAAGTGCCCGCCGGCTCCGGGAAAACGCGCGATTATCGCACTGTCATCCGCTTCTGCAATATCCCTGTCACCTGAGGGTGAATAGGTGGGCTGCAGCGATTAGATGCGACGGCGCTTCTGCGGACGGCAGCCGTTGTGCGGCACCGGCGTCACGTCAGAGATCGAGTTGATGCGGATGCCGAGCGCAGCCAGGGCGCGCACCGACGATTCGCGACCCGGGCCGGGGCCCTTGATCTTGACGTCGAGGTTCTTGATGCCCTGCTCTTGAGCAGCGCGACCAGCCACTTCAGCCGCCACCTGGGCTGCGAAAGGCGTCGACTTGCGCGAGCCCTTGAAGCCTTGGCCACCCGACGAAGCCCAGGACAGGGCGCCGCCTTGGCGGTCGGTGATCGTGATGATCGTGTTGTTGAACGAAGCGTGGACGTGCGCAATGCCGTCAGCAACGTTCTTGCGAACCTTCTTGCGAACGCGCTGAGCCGCCGAATTGTTGGGAGCCTTTGCCATATTGACCTTCTTTCAGTTCGGGCAGCTTACTTCTTGCCGGTCGCAGCCGACTTGCGCGGACCCTTGCGGGTGCGGGCATTCGTACGGGTGCGTTGACCGCGCATCGGCAGGCCACGGCGGTGACGGAAGCCGCGGTAGCAACCGAGGTCCATCAGACGCTTGATGTTGATGGACTGCTCGCGGCGCAGGTCACCTTCGATGGTCAGCTTGTTGACTTCATCGCGGATCTTTTCGAGATCGCTATCGGTCAGGTCCTTGACCTTCTTGTCGAACGGAATGCCGCTGTTCGTGCAGATCTTCTGGGCGGTCGTACGGCCAATGCCGTAGATCGAGGTCAGACCGATCTCAGTGTGCTTTTGCGGCGGAATGTTGATACCAGCAATACGTGCCATGGTTGTCCTCTAGTCCTGTCGTGCGTGCTTGAGGGCTTAGCCCTGGCGCTGCTTGTGGCGCGGGTCGGTGCAGATCACACGCACCACGCCCTTGCGGCGGATGATCTTGCAATTGCGGCACATCTGCTTAACGGATGCCGAAACTTTCATGGTCTGCTCCTTGGCCTAACTTCTTTTGCGCTCACACGCGTCCGGGGGTTCAAACAGCTCACTTCGCCCGGAACACGATGCGAGCACGACTCAAATCGTAGGGTGTCAATTCCACAGTCACTTTGTCGCCGGGAAGGATACGGATGTAGTGCATCCGCATCTTGCCGGAGATGTGCCCGAGGACGACATGCCCGTTCTCCAACTTGACTCTGAACGTAGCGTTGGGGAGGTTCTCAAGAATCTCGCCCTGCATCTGAATGACGTCGTCTTTCGCCATGCCGTACGTTCAGGAGTGTGGTTGGAATCAATCTTGGTTAACGATCAGCTCCTCGCCCTCAGCTGGGCTTGAAGCTGGCCTTCTTCAGCAGTGATTCGTACTGCTGACTCATGATGTAACTCTGAACCTGAGCCCAGAAGTCCATCGTCACGACGACGATGATCAACAGGGAGGTGCCACCGAAGTAGAACGGAACGTTGTACTTCAGCGTCAGGAACTCGGGCAGCAGACAGACCAGCGTGATGTAAATCGCACCAGCCAGCGTCAGCCGCGAAAGGATCTTGTCGATGTGCTTGGCGGTCTGCTCACCCGGGCGGATACCCGGAATGAACGCACCACTCTTCTTCAGGTTGTCTGCAGTCTCACGGCTGTTGAACACCAGGGCCGTGTAGAAGAAGCAGAAGAAAATGATGGCTGTCGCATACAGCAGCACATAGATCGGCTGACCCGGGCTGATCATGCCCGCCAGGTCCTTCAACCAGCGCAGGCCATCACCCGTCGCGAACCAGCTCACCACCGTGGTCGGCAGCAGGATGATCGACGACGCGAAGATCGGCGGGATCACGCCCGACATGTTCAGCTTCAGCGGCAGGTGCGACGACTGGCCGCCGTAGACCTTGTTGCCGACCTGGCGCTTCGCATAGTTCACGAGGATCTTGCGTTGGCCACGTTCGACGAAGACCACGGCATAGGTCACCAGCACGACCAGCGAGATCACGACCAGCGCAGAACCGTAACCCATCGCACCGGTACGCACCAGCTCGAACAGGCCACCGATCGCACCCGGCAGACCCGCGGCGATACCGCCGAAGATCAGGATCGAGATGCCATTGCCCAGGCCGCGCTCGGTGATCTGCTCACCCAGCCACATCAGGAACATCGTGCCGGCCACCAGGCTGGACACCGCGGTCAGGCGGAAGCCGAAACCAGGGTTCAGCACGAGGCCGGCAGAGCCTTCCAGCGCCAGCGCGATCGACAGACTCTGGAACAGAGCCAGCCCCAGCGTCGCATAACGCGTGTACTGGGTGATCTTGCGGCGGCCGGCTTCGCCTTCCTTCTTCAGCTGCTCCAGCGTCGGCACGACGTAGGTCATCAGCTGCAGAACGATGGACGCCGAGATGTAAGGCGTGATGCCCAACGCGAACACGGTGAAGCGCGACAGCGCGCCGCCCGAGAACATGTTGAACAGGCTCAGGATGCCACCCGCCTGACCCTTGAAGAATTGGGCCAGCTGGTTCGGGTCGATACCGGGCACGGGGATATGCGCCCCGATGCGGTAGACGACCAGAGCCAGCAGCAGGAACACAAGCCGACGACGCAGGTCGCCGAACTTGCCGCTCTTGGCCAGCTGATTCGCGTTGGTAGCCACGCTGAGTCAGTTCCTTGTGGACTGGATTTAAGCGACCGAGCCGCCCGCCGCCTCGATGGCCGCCTTGGCGCCCTTCGTGACGTTCACGCCCTTCAGCGTGACCTTGCGCTCGATGGCGCCGGACAGGATGACCTTGACCGACTTGGCCAGCTGGGGCACCAGGCCGACAGCCTTCAGCGTCGACACGTCGATCTCTTCACCGGCCAGACCTTGCAGGTCCGACAGGTTGATCTCGACGCTGTACTTCAGCGTCAGCGACTTGAAGCCACGCTTGGGCAGGCGACGCTGCAGCGGCATCTGGCCGCCTTCGAAGCCGACCTTGTGGTAGCCACCAGCGCGGGACTTCTGGCCCTTGTGGCCGCGACCTGCGGTCTTGCCCAGGCCCGAGCCGATGCCACGGCCGACACGGCGCTTGGCATGCTTGGAGCCCTCTGCGGGCTTGATCGTGTTGAGTTCCATCGTCTTGTCCTTTGCGTGCGGTGCTTAGAGCACCTGCACCAGATAGGCGATCTTGTTGATCATGCCGCGCACTGCGGGCGTGTCTTCCAGGGTGCTTTGGCTGTTCAGCCGACGCAGACCCAGGCCGACCACGGTGGCACGGTGCGAGGCGCGGCAGCCGATGGGGCTACGCACCAGCTTGACCGTCACGGTTTTCTTGTCAGACATGTTGTGCTCCGCGATCAGTTGAAGATTTCTTCAACCGTCTTGCCGCGCTTGGCAGCGACAGAGGCCGGCGTCGTCGAACGCTTCAGAGCGTCCAACGTGGCGCGAACCATGTTGTAAGGGTTGGTCGAACCGTGGCTCTTGGTCACGATGTCGGTCACGCCCATCACTTCGAAGACAGCGCGCATCGGGCCGCCGGCGATGACGCCGGTACCGGCAGGAGCCGGAGCCATGATGACGTGAGCTGCACCGTGCTCACCCACCACGTTGTGGTGGATGGTGCCGTTCTTCAGGCTGACCTTGACCATGTTGCGGCGAGCCGACTCCATGGCCTTCTGCACGGCGACCGGCACTTCCTTGGCCTTGCCCTTGCCCATGCCGATGCGGCCATCGCCATCACCGACCACGGTCAGAGCGGCGAAGGACAGCGTACGGCCACCCTTCACAACCTTGGTCACGCGGTTGACCGCGATCATCTTTTCCTTCAGGCCGTCGTCGTTGCCTTCAGCCTGCGCGCCGCGGGGTTGAAACTTTGCCATTTCTTATTCCTTGATGCGTCAGAACTGCAGGCCGGCTTCGCGGGCTGCTTCGGCCAGGGCCTTGACACGGCCGTGATAGGCGAAGCCCGAGCGGTCGAAAGCGACCTTCTCGACGCCAGCAGCCTTGGCCTTCTCGGCGATCAGCTTGCCGACCAGCGTAGCCGCAGCGACGTTGCCGCCGTTGCTGTTCAGCTGTTCGCGGACCGACTTCTCGGCCGTGGAGGCTGCAGCCAGCACCTTGCCGCCATCTTCCGAGACGACTTGGGCGTAGATGTGCAGATTGGAGCGGAACACCGTCAGACGGGCCACGCGCTGGATCGCAATGCGAACGCGGGTCTGGCGCGAACGACGCAGGCGTTGTTCTTTCTTGGTCATCATGGCGCTGCTCCTTACTTCTTCTTGGTCTCTTTGATGGTGACCTTCTCATCCGAATAACGGATGCCCTTGCCCTTGTAGGGCTCGGGGGGGCGGAAGGCACGCACCTCAGCGGCGATTTGGCCGACGACCTGGCGGTCAGCACCCTTGATGACGATTTCCGTCTGGGTGGGGCACTCGACCTTGATGCCGGCCGGCATGTCCTTCACCACAGGGTGAGAGAAGCCGATTTGCAGGTTGAGCTTCTGGCCCTGGGCTTGGGCACGGAAGCCCACGCCGACCAGGTTCAGCTTGCGCTCGAAGCCCTTGCTGACGCCGTTGACCATATTGGCCAGCAGCGCGCGCATCGTGCCGCTCATCGCATCGGCTTCAGCCGATTCGTTGGCGGGCACGAAGCTCAGCTTGCCGGCTTCGTTCTTGACGGTGACGAGCTTGTTCGCGGGACGCACCAGCGTACCCAGCGAGCCCTTGACGCTGATCGAGTCAGCGGCGACGGTCACATCCACGCCTTGCGGGAGGTTGACCGGCATTTTTCCAACGCGGGACATTGTTTCGACTCCTTCGCTTAGGCGACGTAGCAGAGGACCTCGCCACCGATACCGGCAGCGCGGGCCTTGCGGTCCGTCATGACACCTTGCGGGGTCGTCACAATCGCCACGCCCAGGCCATTCATGACCTGAGGAATGTCGTGGCGGCCCTTGTAGATGCGCAGGCCGGGGCGGCTGACGCGCTCGATACGTTCGATGACCGGACGGCCAGCGTAGTACTTCAGCGCGATTTCCAGCTCCGGGCGGGCAGCTTCGCCGCGAACGGCGAAGTCGTCGATATAGCCTTCGTCCTTCAGGACTTTGGCAATCGCCACCTTCAGCTTGGACGACGGCATGGCAACGCTCGTCTTTTCGACGATCTGCGCGTTGCGGATGCGGGTCAGCATATCGGCGATGGGATCACTCATGCTCATTTGCGATTACTCCTATCAGCCGATTACCAGCTGGCCTTGACGACACCGGGGATGTCGCCCTTGAAGGCCAGTTCACGAATCTTGTTACGGGCCAGGCCGAACTTGCGGAAGGTGCCACGCGGACGACCGGTCAGTTCGCAGCGATTGCGCAGACGGGTCGGGTAGGCGTTACGGGGCAGCTTCTGCAGCTCGAGGCGAGCGACATAGCGCTCTTCATCCGACTTCTTGCTGTCGTTGATGATGGCCTTCAGTTCTGCGTACTTCTTCGCGAACTTGGCGACGAGTGCTTCGCGCTTCAGTTCACGTTGCTTGATGGAAGTTTTAGCCACAGATCACCTCAGTTCTTGAACGGGAACTTGAACGCAGCCAGGAGAGCCTTGGCTTCGTCGTCCGTCTTGGCAGTCGTCGTGATGCTGATGTTCAGACCACGCAGAGCATCCACCTTGTCGTATTCGATTTCGGGGAAGATGATCTGTTCTTTGACGCCGATGTTGTAGTTGCCACGGCCGTCGAACGAGCGACCGGAGATACCCCGGAAGTCGCGAACGCGCGGCAGGGCGATCGTCACGAAGCGGTCCAGGAATTCATACATCTGGACGCCGCGCAGGGTCACCATCGCGCCGATGGGCACGTTGTCGCGGATCTTGAAGCCGGCGATGGCCTTCTTCGACTTGGTGACCACGGGCTTCTGGCCAGCGATCTTGGTCAGGTCGCCAACGGCGTGGTCCATGACCTTCTTGTCGGCGACGGCCTCGCTCACGCCCATGTTGAGCGTGATCTTGGTGATGCGGGGCACCTCCATGACCGACTTGTAGCCGAACTTCTCGACCAGGCCGGGCACGATTTTTTCGCGGTAATGCGTTTGCAGACGAGCCATGACGGACCTCTTAAGCCTTGATCTCTTCGCCGGTCGACTTGAACACGCGCACCCGCTTGCCGTCGACGAGCTTGACGCCCACACGATCGGCCTTGCCGGAGGCGGCGTTGAAGATCGCCACGTTGGATTGATGGATAGGCATGGTCTTGTCGACGACGCCGCCGGTGGTGCCCTTCATGGGGTTGGGCTTGACGTGCTTCTTGACGACATTGATGCCGTCAACGACCACGTGGTCGACGTCGGTGCGGGCGGACACGGTGCCGCGCTTACCCTTGTCGCGGCCGGTCAGCACAATGACCTGGTCGCCGGTACGAATCTTGTTCATGGCTTACCTCAGACAGTGGGGGCTCAAAGCACCTCAGGTGCCAGCGACACGATCTTCATGAAGCGCTCGGTACGCAGTTCACGCGTCACCGGGCCGAAGATGCGGGTGCCGATCGGCTCCAGCTTGGCATTGAGCAGCACGGCGGCATTGCCGTCGAACTTGACGAGCGAGCCGTCCTGGCGACGAACACCCTTGGCGGTACGAACCACCACGGCGCTGTAGACCTCGCCCTTCTTCACGCGACCACGCGGGGCAGCTTCTTTGATGCTGACCTTGATGATGTCGCCAATGTGCGCATAGCGGCGCTTGGAGCCGCCCAGCACCTTGATGCACTGAACGGACTTGGCGCCAGTGTTGTCCGCGACATCAAGCCGCGATTGCATTTGGATCATGTCTGTCCCCAACTTGCCCCGAGTTGCAGCGAGCTGCGCGTCGGTCAGTCTTGGGCCCGTAAGTCAGTCAGCTTGGGCGTTGCGCCTGGGCTGCCCAACGGTTGAGGGCGGATCCGAAGCCAGCGTGGGCTCTTGCGTAGCAGGAGCACTGGCGTTCGGCGAAGCTGCGCATTATGCAGTGAGAACCCTTGGGCCGTCAATGCCTGTCGCAGAAGTTTTTGCTGAGGCCGGTTTGCCAGCCCCAGCGGCCTTCAGATCAGCCGGCCTTGGCCTGGCTCAACATCGTGGCCGCATCGCTGACCTCGAACTTGCCGGGGCCTTCGATGTTCAGCGTCTTGACGACGCCATCCTTGACCAGCATCGAATAGCGCTGCGAGCGCACGCCCATGCCCTTGGCCGTCAGGTCCAGCGTCAGGCCGGTGGCCTGGGCGAACTGGGCGCTGCCGTCGGCCATCATGCGCACCTTGCCAGCTGTCTTCTGATCGCGGCCCCAGGCGCCCATGACGAAGGCGTCGTTGACCGACACGCACCAGATCTCGTCGACGCCGGCAGCCTTGAGTGCCTCAGCGGATTCGACGTAGCCAGGCACATGCTTGGCCGAGCAGGTCGGCGTGTAGGCGCCCGGCAGGGCAAAGATGGCGACGGTCTTGCCGGCCGTGGCCTTCTCGATGTCGAAGCTGTTGGGGCCGAGCGTGCAGCCCTCGCCTTCCACTTCGATGAATTCCTGCAGGCTGCCTGCGGGCAGCTTGTCGCCAACCTTGATCATGGTGTCGCTCCTGATTGAGTGTTCTGAAAATGAAAAACCGGCGCGCCAGTTACCCAGCGTGCCGGTTGTGCAGCGGTCATGCGACCGGTGCTTCTTTAGACGATCTCGGCCTTCTCGACCAGGCGGGTCACAACCCAGCTCTTGGTCTTGGAGATCGGACGGCCTTCGCTGATCTCGACGACGTCACCCATCTTGTACTCGCCCTTTTCGTCGTGGGCGTGGTACTTGCGGGAACGGGCCACGATCTTGCCGTAGAGCTCGTGCTTGGCGCGACGCTCGACCAGGACGGTGACCGTCTTGGCGCGCTTGTCGCTGACCACGCGACCGACGAGGGTGCGCGTGTTCTTGGCTTGGACTTGGGCCTCAGTCATTTCGTGGCCTCCTTCTTCTTTTGTGCCAGAACGGTCTTGGCACGCGCGATGTCGCGGCGGGTCTTGCCCAGCTGGCTGTGGTTGGTCAGCTGCTGGGTGGCCTTTTGCATGCGCAGGCCGAAGTGGGCCTTCAGCAGGTCGGTCACTTCCTTCTCGAGGGCAGCGACGTCCTTGGTGCGGAGTTCAGTTGCTTTCATGGTGTCTTCCTCAGGTACCGACCTGGCGGGCCACGAAGGTGCAACGCAGCGGCAGCTTGGCAGCGGCCAGCGTGAACGCCTCGCGAGCCAGTTCTTCCGGCACGCCGTTAACCTCGTAGATCACCTTGCCGGGCTGGATTTCAGCGACGTAGTACTCGGGGTTGCCCTTGCCGTTACCCATCCGAACTTCGGCGGGCTTTTGCGAGATGGGCTTGTCCGGGAACACGCGGATGAAGATCCGACCGCCGCGCTTGATGTGGCGCGAGATCGCGCGGCGAGCCGCTTCGATCTGGCGGGCCGTCAGACGGCCGCGCTCGGTGGCCTTGAGGCCGAAATCACCGAAAGACACCGCGGCGCCTCGGGTCGCAACACCAGTGTTGCGGCCCTTCTGCTCCTTGCGGTATTTACGACGAGCGGGTTGCAGCATGCTTATTCTCCTTTGGCCTCACCACCGGCTGCGGGGACCTTGCGGACCACGCGCTTGGCAGCGGGCTTGGCTGCGTCACCCGTCGGGGCGGCGGCAGCGGGCTGATCTGCTCCGTCACGCGGGCCACGGTCGCCACCCGGGCGGCCACGGCCACCAGGAGCGCCCGGACGAGCGTTACGGCGCGGGCGACGATCGTCTTCGGCGCCTGCGGGGGTGTTGATGACCGGAGCCTCGCCATTGGCAAGACGGTCACCGCGGTAGACCCACACCTTGACGCCGATGACGCCGTAGGTGGTCTTGGCTTCGGAGAAGCCATAGTCGATGTCGGCCTTCAGGGTGTGCAGGGGCACACGACCTTCGCGATACCACTCAGTACGAGCGATTTCGATGCCGTTCAGGCGACCAGCGCTCATGATCTTGATGCCCTGGGCACCCAGACGCATCGCGTTCTGCATCGCGCGCTTCATGGCGCGGCGGAACATGATGCGCTTTTCGAGCTGCTGGGTGATCGAGTCGGCGATCAGCTGGGCATCGACTTCAGGCTTGCGCACTTCTTCGATGTTGACGGCGACGGGCACGCCCAGACGCTTGGTCAGCTCAGCCTTCAGCGCTTCGATGTCTTCGCCCTTCTTGCCGATCACGACGCCCGGACGAGCCGAGTAGATCGTGATGCGGGCGTTCTTGGCGGGGCGCTCGATCAGGATGCGCGAGACGGCAGCGTTCTTGAGCTTGGTCTTCAGGTAGTCACGAACTTGCAGATCTTCGGCCAGCATCGTGGCGAAGTTCTGGTTGTTCGCGTACCAGCGCGAAGCCCAATTGCGGGTGACAGGCAGGCGGAAGCCGGTCGGATGGATTTTCTGTCCCATGTTCTTCCTAACGCCTTAGTTGCCGACAGCCACGAAGATGTGGCAGGTGGGCTTGCTGATGCGATTGCCGCGGCCCTTGGCGCGAGCGGAGAAACGCTTCAGCGTGGCACCCTGCTCGACGTAGATCGAGGTGACCTTGAGTTCATCAATGTCAGCGCCGTCGTTGTGCTCGGCGTTGGCGATGGCGCTTTCCAGCGCCTTCTTGATGATCACGGCCGCCTTCTTCTGGGTGAATTCCAGGATGTTCAGCGCTTGGTCCACCTTCTTGCCGCGGATCAGGTCAGCCACGAGGCGACCCTTGTCACACGAGAGGCGAACGCCACGAACGATTGCTTTGGTTTCCATCGTTGGCATCCTTACTTCTTCCCGGCCTTCTTGTCGGCCGGGTGGCCCTTGAAGGTGCGGGTCAGTGCGAATTCACCCAGCTTGTGACCAACCATCTGGTCAGACACATAGACCGGCACGTGTTGCTTGCCGTTGTGCACGGCGATCGTCAGACCGATGAACTCGGGCAGGATCGTCGAGCGGCGCGACCAGGTCTTGATGGGCTTCTTGTCTTTGATGGCAACTGCCTTGTCGACCTTGGCCATCAGATGGTGGTCAACGAAGGGGCCCTTCTTCAGCGAACGAGTCATGGCCTAGCCCTTACTTCTTGCGACGCGAGACGATGAACGTCTGCGTGCGCTTGTTGTTGCGAGTGCGGTAACCCTTCGTCAGGGTGTTCCACGGCGACACAGGGACCTGGCCCTCGCCAGTGCGGCCTTCGCCACCACCGTGCGGGTGATCCACCGGGTTCATCGCCACACCGCGAACGGTCGGACGGATACCCTTCCAGCGGATCGCGCCAGCCTTGCCGTATTGACGCAGGCTGTGCTCTTCGTTGCTGACTTCACCGATGGTGGCGCGGCAGTCGATGTGCACGCGGCGAACTTCGCCGGAGCGCAGACGGATCTGGGCGTAGACACCTTCACGAGCCATCAGGACGGCAGAGGTGCCGGCCGAACGGATCATCTGGGCACCCTTGCCAGGCTGCAGCTCGATGCAATGGATGGTCGAGCCCACCGGGATGTTGCGGATCGGCAGCGTGTTGCCAGCCTTGATCGGGGCTTCCGCGCCGCTCAAGATGGTCGAACCCACTTCGAGACCGCGCGGGGCGATCACGTAGCGGCGCTCACCGTCGGCGTACACCACCAGCGCGATGTGGGCGGTGCGGTTCGGGTCGTACTCGATGGTCTCGACCTTGGCCGGAATGCCGTCCTTGTTGCGCTTGAAGTCGACGACGCGGTAGTGGTGCTTGTGACCACCGCCCTTGTGGCGAATCGTGATGTGACCGTTGTTGTTACGGCCCGAATTCTGGATTTGCGGCTCAAGCAGGGCTGCATGGGGCGCGCCCTTGTGCAGGTGCTTGTGCACCACCTTGACGACGCCACGGCGACCGGGCGAGGTAGGTTTGACTTTGACGATGGCCATTTACGCGGCCTCCCCGGAGAAATTGAGCTCTTGACCGGCCTTGAGGGCCACATAGGCCTTCTTGACGTGGTCACGGCGGCCGGCACGGCCACCAAAGCGCTTCGTCTTGCCCTTGACCTGGACGACGTTGACCGACTCGACCTCGACCTTGAACATCAGTTCAACGGCGGCCTTGATCTCGGGCTTGGTGGCGTCGCGCAGGACCTTGAACAGGACCTGGTTGTGCTTCTCGGCAACTTGCGTGGCCTTCTCGGACACGATGGGCGCGAGCAGCACGGAGGCCAGACGGCCTTCGGAATACTTGGGGGCGCTCATGCCAGCATCTCCTTGAGTTGCTCGACCGCAGCCTTGGTCACCAGCACCTTCTTGTAGAAGACCAGCGACAGGGGGTCGGCGTAGCGCGGCTCGACAACCAGCACGTTGGCCAGGTTGCGCGAAGCCAGCAGCAGGTTGTCATCCACGACGTCGGAGATGACCAGCACCGAGTCCAGGCCCATGGCCTTGAACTTGGCGGCCAGCAGCTTGGTCTTGGGGGCTTCGACCGAGATCGAGTCCACCACGGCCAGGCGGCCTTCGCGGGCCAGCTGCGACAGGATCGCAGCCATGCCGGCGCGGTACATCTTCTTGTTCAGCTTGTGCGAGAAGTTCTCGTCAGGCATGTTCGGGAAGATGCGACCGCCCCCGCGCCACAGCGGCGACGAGGTCATACCGGCGCGAGCGCGGCCGGTGCCCTTCTGGCGGAAAGGCTTCTTGGTCGAGTGATGGACCTGTTCACGGTCCTTCTGGGCACGGGTGCCTTGGCGGGCGTTGGCCTGGAAGGCCACGACCACCTGGTGCACCAGGGCTTCGTTGTAGTCGCGAGCGAAGATGGTGTCAGGCGCGTCCACCTTGGCGGTGGCCTGACCCTGCTCGTTCAGGAGCTCGAGCTGCATCAGTTGGCTCCCTTCTTGACTTTGACCTTGACGGCCGGGCGAACGACGATGTGGCCGTTCTTGGAACCCGGGACCGCACCGCGGACCAGCAGCAGTTGACGAGCTTCGTCAACGCGCACGATGTCCAGGTTCTGGGTGGTGACGGTTTCGTCGCCCATGTGGCCGGTCATCTTCTTGCCCGGGAACACACGGCCCGGGTCTTGCGCCATCGAGATCGAGCCCGGCACGTTGTGCGAACGGCTGTTACCGTGCGACGCGCGCTGCGAGCTGAAGTTGTGGCGCTTGATGGTGCCTGCGAAGCCCTTGCCGATGGACGTGCCCTGCACGTCGACCAGCTGGCCGGCGGCGAACAACGTCACCGGAACGGTCGCGCCAGCTTGGTACTGGGCGGCGACGTCGGCTTCGACGCGGAATTCCTTGAGGATTTCACCGGCTTCGACACCTGCCTTGGCAAGGTGGCCGGCTTCGGGCTTGGTGACGCGCGAAGCTTTGCGCGTACCGAACGCCACTTGGATGGCGCTATAGCCGTCGGTCTCTTGGGTCTTGACCTGGGTCACGCGGTTGTTGGACACGTCCAGCACCGTCACAGGGATGGCATCGCCATCGTCCGTGAAGATGCGCATCATGCCCACCTTGCGGCCCAGCAAACCGAGACGGTTGCTCAGACTCATGTTTTTCTCCAGCCCCGTCGGCTTGCGCCTCGGAAGCTATTGCGAACACCCGACATCGATTGGCCGGGCTGACCTGTGCAGCGCCTTCAAGAAGAGAACCTCTTGCGAAGCGCTGCGCGAATATCCGAGCAGGCATAGGCCAACCCGGAAAAGCTGGCGAGTATAGCCTGCGGGATAGTCCCGATGCAAGCGTTTGCCCTCGCCGGCGCAAAGAACAAGGCCCCGACCCTGTTGAGACAGGGTCGGGGCCTTGGGTTCACAAGCCCGAAGGCCTGGAATTACTGCAGCTTGATTTCGACGTCGACGCCGGCGGGCAGGTCGAGCTTCATCAACGCGTCAACCGTCTTGTCGGTCGGGTCGACGATGTCCATCAGGCGCTGGTGGGTGCGGATCTCGAACTGGTCGCGGCTCGTCTTGTTGACGTGGGGCGAACGCAGGATGTCGAAACGCTCCATGCGCGTCGGCAGGGGCACGGGGCCCTTGACGATGGCGCCGGTGCGCTTGGCGGTCTCGACGATTTCGAGGGCCGACTGGTCGATCAGCTTGTAATCAAACGCCTTCAGGCGGATGCGGATCTTTTGCTTTTGCATGACAGTTCCTTAAAGAGCAGGTGGTGAGCACCGGGCGGCAGCCGCCCAGCGCACGTCACGCATGGATTAAGCGAGGATCGTGGCGACGACGCCCGAGCCGACGGTACGACCGCCTTCACGGATGGCGAAGCGCAGGCCGGTTTCCATCGCGATCGGAGCGATCAGCTTGACCGTGATGCCGACGTTGTCGCCCGGCATGACCATTTCCTTGTCCTTCGGCAGCTCCACGGCACCGGTCACGTCCGTCGTGCGGAAGTAGAACTGGGGACGGTAGTTGTTGAAGAACGGGGTGTGGCGGCCGCCCTCTTCCTTGGACAGAACATAGATTTCTGCCGTGAAGTGGGTGTGGGGCTTGATCGAGCCGGGCTTGGCCAGCACTTGGCCGCGCTCGACGTCTTCACGCTTGGTGCCGCGCAGCAGGATGCCGACGTTGTCGCCCGCTTGACCTTGGTCCAGCAGCTTGCGGAACATTTCGACGCCCGTGACCGTGGTCTTCTGGACTTCGCGGATGCCCACGATTTCGATTTCTTCGCCGACCTTGATGATGCCGCGCTCGACGCGACCGGTCACGACGGTGCCGCGGCCAGAGATCGAGAACACGTCTTCAACCGGCAGCAGGAAGGCGCCGTCAACGGCACGGTCCGGCTGGGGGATGTAGGTGTCCAGCGCRTCRGCMAGRCGCATGATGGCTTGCTCGCCCAGGTCGCCCGTGTCRCCTTCCAGCGCCAGCTTGGCCGAACCCTTGATGATGGGGGTGTCGTCGCCGGGGAAGTCGTACTTGGACAGGAGCTCGCGCACTTCCATTTCGACCAGCTCGAGCAGCTCGGCGTCGTCGACCATGTCGCACTTGTTCAGGAAGACGATGATGAACTTCACGCCGACCTGGCGAGCCAGCAGGATGTGCTCGCGGGTCTGGGGCATCGGGCCGTCAGCGGCCGAGCACACCAGGATSGCGCCGTCCATCTGGGCGGCACCGGTGATCATGTTCTTGACGTAGTCGGCGTGGCCGGGGCAGTCAACGTGCGCGTAGTGGCGGTT
>NZ_JBFUFR010000042.1:0-55390 GCF_056403315.1 Roseateles sp. P2_H4 | reverse complement strand
CCCCGACCCCTCCGGCGCCGACCCCGCCCGCACCGCCGCCGCCGCCCGCGGCCGCGGGCTTCAGCTTCACGCTGGACACCGGCAAGGCCATCGTCTGGCAGGGCCAGCAGGCCAGCGTCGCCGTCGCCGTGCAGCGCGATGCCGGCTTCACCGAAGCCATCCAGTTCAGCGCCGAGGGCCTGCCCAGCGGCGCGACGGCCGCAGCGCTCAGCGTGCCCGCCGGCAGCAACGCCGGCACGCTGACGCTGCAGGCCGCTGCAGCGGCGCCGCACTCCCTGCCCACCAGCGTGACGATCAAGGGCAGCGGCGGCACGGCCAATGCCAGCAAGCCCTTGACGGTCACGGTGCGTGGCCAGGCGGGCGACATCGACACCAGCTTCGGCGGCGGCACCCTCGTGACGGCCGGCGGCCTGACGGACGACTATGTGCGCGGCGTGGCCGTGCAGGCGGACGGCAAGGCCGTCGTGGCCGGCTTCGGCGTCTTCGGCGCCGTCACCGGCACGGACTTCATGCTGGTGCGCCACCTGCGCGACGGTGGCCTCGACCCGGCCTTCGGCAACGGCGGCAAGGTCAGCACCGCCTTCAACAACGGCGGCCGCAGCGACGAGGCCCAGGCCGTGGCCGTGCAGGCTGACGGCAAGATCCTGGTCGCCGGCAGCAGCGACCAGGGCGCCACCGGCTACGACTTCGCGCTGGCCCGCTACAACGCCGACGGCACGCTGGACGCCAGCTTCGGCATCGGTGGCCGCGTGACGACCTCCTTCGGCAACGGCGCCGACAAGGCCTATGCGCTGCTGCTGCAGCCCGACGGCAAGATCGTGCTCGGCGGCGACAGCAGCCAGGGTGCCAATGGCAGCGACTTCGCGCTGGCCCGCTACAACGCCGACGGCAGCCTCGACGCCAGCTTCGGCAGCGGCGGCAAGGTGTTGACCGCCATCGGCAGCGACGGCGCGCGTGAGACCGTCTACGCGCTGGCGCTGCAGACCGTCGCTGGTGTCTCGCGCATCGTCGCGGCAGGCGGGGAGGGCGACTTCATTGCCGCGGCCTACCGCGGCGACGGCACGCTGGACGCCGGCTTCGGCTCGGCCGGCATCGTGCGCGGCCTGTTCGGCAGCATCACGGGTGCGGCGCGCGGCGTGGTCGTCACGGCGGGCAACGAGCTCGTGCTGGCCGGCCATCGCGACCACGATTTCGCCGCCGTGCGCCTGCTTGCCAACGGCAGCCTGGACGCGCGCTTCGGCAACGGCGGCCGTAGCGTCGTCGCCGTCAGGACCGACAACTGGGACGAAGCCACGGCCCTCGTGCAGCAGGCCGACGGCCGGCTGCTGCTGGGCGGCTGGGCCTACACGGGCAACAGCTCCAGCGGCGACACCGTGCTGCTGCGCCTGAACGCGGACGGCAGCCGCGATACCGGCTTCAGCCCCGACGGCCTGCGCATCACCCCGGTGGCGGCCGGCACGCGCAGCGACGTCGGGCGTGCGCTGGCCCTGCAGCCCGACGAGCGCGTGTCCACCGTGCGCGTGCTGCAGGCCGGCGAAGCCAGCGGCAGCAGCGACCTCGACGTCGTGCTGATGCGCCACTGGCTCTGAGCCCCGGCATGCCGCCGGATGCTTCCTGGAATCCGGCGGCCTGCCGCCACCGCGCATGGACACCGGCCAGCGCTGCGCCTGGCCGCATCGACTTGCTGTTGCCACACCGGTGGGGCCCGAGCTGAGCAGCCGACGCATATGGAAATTGCGGTCCGTCGTGCGATCTCCCTGCAATGGAGACCGGGCGCTGCTCGTTGTCGTCCTCTCACATGGGCGAGTCATCTGGACGCGCTGGAAGTATGCTGTGTGGCAGCACATCAAGGTGCCGGCCGACCGGGAGCTAACTTCATGGACGATGCAATCCCTGGAACAGGGCGACAAACGGTCCTCGTGGTGGATGACACGCCCGACAACCTGGCCCTGATGGCAGGCTTGCTCAAGGAGCATTACCGGGTGAGGCTGGCAAATGAGGGCCAGAAGGCGCTGCAGCTCGCCGCTCGGGCAGACCCACCCGACCTCATCCTGTTGGATGTGATGATGCCCGGCATGGACGGCTTTGCCGTCTGCCGCGAGTTGAAGGCGGATGAGCGTACGCGCGACATCCCCATCATCTTCCTGACCGCTCTGAGCGAAGCCGTCGACGAGGAGTTCGGGCTCGCCCTGGGTGCGGTGGACTACATCACCAAGCCCATCAGCCCGCCCGTGGTGCTGGCGCGTGTGCGGACCCAGCTGCAGTTGAAGGCGTCAGCGGACTTTCTGCGCGACAAGGCCAGTTTCCTCGAGGCCGAGGTGGCGCGGCGCACGCGCGAACTCGCCACCATCCAGGACGTGACCATCCAGGCCATGGCCTCCCTCGCCGAGACGCGCGACAACGAGACCGGCAACCACATCCGGCGCACGCAGCTCTACGTCAAGCTCTTGGCCGAGACCCTGCGCGGTCACCCGCGCTTCAAGGACCTGCTGACCGACACCTACATCGACACGCTGTTCAAGTCAGCGCCGCTGCACGATATCGGCAAGGTCGGCATTCCCGACCGCATCCTGCTCAAGCCGGGCAAGTTCGAGCCGCACGAGTTCGAGATCATGAAGACGCACTGCAAGCTGGGGCGTGACGCCATCCAGCAGGCAGAGGACCGGCTGGGGCTGAAGGTGGACTTCCTGACCGTGGCCAAGGAGATTGCCTACAGCCACCAGGAGAAGTGGAACGGCTCGGGCTATCCGGAGGGACTTTCGGGCGACGACATCCCGGTCTCGGCACGCCTGATGGCCGTGGCCGACGTCTACGACGCATTGATCAGCCGGCGCGTCTACAAGGAAGGCATGCCGCACGACAAGGCCGAGCAGATCATCATCGATGGCCGCGGGAGTCATTTCGATCCCGACATGGTGGACGCCTTCGTACAGGTTGCCGTCGAGTTCCGCGAGATCGCACAGCGCTACGCGGACAGTGATGCCGACCTGCACGACAAGGAACGCAGCCTCAGCGTCTTCAAGAGCCCCTGAGCGGCTGGAACGGGGAGGGGTGATGCTCGGCTCGAATTGGCTTGAAAGGCGTTCGCTGCGAAGCAAGCTGCTGCTGGGCTTCAGCGTGCTCATGTTCACGATGCTGGCGCTGGGCGCTGGCGAACTGCTCCGGCAACAGGCTCTGCTCGCGCAGATCACCCAGCTCTACGAAAAGGATCTTCTCGGCCTGGCCAATGCCAAGAACGCGCAGGCGGCCTATCTCACCATGGGCCGCGAACTGCGCCAGGCGCTGATTTCGGAGGACTTGGCAGACCGCGGCTTGGCCTTGCGCCACGTGGCCGAACAGGACGCACGCCTGCGGCGAGAGCTGGCCGAGCTGCGGCCGCGGTTGTTCCGCCCGGAGAATCTGCCGCGCCTGACGCAGTTCGAGGACGCGTACGTCCTCTACAAGCTCAACGTCGACAGTGCCGTCGGCATGTTGGTGCGTGGCGAGTACGAGCAGGCGCGCGCCTTTGTCGCTTCGCCGGATTTCCAGACCAGCGGCGACGCCGTGCGCGCGCGCATGGAGGACGTCGTGACGTCCAAGGAGAGCGGCGCTCGCGGCAGCATGGAAGCGGCCCTGGAGCGCGTGGACAAGGCGCGGATGCAGACCCTGGCGCTCCTGTTCGGCGGGTTGCTGCTGGGCAGTGGCGTGGCCTGGCTCGTGGTGGTGTCCATCCGGCGTCCCAACGCGCGCGTGCGCCGGGCGGTCGAGCAGCTCGCCCAAGGGCAACTCCAGATCGAAGTGCCGCATCTGGACTACGAAAACGAGCTGGGCGAGATCGCCCGCTCGGTTCATGTGCTGCAGAAGGTGGCGCAGGAGATGGAAGGCCGCAACTGGCAGAAGAGCCATCTGGCGCAGATCTCGGCGGCGCTGCAGGCGGCGAACGACGACACGGAACTGGCCCGACTGTTCTTCAGCGAACTCGCGGCGGCTGTTGCAGGCATTGGTCACGGTGCGCTGTACGCCTACGAGGAAGACACCCGCGAGCTGCGTCTGGTGGGCGGTTATGCGCTGCCCGAACGTGCCGCGCCGCAGCGGCTCGCGCTCGGCCAGGGCCTGGCGGGGCAATGCGCGCTGGAGCGGGCGCCCATCGTGCTGGCCGATCTGCCGCCGGGCTACCTGCCCATCGGCTCGGCGCTGGGTGCTGCGCCACCCCGCGCCGTCGTGTTGTTCCCGCTGCTGCGGGCCGAGCGGCTGCTTGGCGTGCTGGAGCTGGCCGCATTCCAGCCCTTCAGCGCGCGCGAACGGGGCCTGCTTGACGACCTGACCCCGGTGCTGGCCATGGACCTGGAAATCCTCGAGCGCGCCGCACGCTCGATGCGGCTGCTGCAGGAGACGCAGCGCCAGGCCGGCGAACTGGAGGCGCAGAAGACCGAGATCCAGGCGACCGAGGCCTGGTACCGCGGGATCATTGACGCCGCGCCCGACGGCCTGCTGATTGCCGATCGGGCGGGTGCCATCGTGACGGTCAACCGCCAGCTCGAACGCATGTTCGGCTACGCACTGGGCGAACTGCTCGGCCAGCCGGTGGAGCTGCTGGTGCCTGAAGCGACGCGCAGCCAGCACCCGGCGCTGCGCGCGTCCTTCATGGAGGCCGGTGGCACGCGGGCGATGACGAGCCGCGGTGGCGTGCTGCTGGGCCGCCGCAAGGACGGCACCCTGTTCCCGGTCGACGTGGGCCTGTCGCGGCTGGACGCCAAAGGCGGGCGCGATGCCAGCGTCTGCGCCTCGGTGCGCGACGTGACGACGCGACTGGCGGCCGAGAAGGCTCTGGCCGACAGTGCCGAACGCCTGAACTTCGCGCTGCGGGGCGGCAACCTCGGCCTGTGGGACTGGGACGTGGGCGCCGGGGTCAGCCGGGTCAACGAGATCTGGGCCACGATGCTGGGCTACACGCTGGAAGAAGTGGTTGACGAGCACGGCAGCGCCTCAGCCGCGTGGGCGGAATTGCTGCATCCCGATGACGCCGCGGAAGCCAACCGGCGCTTTGTGCAGTGCATCGAGACGCCGCAAGTGTCGGAGTACGAAGCGCAGTTCCGCATGCGCAGCAAGGGCGGTGATTGGCGCTGGATCCTGTCGCTGGGCCAGGCCACCGAACGGGATGCGAACGGCCGCGCGCTACGCCTTGTCGGCATCCACCAGGACATCACCGAGCGCAAGCAATTGCAGGACGAGATGGCCCGAGCCAAGGAAGCCGCCGAGGACGCAACCCGCGCCAAGAGTGAATTCCTGGCCAACATGAGCCACGAGATCCGCACGCCGATGAACGCCATCATCGGCATGTCGCACCTGGCGCTGCAGACCTTGCTCGACAAGAAGCAGCGCAACTACATCGAGAAGGTGCACCGCTCGGGTGAGAACCTGCTGGGCATCATCAACGACATCCTCGACTTCTCCAAGATCGAGGCCGGCCGCATGACGCTGGAGACGGTGGATTTCCGTCTCGAGGATGTGATGGACCACTTGGCCAACCTGGTGGGCCTGAAGGCCGACGACAAGGGGCTGGAGCTGCTGTTCGACGTCGCCGACAACRTGCCCACCGCTCTGCTGGGCGACCCGCTGCGCCTCGGGCAGATCCTCGTCAACCTGGGCAACAACGCCGTCAAGTTCACTGAAAGCGGCGAAGTGGTGGTCGGCGTCGAGCTGGCGTCCGAGGACGACGGCCAGGCCGAGCTGCATTTCCAGGTGCGCGACACCGGCATCGGCATGACGGCCGAGCAGCTGGGCCGCCTGTTCGTCAGCTTCAGCCAGGCCGACGCCTCGACGACACGTCGCTATGGCGGCACCGGCCTGGGCTTGGCCATTTCCAAGACTTTGGTGGAGCTGATGCACGGCCGCATTTGGGTGGACAGCACGCCCGGCGAGGGCTCCACCTTCCATTTCCAGGTGAAGCTGGGCGTGCAGAGCCAGCCGCGGCCGCGTCGCATGTTCCGCGCCGACGAGCTGCTGGGCGTGCGCGTGCTGGTCGTGGACGACAACGCCTCGGCGCGCGAGATTCTCTCGACCATGGCCCGCAGCTTCGGCCTGGAGGTGGATGTGGCGCACAGTGGTCCCGAAGCGCTGCGCATGGCCGCGCAGGCCGATGCGCGTGACCTCGGCTACGACGTCGTGCTGATGGATTGGCGCATGCCCGGCATGGATGGCGTGGTGGCCATGCACCGGCTGGAGACCGAGGGCCTCAAGCGCACGCCCACGGTCATCATGGTGACGGCCTACGGTCGCGAGGAAGCGCTGGGCGCCGCACAGCAGCAGGGCGTGACGCCCCGTGCGGTGCTGACCAAGCCCGTCACGCCGTCCACGCTGCTGGAGGCCGTGGGCGAGGCACTGGGCCGCCATGGGCTGGTGGAGACGCGCGCCGTCGGGAAGGCCGATACCCACGCCCAGGCTCGCGATCGGCTCGCTGGCGCGCGGCTGCTGCTGGTCGAGGACAACGATCTCAACCAGGAGCTGGCCCTGGACTTGCTGACCGATGCCGGCATCGAGGTCGTCTGCGCGGGCAACGGCCAGGAGGCGCTGGACCTGCTGGCGCATGACGCCCGCTTCGACGGCATCCTGATGGACTGCCAGATGCCGGTGCTGGACGGCTACGCGGCCACCCAGCGCATCCGCGCCCAGCCTGCCCTGGCTGCGCTGCCCATCATCGCGATGACGGCCAACGCCATGGCCGGCGACCGCGAGAAGGCGCTGGCAGCCGGCATGTGCGACCACGTGCCCAAGCCGCTCAACGTCGGCAGCATGTTCGCTACGCTCGCCAAGTGGATCCGGCCCGCCGCCGGCCGTGCGGTGCAGCGACCCAGCGGCGCCGGCCTGCCCGTGGCGACATTCCCCGCCCTGGCCGGCATCGATGCCGCGCGCGGCCTGGCGACGGCCGGCGGCAAGCCCGAGCTCTACCGTCGCCTGCTGCTCAAGTTCCTGGCGGGTCAAGCCGGTTTCTCCGAGGCCTATGCCGCGGCGTGCGCCGATGCCGCCGACGCACAGGCGGCGCGGCGCGTCGCCCACACGCTGCGCGGCACCGCCGGCAACATCGGCGCGCTGGCGTTGCAGGCTGCGGCCGCACGCCTGGAAGACGCCAGCGGGCCCGACCCCAGCGCCGCGGCCGACGCGGCGCTGGCCGAGGTGCTGGATCAGCTCGCCCCCGTGCTGGCTGGCTTGGCTGAGTTCGCGGCGCAGGAGGGCATCACGCCGGCTGCAGCGTCACCTGTCGCCGTGGTGGATGAGGCGCGCCTGCGACAGGATCTGGATCGTCTGTCGCGGCTGCTGTCCGAGGGCGACGTCGAGGCCATCGACCTGGCGGAGGCGCTGCTGGGTCAGGTCGGCGACGCTGCGCTGGCCCGCACGCTGCAGCGCGTCGCCAAGGCCCTTGCCGATTTCGATTTCGACACCGCTGCTGCCGCGTTGCAGGCGCTGGAGCCGTCACCATGACGCCGCCCTCTGCATCCCCCCGGCTTGGCCCGGAGACCCGCGTGCTGGTCGTCGACGACTTCGAGGCGATGTGCAAGGTCACGGTGAGCCAGCTGCGCCAGATGGGCGTGGAGCGCGTCGTCACGGCCCGCAATGGCGCCGAGGCGCTGCGCCAGCTGCAGGGCGCGCGCTTCGACATCGTGCTGTCCGACTGGAACATGCCCGTCATGTCCGGCATCGAACTGCTGCAGGCCATGCGTGCCGACCCGCAGCTGTCGGCCCTGCCCTTTGTGCTCATCACCGCCGAGGCCGAGCGCCAGAAGGTGACCGAAGCCATCGCCAGCGGCGTGACTTCCATGCTGCTGAAGCCCTATACGCCGCAGCAGCTCATCGACCGCGTGCAGAAGGCCATGCGCTGGACGCCGCGCCGGCCCGTTGCGGTCGCCGCGCCGCCACCGCCGCAGGATGCCGCCGGCGAGACGGCCGATGCGCGGCCCTCCATCCTGGTCGTCGATGACACACCTGACAACCTGGTGTTGCTGTCCGGCCTGTTCCGCGACGAATTCCGCGTGCGCCTGGCCCAGACTGGCGAGAAGGCCCTGCAGTTCGCCACCTCGGACCGCCCACCCGACCTCGTGCTGCTGGACGTCATGATGCCCGGCATCGATGGCTTCGAGGTGGCGCGCCGCATGCGTGAACATCCCAGCTCGCAGACCATCCCCATCATCTTCGTCACCACGCTGAGCACGGCGGACGCGCGCCTGCAGGGCTTGGATCTGGGCGCCGTGGACTTCATCACCAAGCCGGTCGATCCGGCGACGCTCAAGCCGCGCGTGCGCAACTTCATGCGCTATGTGCAGTTGCGCAAGGACTTGCAGGCCGAAGTCGACGGCATGATCGAGGCGGCGCAGATGCGCGAGGACGTGGAGCGCATCACCCGTCACGACCTCAAGGGCCCGCTGGCCGGCGCGCTGGGCGTGACGCAGGCCCTGCTCCAGGACGATGCCCTGGGGCGCCGGCAAATCGAGCAGGTGGAGCTGATCGAGGACATCCTGATGCGCGTGCTCGGCATGATCAACCTGTCTGCCGAGCTCTACAGGATCGAGACGGGGCGCTTCGAGCTCAAGGCCGCGCCCCTGCGCATCGGCGAGTTGCTGCGCCGCATCGTCGAGACCGCTCGCGTCACCTTTGCAGAGAAGCAGCTGTCCATCTCGGTCGACACCGACGTTCCCGTGGGCAGCGAGCCCCCGGAGGCCCTGGGTGATGCGACCCTGTGCTTCTCGGCCTTGCAGAACCTCGTCAAGAACGCCTGCGAGGCCGCGCCGGCCCACGGCACGGTCGCGGTGCGGCTGTTGGACCAGGCGCCACTGAAGATCGTCATCGAGAACAAGGGCGTGGTGCCCGAGCCCATTCGCGAGTACTTCTTCGACAAGTTCGTCACCGCCGGCAAGCAGGGTGGAACGGGTCTGGGTACCTACTCCGCACGCTTGCTGACAAGGGCGCAGCATGGCGAAGTCGAGATGGAAACTTCGGACGATGAGAACTTGACTCGCGTCACCATGCACCTGCCCAGGGCGGGCGGCGCCCGATAGGTTTCACAACGGCTCTGCGTCGGCCGCTCGAGCAAGCGGCGGTTGAGGGCGTTGCTCAGACCTTGGTCGTCTTTTTGCAGGTTGTTGGACAGCCGGCTCATCTGTTCCACTTTGTCGAGCTGCTTGTTGGCACCTGACACTCATGGCCGGCGGCGCGGCCTGAGAACTGGCGGATGCGGTCACTTCCGAACCCGTCAAGCGAGGGAAAATCGTCGCCAGAAAAAGCGAAGGGACCGTTAGGTCCCTTCGCTTTTTCTGCTTATGGCCTGCGGTAGTGTTAACAGGCCCTAGTCGGCCCGCTTGATCATGAGCCCGAGCATCCAGCCCTCGCCAAAGCCCAGGTAGCCAGGGCTGGCGACGATGCGCTCGGCGTAGCGCGGGTCCTTCATCAGCTCAGCGTGCAGCTCGGGCAGACGGTAGTAAGGCACCGCCGGGTAGAGGTGGTGGCCCAGGTGGATGTTGATGTTGTGGGGCGCAATGCTCCAGCGCTCGAGCAAGGTACCCACGGTGTGGCGCGAGGCGTCGAGCTCGTCGCTGTTGGCGATCAGGAGGTGCTCGGCCACCGTGCGCAGACGGACCATGGCCGGCGTGAGCGTCATCAGCGGCAGCAGCCACAGCAGCGCAAAGTTGAGCCACGCACCGGTGGCGATGAGCGTGCCCAGCACCGCCATGTGGAAGCCGTAGATGCGCAGGCGCTCTGCCGGCGTCGTGGGCGGCGGGCCTTTGGGGTCGCTGCGCTTGAAGTGGTTCACCCACGGCGACCAGCGCCATTGCACGCGGCCCCAGCGCTGCGAGTTGAGGCCGAGCAGGTCGCGCACAAAGACCCAGGCCGCAGCCGCAGGCGGCTTAGGCCAGTGCCAGGTGTCGTCGTGTTTGAAGTCCACCCAGTACGGGTCGTCGTCCGTATTGAGGCCGCGGTGGTGCTGCAGGTGCTCGTAGCGGTAGCGCGAGGTGAGCATGCCCACCGGCAGCGCGCAGAAGATGTCGCTCACCGCGTCATTGAGCGGCCGCGACGTCAGACAGCGGTAGTGCGTACCGTCGTGCATCAGGATGCCGAGCGCATGCTGACGGGTCGAGATCATCACGATAGCCACCACGTAGGCGAGCCAATGCCCGGCATAGAGTGCCAGCGCAGCAGCGGCCACGATCACACCCCAGTTCATCGCCACGTCCGCCAGAAAGCGGGCGTTGCTGACGCGCGTGAGTGCCTGCATGGCCGGGCTCTGGTCGCGCCGCGACAGCACACGTCGCGTGCTCAACGCGTCCGGCGGAATGGCCTCCAGGGGCGGGGCAGCGGCAGCGGGGGTGCTTGGTTCCATGCTGACTTCATTGCTAGGTCACCAAGCGGCTGTCGGCGACCTCTTGCAAGTCTAGACCGTTGGTGGAGGCCTGGCCAACGGGGTGGGATGTTCGGCGTGACTTCGAGCACGCAGGGTGGCCCTGGTCCCTTGCCGCAAAGTACAGACGGCACCTAAGCCCAGCTATAGCTGGACTTTTGGCTCAACTGATGGGGGAAGGCCCGGTGCGCTGGGTTGTCATCTCCGCACTCGAATCGGAGAGCGGCGGCAATGGCCGTGGACAAGCTGCTAGCCACCTAAAAGAACTGGCGGAAGCGGTGAGATTCGAACTCACGGAAGGCTCACACCTTCGACGGTTTTCAAGACCGTTGGATTAAACCACTCTCCCACGCTTCCGGCGGGGAGGCGCATTCTAAGGGCGGCGGGCTCAGCCGCCCGGCTGTTGCGCCTGCTCGCACTGCACCTGAATGATCTCGCGCGCCGCGCCGTCCACGCGTGCCGCCGTCAGCTGGCCGCCCCAGACACAGCCCGTGTCCAGCCCCAGCAGCGTTGGGCGGTCCAGCAGGCCGAGCGTCGACCAGTGGCCGAAGGCGATGGGCGTGTCGGCGGTCTGGCGGCCCGGCACATCGAACCAGGGCATGAAGCCCTCGGGCGCGGCGCCGGCGCCGTCCTTGGTCTTGAAGTCCATCTCGCCGTCGGCCGTGCAGAAGCGCAGCCGGGTGAGCGCATTGACGGTGAAGCGCAGCCGCGCGGTGCCGGCGAGGTCGGGGTCCCAGCGCGCTGGCTCGTTGCCATACATGGCGTGCAGGAAGTCGGGCAGGGCAGGGCCGCGCAGCACGGCCTCGACGTCGGCGGCCAGGGCCAGGGTGTCGTCGCGGCTCCATTGCGGCACGACGCCGGCATGCACCATCAGCCAGCCGGCCTCGAAGACGGCCATGCGCTGCTGGCGCAGCCAGTCCATCAGCGCCTCGCGGTCGGGCGCGGCCAGGATGTCGTCCAGCGTGTCACCGCGGTGCGGGCGGCGCACGCCGTGGTGGGCGGCAAGCAGGTGCAGGTCGTGGTTGCCCAGTAGGCAGGTTGCCGTGCCGCCAAGGCCGGCCAAGCGGCGCAGCGTCGTCAGCGAGGCCGGGCCGCGGTTGACGAGGTCGCCCAGCAGCCAGAGGCGGTCGCGCGAAGGCGAGAAATCCAGGCGCTGCAACAACCGCTCCAGGGCCCCGCAGCAGCCTTGCAGGTCACCGATCAGATAGTTCATGCCCGTGATTGTCCCGGCCCTGGGGTCTGCGCGGCAGAGGGCGTGGCCCGCGCCGGGGCGAGTTGCGGGGCCAGGCTAGGCGTCGGCGAGGCCGTGGGGCCGGCCCCACCACGAGCCGGCAACGACGCATGGCCCCGCAAATCACCCCGGCCCTCCGGGTTGAGACCGGCAAGGGCGCATGCGTTGTTGCTCGTCGTTGCGGGTAAGCACCCGCGGCCTCCTCGCGCCTGGCCTGCACCCCTGCCGGTCTCAACGCGGGCTGCGCCTTCTGCCGCGCAGACCCCAAAGCGAGGGATCGCACGGTGGGCCCGGTCATGGGCTTCTGATAGTCTCCCGGGCTTCGTTTTTGCCACGCGCCGCCTAGGGTTTTCCCCTGGTTTGGCGCCTTCGATGGATACCGCTCTCGTTCTCTTTCTGATCCTGATCAACGGCCTGTTCGCGATGTCGGAGATGGCGCTGACCGCCAGCCGCAAGGCGCGGTTGCAGGTGATGGTGGAAAGCGGCGAGGGGGGCGCGCAGGCCGCGATGGACCTGCACGACAACCCGACCAAATTCCTGTCGACGGTGCAGATCGGCATCACCGGCATCGGTGTGCTGAACGGCATCGTCGGCGATGCGGCCTTCTCCGGCCCGCTGTCGCGCTGGCTGACCGAGACCTTCCACCTGGCCCCGCATGCGACCGACATCGCCGCGACGGCGCTGGTCGTCGTCATCATCACGCTGCTGACCATCGTCTTCGGCGAGCTGGTGCCCAAGCGCGTCGGCCAGATCTACCCCGAGACGGTGGCCCGCCTCGTCGCGCCGTCGATGAACTTCATCTCCATCGCCGCGCGCCCCCTCGTGAAGTCGCTGAGCTTCATGACCGAGGCGACGCTGGGCCTGCTGGGCCTGCGCAACAAGGGCCAGCGCGGCGTCACGGAAGAGGAGATCGCCGCCAGCCTGGAGGAAGGCCTGGACGCGGGCGTCATCGAGGAGCACGAGCACCAGATGGTGCGCAATGTGTTCCGCCTGGACGAGCGCCAGGTCGGCTCGATGATGATTCCGCGCGCCGAGATCGCCTGGCTGGAAGTCGACGCGACGCCGGCCGAGGTGCTGGCCGTGCTGCGCGAACATGGCTTCAACCGCTACCCGGTCTGCCGTGGCGGCCTGACCGAGGTGCTGGGCGTGGCGAACGCGCCGGCCCTGCTGGCCGGCATGCTGGAAGGCCTGCCGCTGGACCTGATGGCGGGCCTGGAGCCGCCGCTGTTCGTGCCCGAGACGCTGTCGGGCATGGAACTGCTGGAACATTTCCGCGTGTCGGACGCGCCCCTGGTCTTCGTCGTCGATGAGTACGGCGAAGTGCAGGGCGTGATTGCCGTGCGCGACGTGCTGGAAGCCATCGCCGGGGAGTTCAATGCCCCGAGCGACGGCGACGCCTGGGCGGTGCAGCGCGAGGACGGGAGCTGGCTGATCGATGGCCTGATCCCCGTGCCCGAGCTGAAGGACCGCCTGGAGCTGAAGGAACTGCCCGAAGAGGACCGTGGGCGCTACAACACCCTGGCCGGCATGATCATGCTGCTGCTGGGGCGCTTGCCGCGCACGACCGATGTCGTGGAGTGGGACGCGTGGAGATTCGAGGTCGTGGACCTCGATGGAAAGCGTGTGGACAAAGTGCTGGTCAGTCGTCTGGCCGATGAAACTGGAGAGAGAGAAACATGAGCAACCCCCCGATGTACGGCGAACTGCTGCCGCTGGATCGTGATGTCCACAAGAACCTGAAGCTGGACACCAACCAGTCCGTCGTGTCCCGCGTGGCCGACCAGAACTCGGTCTTCCTGGCTGCCGTCGAATTTGCCGACGCCTGCAAGGAATACCCCATCGTCTTCGTGCGCGCCGGCCAGCCCGGTCCCGATGGCAAGCAGGCCGTCGCGCCGCTGGCCGTGCTGGGCCTGAAGTCGGGCTCCAACCTGTTCGTCGATGGCGACAAGTGGACCGGCGGCTATGTGCCCGCCTATGTGCGCCGCTACCCCTTCGCGATGGCGCGCCTGGACGAGAGCGCGACCAATATGGCGGTCTGCTACGACCTCAAGTGGCCGGCTTTCAACGAGACGACCGGCGAGGCCCTGTTCAAGGACGGCCAGCCGACGGAGTTCCTGCTGAATGCCAAGGCCTTCCTCGAGAACTTCGAGCAGGAAGCCGAGCGCACCCGCCTGATCTGCAATCTGCTCGTCGAGATGGACCTGCTGCAGGACATGCGCTTCGAGGCGACGCTGCCCAATGACGAAAAGCTCGACGTCGAGGGCTTCATGGCGCTGGACGAGAAGAAGTACGCCGAGATGGCCGACGACAAGGTGCTGCAGCTGCATCGCAACGGCCTCATCGCCATGATCGAGATGCACCGCCTGTCGCTGACCAATATGAACCGCCTGGTCGGCAAGTACGCGGTCTGACCCGTCTTCGCCCGCACCCGAGGCCACGCGATGCGTGGCCTTTTTCTTGCCCGTAGCCCTTCTCGGCGACAGGGTAAACCCCGTTTTGACCCCCGATTAGATGTATCGGTCTGTGACCTTCAATGAATTGAGGCATTTCAATCCCTAGACTCGCCCGCTCGGCGCGTTGGGCGCCAAGGATGCTGTTGATGATCCCCATGTTTGAAGAAAGCCGCCGCACGCCGCTGAACCCCAACGGTGGCCCGCCGCTGGAGTTGGACAGCGATTTCGGTTCGCTGGATGGCGACGCCTACGACCTGGTCGAGCGTCGCTATGGGGATAGGGGCCTCGCTGTCTCGAAGGAGCGCTACAGCAGCCGCAACGAGGACGGCGACATCGTCTGCACGGCACGCAACGGCGAGCAGATCGTCGGCACGCTGTCGGTGCGCTTCGATGGTGTCGGCGGCCTGCATGCCGACGCGCTGTTCGCCGAGGAATTGGCCGAGTGGCGCGCCGCTGGCGTCAGGATCTGCGAATTCGGCAGCCTCGCCGTCGATCGCCATTCCCACAATGCCAAGCGCGTGCTGGCCCAGGTTTTTCACCTCGGCTATCTGCACGCCCACCGCCGCGCGCGCTGCGAGCGCCTCATCATCGAGGTCAATCCGCGCCATGTCGCCTTCTACCGCCGCTATCTGGGCCTGCTGCCCTACACGACGGCCCGGCACAACCCGCGCGTGAATGCGCCGGCCGTGCTGATGAGCATCGACTTCGCGACGGTGCGCGAACAGATCGCGCTCTGGGGCGGACGCCCCGAGCTGCTGACCCAGGCGCGCTGCCTTTACCCGTTGGCCTGGGACGAGGCGACCGAAGCCGCCATGCTGGACAAGTTGCCCTGAGCGGTCAGTAGCGTCCGGCCCGGCGCCATGCCGGCGAGCAGGCTCGCCGCCAGCGGCGCGGTGGAGAATTCCTGCTGCAGCCGCTGCAGCAGATCCTCGCGGTCCGGCGGCGGCGCGCCGCAGGAGCAGCGCGCGGCAATGGCACGGTCCAGCGCGCCTTCCAGCCCGTTGCACTGCACCGAGAACGAGGTGTGGTGGGGCTGACCATGGCGGTCGGTCCAGGTGGCCACGACGCGCAGAACGGGCCCGATGGTGCGGGTCACCCATTCAAAGCGTATGCCGGCCGTGCGCGTGCGGCTGCGCCGCATCAGGCGGCCCGTGCTGCTGCCGCCAGGGCGGCGTGAGCGCTGCAGGTGCATGTCGTTGAGGAAGCGCCCGGCCGCGGCCATGTCGGCGGTGGCTGTCATGGCGGAAGTGCCCATGAGGTCAATCGTCATCGCAAGACTCCGAGTTGCTAAAAAACCCAAAGACCTGGGGCAAACGGGGTGCCCGGTCAAAGCAGAGGCTCCACGAGGCGGGCAAAACCCTGCAGCAGGCGCTGGCCCAGGCCGCGCTGGGACCATTGCGCCGGGTCGATGCGCTGGGAGACGGTCAGGTCGCGGGCGAACAGGGCCTGCATCTGCTGGCCGAAGTCGTCGCCCAGCACGATGACGTCGATCTCGCGGTTGCCGACGATGCTGCGCCAGTCGAGATTGCTGGAGCCGACGCTGGAATAGACGCCGTCGACGACGGCCGTCTTGGCATGCATGACCGACCCCGACATCTCGTGGATCTGCACGCCCGCCTCCAGCAGCTGGGCATAGCGCGAGCGTGCCGCGTGCAGCACCATGGCGACGTCGCTGCGGCCCGGCAGCACGAGGGCGACGGCGACGCCGCGCCGCGCCGCGTCGCACAGGGCCTGGATGAGCTCCGGCCCCGGCGCGAAATAGGCCATGGTCAGCTGCACGCTGCGCTGCGAGGCATCGATGGCATGCAGCAGCGCCGTGTAGGCCGGGTTGATGCCGTTGCTGGGGTCGCCTGCCACCAGCTTGACGACGCGCTGGCCGGGTGTGGCCACGCGCGGCGCCGGCCCCGGCACCAGTTCGCCCTTGCAGCCCTGCAGGGCCCAGGATTCGCGGAACAGCGTCGCCAGCGCCGTCACGACCGGTCCACGCAGCTCGACCTGGGTGTCGCGCCAGCCCTGCTTGTCGGCATCGGCGGGCGGGCTCTTGCGGCGAGCGCTGCTGAAAGACCCCTCGGCGTAGACATTGCTGAGATTGATGCCGCCGGTGAAGGCCACGTCGCTGTCGACGGCCAGCATCTTGCGGTGGTTGCGTTCCAGCACGCCCCAATGGCCAGGGCGCTCCAGCGGATTGACCGGGTTGAAGGCGCAGACGGCGATGCCGCCCTCGCGCAGGCGGTCGAAGAAGGCGCTGTCCGTGCCCATCGAGCCCAGGCTGTCGTACATCAATGCCACGTTGACGCCCTCGGCCGCCTTGCGCAGCAGCAGCTCGCCCACTTCGGCGGCGACGCCCTCGTCCTCGATGATGTAGAACTCCACCAGGATGCGATGGCGGGCGGCGCTGATGGCGGCCTTCATCGCGGCAAAGGTGGCGGGCCCGTCGACCAGCAGCCTGGCCGTGTTGCCGCGCAGCAGCTGGGTGTCGCCCTTGGCGGCCAGCACGCCGAGATGGTGCTCGAACAAGGCGCCATTGCCTTCGTCGCGCACCCGGGCGAGGTCGCGGGCCTCGACCGCGTCGGACACCGGGCCGTTGCGGCCTTGCAGGCTGACGCGGTCCGCGGTCAGCCGCGAAGATGCGGGCGTCAGCTGCCGGTCCTGTTCCGGCAAGCTGCCGCAGGCGACCGTGCCCGCCAGGGAGAACACCAACACGAGGCTCCAGGCCCAACTGCGGGATTGCTTCATGAGCCCTTTGCCAATGCATCAATGCAGGGCAGGAGGGGCAAGCGGCGTGCCCGCAGCCTGCGGCAACCCGGGAGCGACTTCGGTCACCGGTAGAACTTGCAGAAATTCTGGCAACGGCTCGCGGCCGGCTCCTACAAGGGCGGACCGCGAAGCTGCATAACGTGATGGTCAAGCAGCCCGAGCAGACGGCGTGCCAGGGCTCTTGTCGGATGCCACCGCCGGGCCGAAACTTTTCCGGGTCGCCGCGAATGTGCCGACAATGATTTGCCCCTGAAGCGCCTGCGTCCCCGCAACAAAGAAAGCTGGAAGGAAACGATGCCGCATGCCCTGGTAGTGGATGACGACCATGATTCGGCAGCGTCGCTGCGCGAGTTGATCGCGGGCGAGCAGTTCACCGTGGCTGTGGCCCATAACCTGCGCGATGCGCGCAAGCAGATCGCGCTGCAGCAGCCCGACATCCTGCTGCTGGATCTGCGCCTGCCGGATGGCAATGGCATGGACCTGCTGGCCGACCCCAAGCTGGTCGCCAATTCCGAGGTCGTGCTGTGCACCGGTCACGCCAGCCTGGAAACCTCGCTGCAGGCGCTGCGCCTGGGCGCGGCCGACTACCTCGTCAAGCCCGTCAACCTGAAGCAGCTGCAGGGCGTGCTGTCGCGCATCATGAAGCCCGCGACCCTGCAGGCCGAGGTCGAGGATCTGGCGGCCACCCTGGATGAATCCGGGCACTTCGGCCTGCTCTGGGGCCGCAGCGCGCCGATGAAGCGCATCTACGAGCAGATCTCGCGCGTGGCCGGCACCAGCGTGTCGGTCTTCATCACCGGCGAGTCCGGCACCGGCAAGGAGGTCGTCGCCCAGACCGTGCACGACCTCAGCCGGCGCCGCAAGCAGCCCTTCCTCGCGGTGAACTGCGGGGCCATCAGCCCCAACCTGATCGAGAGCGAGATCTTCGGCCACGAGAAGGGCAGCTTCACCGGCGCCGAGCGCCAGCATCAGGGCTTCTTCGAGCGCGCCAGCGGCGGCACGCTGTTCCTGGACGAGATCACCGAGATGCCGCTGGAGTTGCAGGTCAAGCTGCTGCGCGTGCTGGAGACCGGGCGCTTCATGCGCGTGGGCAGCACCACGGCGCTCGAGACCGATGTGCGCATCGTCGCGGCCACCAACCGCCTGCCCTACCAGGCCGTGGCCTCGGGCAAGCTGCGCGAAGACCTGCTCTACCGGCTGAACATCTTCCCGATCGCGCTGCCGCCGCTGCGCGACCGCATCGCCGACATCCCGCTGCTGGCCAACCATTTCCTGGCCGCCATCAGCGAGCAGGAGGGGGTGGTGCGCCGCTTCACGCCCGAAGCGCAGGCGATGCTGGTGGGCTACTCCTGGCCCGGCAATGTGCGCGAGCTGCGCAACGTCGTGCAGCGCGCCTATGTGATGGCAGCCGGCGAGACCATCGACGAAACCTGGCTGCCCGGCAGCCCGGAAGCCGGGGTCACTTCGAGCTGGGGGGGCTTGGCGCCGCCGGCCGCAGCGCCGGTCAGTGCGCCGGCTGCGGCGCCCCGGCCTCCGGAGGCCTTGAATGGCGACGCCGACACCCCTTTCATCACCCTGCCGATAGGCTCCAGCGTCGCCCAGGCCGAGCGTGCGTTGATGCTGGCCACGCTGCGCCACTTCAACCACCACAAGGAACGCACCGCCGCGGTGCTGGGCATCAGCCTGAAGACGCTTTACAACCGGCTGAAGGAATACGCCGCCGAGGGCGACGAGGCGGCCCGCAGCAGCGCGCCGCAGGACTGAAGATCGCCCTGACCCCGGGCGCGCCGATTGCCCGTTGCCTGTCCCGACATCTCGTTGAAGGACAGACCATGGGTCACGCTGATCTGATGCACGAGGCAGCCGACGCGGTGACGCCGATGCTGCGTGATGTGCGTTCGCGCGTCGCGCAGGCCTCCGGCCGCACGCTGGGCTATGTACGCGACGAACCGGTGCGTGTGGCCGTCGCCGCTGCGGCCGTGGGTACGCTGGTGTTTGCACTATGGCATCTGCTGAGCTCGCGCAGTTCCCGCTGACGGCGCAGGCCCTGGTGGCCAGGCTGCCGCTGCTGACGCAGCTGGCCAACTTCCAGCACGCCCTGAACGAGGAGTTCGACAGCAGCCGCCACGCGGCCCGCTACCGCCCCAGCCTGGCGCTGCGGCGGCTGCGCTCGGGTGTCGAGTTGTTGTGCCGCTTGCAGCAAGAACTGCTTCACCCCGCCTTGCGCGCGTCACGGCCAGAGGCCTGGCCCGAGCTGGAGCTGGCCATGGAGGCGGTGGCTGCGCTGCGCGACCTGGCCAGTCGGGGCGCCAGGGGCGACACCGAGCAGCTTGCCTTGGTGGCCGTGCTTGAAGGACTCGTGCAGCTGCAGTTCGTCAGCCTCGACGAGCTGCTGGCCCAGGCCGACGCCAAGACCATGCCCTGGCAGGCGCTGGAACTCGAGACCGAGGCGGCGCTGCAGCATTGGCAGGCGGGCAGCCGCGATGTCGAGGATCAGTACGCGCTGAACTGACCGTGCCGCGCTGCGGCGGTCAACGCTGGCGGGCCAGGCTCGGCAGCGCCAGGCCGCGCGCGGGTGCGGGTGCGGTCGTGGTGGTGGCGCGGCCGAGCAGGGCGGCGTAGCGCCGCGTCATCTGCGCCAGCACATGCGGCCAGTCATGCGACTGCGCCCGGGCCAGGCCGGCGCGGCGCCGGGCGGCGTTGTTGCCGCCCAGGCTGGCGTCCATGGCCTCGGCCCAGCAGCCGGCCCGCGGCCGGTCCACCAGCAGGCCGGCGCCCTGGGCCAGCTCGGCCAGGCCGCCGGCATTGGCGACGACCACCGGCGTGCCGCAGGCCATGGCCTCGAGCACGCCCAGGCCGAAGGTTTCCTGGTCGCCCGCGTGCACAAAGGCGTCGCAGCTGGCCACCATGCGCGCCAGCCTGGCGCTGTCGGTCTCGGTCGGCAGCCGCCGCACCTGCTCGCCCAGCGGCGGCGCCGGCCCGTCGCCCACCGCCAGCAGCACGTGGCCCTGGCCGAGCAGGGCGACCGCATCGGCCAGCAGCTGCAGGTTCTTGGCGCGCGCGAAGCGGCCGGTGTAGAGGAGCAGGCGAGTGTCCGGCGCCAGGCCCTGGTCACGGCAGAACCGGGCCCGCCAGGCAGCGTCCGTTGCGCAGGGTGTGAAGACCGAGCAGTCCACGCCCAGCGGCTGCAGCGTCACGCGGGGCACGCCCCAGGATTGCAGGCGCTGCACCATGACGCTGCTGGGTGCCATGACGAGGTCGAAATGGCGATACAGATGGACCAGATAGCGCCGCGCCCAGCGCTCGGCGCCGCGGCCCAGCGGCCCGTCTTCGGCGCCGCCTGCCAGGCGCTGCGCCAGCCCGGGCAGGTTGCCGTGGCAGAAGGCGGCGGCCGGCACGCGCAACTGTTCGGCCGCGGTCAGCGCAGCCCAGGCCAGCACATAGGGGTCGGCCGACTCGATGAGGTCGGGCGCAGCGAACTGCATCTGCCGCAGCGCACGGCCGCGGCCCAGCACCAGGCGCTGGCCGCCGCTGCGCGGCAGGCCGACGCCGCCGCAGTCCAGCAGGCCCGGGCCCTGGGCACCCGGGGCGACGATGGTGTGGCGCCAGCCCAGCGGGCGCAGCCTATCGTGCTTGGCGGTCAGCGCGTGCCGCACGCGGCCGGTCGCGCCCCAGAACATCGACACGTCCAGCAGATGGGGGGCCGCGCCCGGCGATGTCGCCGGGACCTGCTGCTCGGGCACGGAATGGTTCAAACGCATTGYGGCGCGGGGGCAAGCGGCATGCCTGGCACGTCGCCTGCCTGAGAGCCGCATGCCCAAGCCACCCGCATCCCCCGAGATCCGCCAGGCGCGTCAGGCTGGACTGCGCTGGCTCAGTGACGACGGCCCTGGCCTGTGCCGTTCGCCGACGGCCGGCGGCGGCTTCCAGTACCGCGACGCCCGCGGCCGGCGCGTCCGCGACGAGGCCACGCTGGCGCGCATCCGCCGGCTGGCCGTGCCGCCCGCCTGGCAGCGGGTCTGGATCAGCCCGCATGCCGACAGCCATCTGCAGGCCACCGGCCGCGACGCGCGCGGGCGCAAGCAGTACCGCTATCACGCCGACTGGATGGCCGGCCGCGGCCAGACCAAGTTCGACGGCCTGCTGCGTTTCGGTGCCGTGTTGCCGCGCCTGCGCCGGCGCGTGCAGCGCGCGTTGGCCGGCTCCGGCGAGCCGACGCGCGAGCGCGTGCTGGCGACGCTGGTGCGCCTGCTGGACACCACCTGGCTGCGCATCGGCAACAGCAGCTATGCGCGCGAGAACGGCTCCTACGGCCTGTCCACGCTGCGCAACCGCCACGCTGGCGTCAAGGGTGACGCCATCCGGCTGTCCTTCGTGGGCAAGAGCGGCGTGCGCCATTCGGTCAGCGTGAACGACCGCCGCGTCGCCCGCATCGTGCGCCGCTGCCGCGAACTGCCGGGTCAGGAGTTGTTTCGTTATGTCGACGACGCGGGCCAAAGCCATGCGATCGATTCGGCCGACGTCAACGCCTGGCTGACCGAGGCCGCCGGCCTGCGCGTGACGGCCAAGGATTTCCGCACCTGGCACGGCAGTGCGCTGGCGCTGCAATTGACGCTGCAGGCCTGCGCCGAGGGCGCCGAGCCCTGCCGGCCGCAACAGGTGCTCGAAAGCGTGGCCCGGCGCCTGGGCAACACCGCCGCCGTTTGCCGCAAGGCTTACATCCACCCTCGTGTGCTCGGCCTGGGCGAGGCCCTGGGCGATGAAGCGGCCCGCGCCAGGCTGCGCGCGCAGCCCTGGGCATCCGCGCCCTCGTCCCGGGCCGGCCTCAGTGCCGCCGAGCGGCAGTTGATGGCCCTGCTGCGCTCGCGGGCATCCCACTTGCCCTGACGTCGGGATGCAACCCGGAGTGAAACCTCGTGCGCATCGCCTTTGTCACCGAGACCTTTCCGCCCGATATCAACAGCGTGTCCCTGACCGCCGACCGCGCGCTGCGCCATTTGCGCGAGGCCGGTCATGACGTCCAGCTGATCCGGCCGCGTCGGCCCAACGAGCTGCCCTGCCGCGACAGGCACGAATGGCGCTGCGGCGGCGGACCCGTGCCGAGGTATCCGGGCCTGCGCTATGGCTGGGCGACGCCCGCGGCGCTGCGCGCGCTGTGGCATGACCATGGTGGCCTGCCCGACCTCGTGCACGTGACCACGCCGGGCCCGTTGGGCTGGGCTGCGTTGCGCGCCGCGCGCGGCGAAGGCATCGCCCGCAGTGCCGATTTCCGCATCAACTTCCACGCCTATTGCGGCCATTACGGCCTGGGCTGGCTGGAGCCCGTCGTGCTGGCCTATCTGCGTCGCCTGCATGGCATGGCCAACCTCAACTTCGTACCGACCGCCGAGCTGCAGCGGGAGCTGGCCGGCCACGGCTTCGAGCGCCTGCAGGTGCTGGGCGCGGGTGTCGATGCGCGCCACTTCTCGCCCGACCGCCGCGACCCGCGCCTGCGCCGTGACTGGCGCATCGGCGATGACCACCGCGTCATGCTCTACGTGGGCCGGCTCGCCGCGGAGAAGAACGTCGGCCTGGCGCTGCAGACCTTCGAGCGCCTGAGCGCGCGCCGCCCCGGGCTGCGCATGGTGGTGGTCGGCGACGGCCCGATGCGCGCGCAGCTGGAATACGCCCATCCGACGGCGCGCTTCGTCGGCATGCAGACCGGCGTCGCGCTGGCCCGCCACTACGCCAGCGCCGACGTCTTCCTCTTCCCCAGCCTGACCGAGGCCTTCGGCAACGTCACGCTGGAAGCCATGGCCAGCGGCCTGGCCGTGGCCGCCTTCGACACCGGCGCCGCCGCCCAGCATGTGCGCGACGGCATCAGTGGCTGCCTGGCGCCGCCGTGCGACGGCCTAGACGCGGCCGACGCCTTCCTCGACGCGGCCACCCGCGCCCTCGATGCTTCCGCCCCCGACGGGCCGCTGCGCCTGCAGGCGCGCCTGGCTGCCATGCAGGCCGATTGGGCCGGCGTGCAGCGCCGCTTCGAGCAGGCTCTGCTGCAGCTGGCCGACCAGGCCGAGGCCGTGCCCGGCTACGCGGCCCTGGCCTGACACCGGTCGCCGATGCTGCCCGTCGCCGCCACGCCGCGCGCGGTACCGCCACCGACGACGCCGCGCGCCTTCAGCTGCGCCTGCGGGCGGCCGGTGTTCTTCCGCAACAGCGCATGCCTGGCCTGCCACCGGCCGCTGGGTTATGACGCCACGCGCGGCGTGCTGCTGGCGCTGGAGGCCGTGCGCTCGGGCCGCGGCGGCTGGCGCGAGGCTGGCGTGCCGGCGCGGCGCGCACCGCGCTATGCGCGTTGCGCCAACCTGGACGCGGCCGCCGCCTGCAATTGGCTGCTGGACGCCACCGAGGTGATGGCCGGCTTCGCGCTGTGCCGCTGCTGCCGGCTGACGCGCACCGTGCCCGACCAGTCGCAACCGAACGCCGGCCTGTGGTGGGGGCGCATCGAACTCGCCAAGCGCCGCCTGGTGTCCTCGTTGATCGGCCTGGGCCTGCCGGTGCTGTCGCGCAGCGAGGATGCCGAGCACGGGCTGGCCTTTGACCTGCTGCTGGCGCCGCCCGAGGGCCCGGCCGTCGTCACCGGCCATGCGGACGGCGTCATCACGCTGGACGTGTCCGAGGCCGATGACGCCCGCCGCGAGGCGCGCCGCCACGATCTTGGCGAGCCCTACCGGACCCTGCTGGGCCATCTGCGCCACGAGACCGGCCACTACTACTGGCAGCGCCTCGTCGAGCACAGCGACTGGATAGAGCCTTGCCGCGCCTTGTTCGGCGATGAGCGCGAGGACTATGCGGCGGCGCTGCAGCACCACTACGCCCACGGCGCACCGGCCGACTGGGGCCAGCGCTTCGTCAGCTCCTATGCCAGCGCCCACCCCTGGGAGGACTGGGCCGAGACCTGGGCCCACTATCTGCACCTCGTCGACACGCTTGACACGGCGCGCAGCTTCGGCCTGGACGGCGAGCGCGTGGAACTGAGCTATGAGCGCTTCGGTGCCGACCTCGCCACGGATGCCGACGATCCCGGTGCGGCCGGCTTCCTGCAGCTCATCAACAGCTGGATGGAGTTGACCGGCGTGCTCAACGAGTTGTCACGCAGCATGGGCGTGGCGGACTTCTACCCCTTCGTGCTGTCGGCGCCCGCGGTGCGCAAGCTGCACCTGGTGCACCGAATCGTGCAGGGCGCGCGGGACTGAGCTCTCGGTGGCGGTGCCTGTGGCGCCCTCAATGCCAGTGCGGTGCCAGCGCGGCCGGCGCGGGCCGCGCCCGCAGTTCGGGCAGGGGCGGTGGCGGCGACGCATGGGTGCCGACCAGACCGTCCAGATGGCTCAGGACTTCGTCGACATTCAGCGGCTTGCTCCACAGCTCGCAGAAGCCCCAGTCCTCGACGGGAAAGTTGACGTCGGCCGTCACGGCCACAGCCGGTACCGATTCACAGCCGGGCAGGGTACGCAACAGTCCGAGCAGGCGGCTGCCGTGGCAGTCGGGCAGGCCCAGATCCAGCAACAGCAGGGCCGGCGCCAAGCCGGCTGCCATGCGCATGGCCTCCTCGCCCGTGGTGGCGATGAAGAGTTCGAGTTCGGGGCGCCGCTCCAGGATCGCCGCCATCAGCAGCGCATTGACCGGATGGTCCTCGACATAGAGAACGGGTCGGCGGGCTGGGTTGGGCATGGATCCTCCGGGCGTCATGGCCAGCACAACGGCAATCCGTGTGCCCGCCGGACCGGGCACCGGCCTTGCCTGTCACGACCATCGACTCCACCAAGGCCCTGCCATGTCAACCACCACCTCCACCAGCGGCGCGCCGCGCAGCTTTGGCGTCTTCAAGCCGGTCGGCCATGTCGTCATCTCCTTCCCCGAGGCCGGCCAGGCCGTGCGCGCCGGCCAGGCCCTGGCCGCGCTGGGCCTGCCCGACGCCGCCGTGCACCATTACAGCGACCGCGAGATGCTCAGCCAGATCGACGATGACATCGCCCATGCCAGCCCGATCGCCGCCATCGGCCAGGAGATGAACCTGGTGCTCGCCCACCGTGCGCTGGCCGCCAGGGGCTACCACTGGTTGGTCGTCCAGGTCGGCAGCGACGATCAGGCCACGCGCGTGGCGCGGGCGGCCGAGGGCTGCGGCGCCGAGCGCGCCCAGCACTACGGCCACTTCATCATCGAGGAGCTCATCGAGCGCCCGGGCGACATGCCCCAGGTCGCCGAGTCCCCGGACCGGGGCCTGGACGCGCAGACGCCCTCTGGCAAGGAGACCGAAGCGGCCGCAATGAAGAAGGCGCAGTGATGTCTGAAGCCGACAAGACCCTGCAGACGCAGCGCGACATCCAGAAGCGCCAGGACCAGGCCGACGCCAAGGCGCCGCACAAGATGGACGAGCAGGACGGTGCCGTGCAGGCGGGCGCCCGCGCGCAGCCTGAGTCCTTGCCGGCCCAGCATCTGCAGAAGCCCGGCCGCGAGGCCGACCTCGAGCTGGCGCCGCGCTTTCTGGCGCCCGACTACCGCGGCAGCGCCAAGCTGCAGGATTTCGTCGCCCTCATCACCGGCGCCGACTCCGGCATCGGCCGTGCCGTGGCCGTGCTGTTCGCGCGTGAGGGGGCCGATGTGGCCGTGGCCTATCACTCCTCCACCGAAGACGCCGAGGAGACGCGCCGCTGCATCGAAGCCGAGGGCCGCCAATGCCTGCTGCTGCAGGGCGACGTGAAGAGCAGCGCCTGGTGCGACAGCGCCGTGGCCCAGGTCATCGCCCGCTTCGGCAAGATCGACGTGCTCGTCAATAACGCCGCCTTCCAGGAGCATGCGGCCTCGCTCGAGGATCTCGACGACGAACGCATTCGCGAGACGCTGGACACCAACATCGGCGGCTATCTGCGTATGGCGCGCGCCGTCCTGCCCCATCTGAAAAAGGGCGCCTCCGTCATCAACACGGGATCGGTGACCGGCCTCAAGGGCAGTGCCCGGCTGCTCGACTACTCGGCCACCAAGGGCGCCATCCATGCGCTGACCAAATCGCTGGCCAGCAACCTGCTGGAGCGCGGCATCCGTGTCAACGCGGTGGCGCCGGGGCCGGTCTGGACGCCGTTGAACCCGGCCGACGCACCCGCCGAGAAGGTCGCCGAATTCGGCAAGCAGACCGACATGAAGCGAGCGGCCCAGCCCGAGGAGCTGTCGCCGGCCTATGTTTTCCTCGCCTCGCCGGTCTGTGCCGGCTACATCACCGGCATCGTGCTGCCCGTCACCGGCAGCGTCGGTGCGATCTGACCCGCAAGCAATGCGGCAAGTTCTGCCGCCACCGGCGCACGGCACCCCATTTGCCTGTTGCGGCGGCGGCGCTGCGCCGCGGCCAAGGAGTACTTCATGAATCTGATCATCTGGCTCATTGCCGGTGGCCTCATCGGATGGGTCGCCAGCTTGCTGATGCGCACCGACGGCGAGCAGGGCGTCGTCCTCAATGTGCTGGTCGGCATCGTCGGCGCGGCCATCGGCGGCTGGCTGATCTCGCCCATGGTGGGTGTTGCCACCATCAACGACGGCATGCTCAGCATGGGCTCCCTCGTGGTTTCCCTGCTCGGCGCGATCGTGCTGTTGGCCATCGTCAATCTCATCCAGCGCGGCACCACGCGCTGACCCTTCCCGTTCACCTTTCTTTCACCCAAGGACCACCATGACCACCACTGCGAATACTCCCTTCCCCACCTCTTCGGCCTCTCCCGCCACGCCCGCGCCCGTCGCTACCGCCATCAACGACACCGCGGCCAAGGCGGGTGACGCCGTCGACAAGGGTGCAGCCGTCGGCCACGACGTGCTGAACCGCGTCGTTCAGGGCGCTCACAGCGCCATCGATCGCGTGGCCGGGACGGCCGCACCCGCCGTGCAGCGCCTGCAGGAAGGCGTGCAGGCGGCCGGTGAATCGCTGAGCCAGCGCGCCAGCGATGTCCGCGAGATCGGCGATGAGTGGGCCGAGAGCCTGCGCAGCACGGTGCGCGAGCACCCGCTGGCCGCTCTCGCGACGGCCCTGGCCGTCGGCGTGCTCGTGGCCCGTCTGGCGCGCTGAGGCGGCCTTGGCCGACCCGCTGCAAGACAAGCCACTGCGGGATCAACTGCAGTCGCTTTGGCGCGAGCTGCCCGGCCTGGTCAGCGACCGCGTCGAGCTGCTGTCGCTGGAGCTGCAACGCGCGGCCCGGGCCCTGGCCCAGATCGTCGCGCTGATGGTGGCCGTGGCCATCCTCGGCGTGACGGCCTGGCTGGTGCTGTGGGCCGGCGTCATCCGCCTGCTGATGCGGGCCGGCCTGCCCCTGGAGGCCGCCCTGCTGATCGCCATCGCCGTCAACGGGCTGGCCATCCTGCTGGCGCTGCAGCGCGTGCGCAAGCTGCTGCCCAGGCTGGGCCTGCCCGTCACGCAACGCCATCTGATGCTGGCGCCCGAACCGCCACCCCGCGAGGACACCGATGAACGCGCCGCTGCCTGAGCCCGATATCGATGCACGCATCCTGGACGTCGAGAAGCGGCTGATGGCGCGCGAGGCCCGGCTGGGCGCGGGCGCTCACGACCTTGCCGACCGGTTGCGCCAGACCCTGCAACCCGCCAAGCTGCTGCTGCCGGCCGGCGCGGTGTTGCTCGGCGTCGCGGCACTGCTGTCGCTGCGACGGCGACCTCGTGCCGCTTCCGCGCCGTGGATCCTGGCCGGCGTGCTGCCCGACCTCTCCTGGGTGCGACTGCTGGGCCTGGCCTGGCCGCTGTTGCCGGAAAACTGGCGCAACCGCGTCAGTCCGACCACGGCCAGCAGCGTCGTGACGCTGGGCCTGCCGCTGGTCGAAGGCCTGCTGGGGACTCGCCGCGCCAAGCCACTGACGGCAGCGGCCGAGGTCGACCTGACGCGGCTTTCCGGCCGCTGGTTCCTCGTCGGCGAGTTGCCGGCGCCGCTGCAGGCCCCGGCGCTGCAGCCCCCTGAACTCGGCCTGCTGCCACGCGACGATGGCCAGTTCGACCTGCTGCAGCGCCGCATCGACGCCGGCGGCACGCATGGCAGCGAGGCAAGGGTCAAAGCGGTGCCGGCCAGCCAGGGCGCGCGGCTGCGCTTCAGCCATTGGCCGGAAGCCCTRCAATTCCTGCCCTGGGCCTGGATAGAACGCACCGTGCTGCATGTGGACGAGGGCTACGACGAGGCGCTGATCGGCAGCGCCGATCGCGACTCGCTGTGGCTGCTGTCGCGCCGGCCCGGGCTGGCAGCCGAGCGCCGCCAGGCCCTGGTGCAGATCGCGCGTGACCGCGGTTTCGCCGTCGACAGGCTGCGCTTCTTCGGGCCCGATTGAAATGCAGGCCCGCGTCCAAGGCCCGCCTTGGACAACCTGGGCGCCAAAGCCGGCGGCACATGGCTTGCCGTCAATCCTGGCGGGGTTGTCCCGCTTCGACCAGGAGATTCTTATGGCACGCAGCAGCTTGCTCGGTATTGATTCCGCTGCGGCCGAGCCCGCCGGCCGGGACAAGGCCAGCCTCGGCCCGGGCGACAGCTCGGACAGTGGCAGCGACGTCAGCGGCCTGGATGGCGACGACGATGGCACCGACCCGGGCCTGCCGGTGGACGTGGCCCTGCGCGACGATCAGATGGCACCGCTGCCGCTGGGCGAATCACTGGCCGCCGGCGAAGGCGAGACCGGTGTGCGCGATGGCGCCGACATCGGTGTGGACCGCGTCTTGACGCCTGGCGATGCCGATGACGTCGATGCGCTGCTCGGCGCCGTCGATGAGGCGCCGCTCAGTGAGGATGAAGAGGATGAAGCGGATGAAGAAGAGGACCGGGAAGACGAGCAGATCGCCCCCGATCCAGCCGGACATCGCCCCGGCCGCAGCTAGCCGCGGCCGGGGCGGGGCGTCGCGCGGTCAGACGGCGGCGCGGGCCTGGTCGCGCAGCGTGCGCACCTGCAGGTGGTTGCGCTTCACGCCCTCGTACTGCCGCTCGACGACCGAACGCACATCGGGCGGCAGCGCCTGCTCGAGGGCCTCGCGGTAGGCCTTCATGGCGCTGTCCTCACCGCGCTCGGTTTCCTCGAGGATGGCCTTGTCGGTGTAGCCGGCCAGCGTGCCCTTGACGGCCACCCAGCCGCGGTGCATGGCGCCGGCGGCCGTGCCGCTGTCCTCGGCCTTGCCACCCAGGCGCACGACGCTGGATTGCAGCTCGGCGGCGGCCTGGCGGCATTCCTCGGCGCGGCGTTCGAAGGATTGCTTGATGGACGGATCCTTCAGGTATTCCGCCGAAGCGTGGAAGCCGTACTCGCCATCCTTGCAGGTTTCAATGAGATCGTTCAGCGTGTCGATGATGTCGTCGTTGCTCATGGCATTGTCCTTTCGCGGGTCGATGAAGGCGCCGGCGTGCCGCAGCCGCACCGTGCGTCCAGCCCGCTTGGGGGCAGGTGGCGTGCCCGCCCTGTTACGGCGGGTTCACGGCCGGGCCGCCGGCGCGTGCCGCCGCCAGGGCGGCCTGCAAGGCGGCCAGCAGTTCGGCAGGGGCGCAGGGCTTGCGCAGCTGCACGAACTCGCCGTCAGCGATGGCCGTGTTGCTGAAGCCGCTGATCAGCACCACCGGCAGGCCGGGGCGCTGCTCACGCAGCTGCCGGGCCAACGCGACGCCATCCAGCGGCCCCGGCATGACGACGTCGCTGAGCACGATGTCGGGCTGCGCACCGCTGTCCAGCACGCGCAACGCGGTGCCCACGTCGTGGGCGCGCAGCACCTTGGCGCCGTGGGCCATCAGCAGGGCGGCGGTCACATCGCCCAGGGCTTCGTCGTCCTCGACGAGCAGCAGGGTGGCGCCGGCGATGCTTTGCGGGGCGGCATCGGCAACAGCAGGCGTGGGGCGGTCCTCGTCGCTGGCCGCCACCGGCAGCAGCAGTGACACGGTGGTGCCCACGCCCGGCGTGCTGGCCAGGCGCGCGGTGCCGCCGGCCTGCGTCGCGAAACCATGGACCTGGCTGAGCCCCAGGCCGGTGCCCTGGCCGACGCCCTTGGTCGTGAAGAAGGGCTCGAAGGCGTGCTCGACCAGCGCCGGGTCCAGACCCATGCCGTCGTCGCCGACGGTCAGCAGCACATAGTTGCCCGGAGCCAGGTTCGGCAGGCCCTCTTTGTCGGCGGCCTCGGCATTGCGTGCTCCCAGCCTCAGCTGGCCGCCCGCCGGCATGGCGTCGTGGGCGTTCAGGGCCAGGTTGACGAGGGCCAGGTCCAGTTCATTGGTGTCCACGCGCACCGGCCAGACATGCGCTGACACCTGCACCTGGATCTCGATGCGCCGGCCCAGCACGCTGCGCATCAGCTCCTGCACCTCGGGCAGGTAGCTGGCGAGCGACAGCGTCTGCACCCGCACCGGGCGACGGCCGGCGAAGCGCAGCAGGTGCTGGGTCAGCTGGCTGCCCTTGTCGACCAAGCGCTGCGTGGCGCTCAGTGGGCCCTGCAGTTCGGCGGCGCTGGGGTGGCGCTGCATCAGATGCATGCTGTTGCTGATGACGCCCAGCAGATTGTTGAACTCATGCGCCACGCCGCCGGTGAGCCGGCCCAGCGCGACGACGCGTTGGCTCTGCGCACCGCGCTGCTCCGCCAGCCGCGTGCGCTCGACGGCCTGGGCCACGCTGTGCTCGAGCTCGGCGCGCGCGCTGGCCATGCTGCGGCCGGCGGTGACAAGGGCGTCGGCCACCTCATCGCACTCGACCATGCCGGTGGGCTGGGCCTGCACCGGCAGGCCGGCCTGCAGGGCCTCGGCCTGGCGCTTCAGCGCGCGCAGCGGCCGCTCGATGCGGCGCGACACCCACACCGCGCCCACCATGGCCAGCGCCAGCAGCACCAGCGTGCCGATGGCGACCCGCAGCACCGCCTGGGGCATGCGGCCGCCGAAATCCTCACGCGGCATCGCGCTGACATAGCTCCAGCCCAGCGGCGAGGTGCTGAAGTAACCCGCCGTCGGCACGCCGTCCAGAGAGACCGATTCAAAGGCACCTTCGCGGGCCGCGGCCATGTGGGCGAGGATGTCGGGGCTTGCCCTGCGGCCCACGTAGCGAGTGCCGCCAGGCAGGCGGGCGACGAGTTGGCCGGAGTTGTCCAGCACCGAGCCGATCCAGCCCGGATGCGGCGCCTGGGCCTGCACGATTCTCTGAAGCTCCGAGGGCCGCACGGTGACGACGAGGTTGTAGAGCAGTGTGCCGTTGCGCGTCACGGGCTCGACCCATGACGCGTGAGGCTCCTGCAGCTCAGGCGCTGCGTTCGTCATCGCGGGCTGAAGGGGCAGCATGACGGGGCTGGCGCTGAGGTTTTCAGGTCCGGGCGCCTCGCTGCCGCCCCCCGCCGGCAGGCGGGTGCTGAGCAGCAGCTTGCCCGGTGCCCTCAATTCGACCCAGCCGTCCAGCCCCTGCATGGCGCGCCGGGCCAGACTCTCGAAGCCCAGGCGCTGTTCCTCGTCGAGCGGCCCGGCGCTGTCCAGCGCCGGTGACTGCGCGAGCACGTGGGCGATGGCCGCGCGGCGCGACAACTCGCCATCGACCAGCATGGACAGGGCGCGCGCCGTGTCGCGCAAATTGCGCTGGTGCGCGTCGCGCTCGGCTTCGTAGGTACTGGCGACCAGCCACGCCACGCCCAGCATGCCAGGCAGCAGCACGGACAGGACAAGCAGCAGCAGACGTGAACGGATGGTGACCGGCATGGCGAATCGCGGGTGTGCCAGGCCCCGCAGGAAAGCCGGGACCGATCGCATCAACGCAACCATAGCAACCCTATCAGCCAAAGCACCGCGGCCCGGCCCCGGCCCGCGGAATGTCTCTTGTGCGAGCCGGATGGCAAACGGCGTGCCCGCCTGCGGCGGGCGGTTCACTTCAGTTCGTGGGGACCTTCACGATGATGTTGTTGCGCACCTCCTTCACGTCGGGCGTGCTGCGGGCCAGCTGGCCGGCACGGTCCTTCTCGGCCTGCGAGGTGGCGAAGCCGGCGAGCTGCACCGTGCCCTTGAGCGTCTCGACCTGGATGCGCATCGCGCTGACCTGGCTGTCTTCGGCAAAGCGCGCCTTGACGCGTGTGGCGATGGTGGCGTCGTCGACATACTGGCCCACGGTGCTCTGGCCGCTGGTAACGGCGCAGCCGGTGCCCGCAAGCGTGGCGAGAGCCACCATCGAAGCGATCAGGATCTTCTTCATGCCTTCTCCTTTGCGCGAGGGGGACTCGCGCGACTTCACGGCAACCGGTGTGCCCGGGCTGGTTGGGCGGGCCCGGGCCGGCCCCGTCGCGGCGCTGCGCGACGGCAGGCTTTACCGCAATTAGCCGGTCCGCGCCCGGGCGATCGGTAAATCCTGCAAGGTGGGGGCCAGCCTGACGCCGCCACGATGTGGAGGTGCGTGCCCAAATCCTTGTTGCGCAAGGAGAAAGTCGATTTTGTGTCCGGACGCGACGCCAGCGCGAATCCGGCATGGACGTTGCGTTGGAAGGGTTCAGCGCTGCAGCGATGCGGCCGGCCCCTGACCCTGCAAGACCCGCAAGAGGAACCCCCGTGCCCTCCCTGGACCTCCGTGCCGACCACCGGCAAACCCAGACCCTGTCGCCCCGACTGCAGCACGCCGTGCGCCTGCTGCAGATGTCTTCGCTGGATTTCGCGGCCATGCTGCGTGACACCCTGGGCCGCAATCCCTTCCTCGAGGCCGAGGAGGGCGAGGGCGGTGAAGGCGAGGAGGGCGGGCAAGCCACCGAGGCCGCCGACGGCGCCGAACCCGGCCCGCTCGGCATGATGGAGGCGGTGTCGGCCGATGGCGTCGTCGAGGCGGATGCGCCGATGGCGGACGGCGACGGTGCCGGTGCGCCCGACGATGGTGGCGACCGCGACCTGTGGGCCGTCGACAGTGCCGGCCAGCGTCGTGCCGAGGACGGCGATCTCAGCGCCCTGGACATGATGGCCGTCGAGACCTCGCTGACGACGCATCTGCATGGCCAGCTGAACGTGCTGCCGCTGTCCGGGCGCGACCTCGCGCTGGCGCGCACCATCGTCGAGTCGCTGGACGACGACGGCTATCTGCGCACGCCGCTGGAGGAACTGATCGTCGTCGCCGCGCAGGATCCGCTGCCCGATTTGCAGGAGATGCAGTTCGCGCTCAAGCTCGTGCAGTCGCTCGACCCGGCCGGCGTGGCCGCGCGGGACGTCGGCGAATGCCTGCTGCTGCAGCTGCCCGCCATCGACTGCCCCGACACGCGCGCCCTGGCCCAGGCCATCGTCAGCGACCACCTGCCTGCGCTGGCCGCGCGCGACGTCGCCACGCTGGCCCGGCAACTGGGCGAGTCGCCGGCGCGCGTCGAAGCCGTCTGCGACCGCATCCGCCGGCTGGACCCGCGGCCGGGCTGGCGTTTCGGTTCCTCGCACGTCGCCTATGTGGTGCCGGACGTCATCGTCAGGAAGGTGCGCGACCGCTGGACGGTGCAGCTCAACCCGGCCATCGTGCCCAAGGTGAGGTTGAACCAGGTCTACGCCAACCTGTTCCAGCGCCATCGCACGGCGGCGAACGCCGAGATGGGGGCGCATCTGCAGGAGGCGCGCTGGACGCTGCGCAATGTCGAGCAGCGCTTCTCGACCATCCTGGACGTGGCCGAGGCCATCGTGAAGCGCCAGCACAACTTCCTCGACTACGGCGCGATGGCCATGAAACCGCTGGGCCTGAAGGAGATCGCCGAGGAAGTGGGCATCCACGAGAGCACCGTCTCGCGGGTGACCAACAACAAATACATGGCCACGCCGGTCGGCGTTCTCGAGCTGAAATACTTCTTCAGCCGCGCCATGATCAGCGCCAACGGCAGCGCCTGCTCGGGCACGGCCATCCGCGGCCTCATCAAGGACATCATCGAGGCCGAGAGCCCGGACACGCCGCTGTCCGATGCCGAGATCACGCGCCAGCTGGCCCAGCAGGGCTTGGTCGTGGCGCGTCGCACCGTCACCAAATACCGCCAGATGCTGAAGATCGAGGCGGTGGACCGGCGCCGGCGGGTGGCTTAGCGCGGCGTCACGCGCCAGATGGTGTTGCCGACGTCGTCGGCCACCAGCAGGGCGCCACGCGCATCGATGGCCACGCCCACCGGTCGGCCGCGGGCTTCGCCCTCGGGGCTGAGGAAGCCTGTCAGCACGTCGATGGGCAGGCCCTGGGGCCGGCCAGCGGCAAAGCCGATGTAGACGACCTTGTAGCCCGAGAAGGGCTTGCGGTTCCACGAGCCGTGCATGCCGATGAAGACGCCCTCCGAGCCGCCACCGGGGAGCAGCCTGGGCAGGGGGCTGGCGCCTGCTGCAGCCAGGCCGAGGGCGGCGACATGGGCCCCCAGCGCGTAGTCGGGTGYGATGGCGCGTGTCACCAGGTCCGGCCGCTGCGGTTGCGCGCGCTCGTCCACATGCTGGCCGTACCAGCTGTAGGGCCAGCCGTAGAAGCCGCCGTCGCGCACCGAAGTCAGGTAGTCGGGCACCAGGTCGCTGCCGATCTCGTCGCGTTCATTGGCCACCGTCCACAGCACGGGCGTGCCGCCGGTGGGTGTCATCCAGGCCATGCCGTTGGGATTGCGCAGGCCGGTGGCGAACAGGCGCTTGGTGCCGCTGGCGCGGTCGATCTCCCAGATCGCCGCACGCCCTTCCTCGGCCGCCATGCCGTTCTCGGCCACGTTGCTGTTGGAGCCCACCGTGGCGTAGAGCTTGCTGCCGTCGGGGCTGGCGATGAGGCTCTTGGTCCAGTGGTGGTTGCGTGGGCCGGCCGGCAGGTCGGTGAGCTTGCGGCCCGGGCCCGCCAGCGCGGTCTGGCCGGGCGCGTAGGCGTACTCCCAGACGGCGTCGGTGTTGGCGACATAGAAGCGGTCGCCCACCAGGGCCATGCCGAAGGGCGAGTTCAGGTCGTGCAGGAAGACGGTCCTCACCTCGGCGCGGCCGTCGCCGTCGGCGTCGCGCAGCAACGTGATGCGATTCGCACTGGGCGTGGCCGAACCGGCCTTGGCCATCAGCTTCTTCATGACCCAGCCCTTGACGCCCTTGCCTTCGTCGGGGCGCGGCGGCGCATTGGTCTCGGCGACGAGCACGTCACCGTTGGGCAGCACATGCAGCCAACGCGGGTGTTCCAGGCCGCTGGCGAAGGCCTGGGCCTGCAGGCCCGCCGCGGCAACCGGCGCCTCGCCGGCCAGCCAGGGGCGGGTCGCGGCGACATGGGCCGTCGGCACCAGGGTGTGGACCGGTTCGACCAGCGTGGGCCGAGGGCCGACGTCGGCGCCGTCCGGCAAGCGGGTGGTCTCGCCGCAGCCCGCCAAGGCCAGCGCCAGCAGCAGGGAAAAAGGCCCCGTGTTCATGCGCGAAGTCATGACCATGAACGGCAAGCCGGGTGCCCGCCGGGCATGCCGCATGCCGCGCAGCGTCCATGGACACATCCGACACGACATCCGCGGCCGCCGTGACCGGCCGCCCCACGGCCCGCGCGGCCGCCACCGTGGCCCTGGTGCTGCTCATCATCGGCGGCCTCAACTGGGCGCTGGTGGGGCTGTTCAACCTGGACTTCATCGCCGCCCTGTTCGGCCGCATGACGCTGCTGTCGCGCACGGTCTATGTGCTCGTCGGTGTCGCGGCACTGTTCGCCTTGACCTTGCTGCCACGGCTGGGGCGCGGCCGACTCTGAGGCGCCGCAAAAGCAAAGGGCCCGGCAGTGCCGGGCCCTTTGCGTTTGGAGGGGTTCAGTGGAAGAAGAGATAGACCAGCAGCAACACGATGCCCGGAACGCCGAGCAGCCAGGCGAGAAGGTATTTGCCCATGGTGATCTCCTTGTGAGGTGGGGGTAAGGCAAGCATGACTGCCACGGGGCCCCGCACGTAGCGGACGAGGCCCGACACCTGCGTAGGAAGAGCGGCAGGCGCCCGGCCAGCCAAGGCGGCGTAGGAGGGGGCCMACCGCCAGACAGGGCGCGGGCTGGCGCAGTCAGAACGGCTGACTCGTTAGTCTGACGCCAGTCCCTAGGCAAGCCGCCACAAGGGCTACAGCAAAGGAGTACCTCATGAACAGCGACCAGATCAAGGGCAGCGTCAAGGATGTCGCCGGCAAGGCGCAGCGCAAGTTGGGTGAGGCCATCGGCAGCACCGAGCAGCAGGTCAAGGGTGCCGCGACCCAGGTCGAAGGCAAGGCCCAGAAGGCCGTGGGTGATGTGCGCGAGGCCGTCAAGGAAGCGCGCGACAACCGCAAGATCTGACGCCCCTGCGCCAGTGCCGCGCCGCCGGGCCTCAGGGTCCGGCGGCGCTTTTTCGCGCTATCGGGCGCCCCTGATCGATCAATGAGGGTTGCCGCTCGCCATGCTGGCCCGGCAGATCGGCAAGCTGCGCGCGTCTTGCCGCCCGTTCAGCCGATCTGAAGCTGAGCTTGGGCAGGCACCGCCCGCGGAGCCGTGATGTGCAGGGGCTGCGCTGCCGACGTCGTCGCTTCGGCGCCGGCGAGCTTCTCGACATAGTCGGCCAGCGTCGGCCAGTCGAAGAAGCGCGCGTCGGGCTGACGCAGGGGTGAGCGGCGCCAGGCGGTCTCGCTGCCGCTGTCGAACAGCAGGCCCTGGGCGCCCGCGCGGTGGCCGGCCTCGACGTCGTCCAGCGTGTCGCCCACCATCCAGCAGCGCGCCAGGTCCAGGTGGTGGCGGTGCGCGGCGCGCACCAGCATGCCGGGCGCCGGCTTGCGGCACAGGCAGGCGGGGCGTCCCTCGTCGTCGGGCGCGTGGGGGCAGACCTCGACGCCGTCGATGCGGACGCCGAATTCCTGCTGCAGGCGTTGCAGCAGCACCTGCTGCAGGCGGGCGAACTCGGCGCGCGTGAAGCGGCCATGCGCCAGCCCGCTCTGGTTGGTCACGATGACCAGGGCCAGCCCTGCAGCCTGCAGCCGCGCCAGCGCCGCGCCGGCACCGGGCACGAAGCGCAGCAGCAGCGGGTCGGTGTTGAAGGGCGCGTCCTCGACCAGGGTGCCGTCCTTGTCGATGAAGAGGCCGGCACGCAGGCGCGGGCGCGCGGCAGGCCGGGGCAGCTCGCGCATGGTCAGCAGGCTGGATGAAGCGATGGGGTCGAAAGAGGCGCTGAAGCTCATGGGCTCGTTCGGGCAGGGCGGGAGTGCCAGACCGGCTCCAGGCAATCGGCGTGCCCGCCAGCGTCCTACAGCCCGATGGGGCGCCGTCCCCTGAGCCCCGGAACGGCGCGGGGCTAGCGTGTGAGCAAGACAGGAGATCCCATGGCCACCTCTGCCCGCTCCATCGCCTCCCTGACCCTGAGCTTCGGCCTGGTCAACGTGCCCGTGCGGCTGTATTCGGCGACCGAGAGCGGTGCGGACATCCGTTTCAACCTGCTGGACAAGGACGGCTCACGGCTGAAGCAGCAATACATCAACGAGCGCACCCAAAAGGTGGTCGAGCGCAAGGACATGGTCAAGGGCTATGAGGTAGAGGACAACCAGTTCGTGCTGTTCACGCCTGAGGAGCTCAAGGAGCTGGAAGAGGGCAGCAGCCACGTCATCGAGATCGTCAACTTCGTGCCGCTGGCCTCCATCGACCCGCTGTACTACGACAAGAGCTATCTGCTCGCGCCCGACAAGCGCGGTGAAAAGCCCTATGCCCTGCTCGCCGAGGCGCTGCGTCAGTCGGGCCGCTGCGCGCTGGCCAAGTGGCCCTGGAAGGCCAAGCAATACGTGGCGCAGGTGCGGGCCAACGAGGACGGGTTGATCCTGCAGCAGCTGCGCTACTCGGCCGAGGTGAGGTCGCTGGCGGCGTTGGAAATTCCCAAGGCCGCGGTCTCCAAAACCGAGCTGCAGCTGGCCCTGCAACTGGTCGACCAGATTGCCGCCGACAGCTTCGACCCCGAGCAGTTCCGCGACGAGGAGAAGGAGAGGGTGCTCGCCGCCATCGAGGAGAAGGTCAAGGGCAGGAAGATCGTCGCCTCTTCCCGCGAGGAGCACGGGCCGACGGGCGGCGGCCAGGTCATCGACCTGATGGAGGCCCTGCGCGCCAGCCTGGGCGGCAAGCCGGCCGCCAAGGCAGGCGCCAAAGCGGGCAGCAAGGCGGCCTCGGCCAAGGTCACGCCGCTGCCGACACGCAAGACGGCCGCCCGGCGCGACGCGGCCGAGCCCGAAGCCGCCGCACCCAAGCGGGCGCGGGCGCGCAAATAGCGCCGTTCAGGCCCTCGCCAGGCGGCGCACGACCGACACGAAGTGGTCGATCTCGTCGCAGCTGTTGTAGAACGCGAACGATGGCCTCACCGTGGCCTCGACGCCGAAGCGGCGCAGGATGGGCTGGGCGCAGTGGTGGCCGGAGCGCACCGCGATGCCTTGCTCCGCCAGCGCCTTGCCCACCGCCGCCGTCTCGTGGCCGGCGAGCACGAAGCTCAGCACGCTGGCCTTGTCGGCCGCCGTGCCGATGAGTCGCACGCCCGGGATGGGGTGTATGGCTTCGGTCGCATAGGCGAGCAGGTCGTGCTCGTAGCGGGCGATGTGGTGCAGACCGATACGCGACACGTAATCCAGCGCCGCGCCCAGCCCCGCGGCGTCGGCGATGTTGCCGGTGCCGGCATCGAACTTCGCCGGTGCCGGCTGGAACACCGTGCGCTCGAAGCTCACATCGGCAATCATGTTGCCGCCACCCTGCCAGGGCGGAATGGCGTCCAGCACCTCTTTGCGGCCGACGACCGCACCGATGCCGGTGGGGCCGAAGATCTTGTGGCCGCTGAAGATGAAGAAGTCGCAGCCGAGGGCCTGCACGTCCACGGCGAGGTGGGAGACCGACTGCGCGCCGTCCACCAGCGTCGTCACGCCCTGGCGCTGCGCGATGCCGACCAGCTCCTGCACCGGCACGACGGTGCCGAGGGCATTGCTGACCTGGGTCACGGCGAGCAGCTTGGCGCGCGGGCTGGCTATGAGCTTCTGTGCCTCGGCCAGGATGACCTGGCCGGTGTCGTCCACCGGGATGACGCGCAGATGCGCACCCTTGCGAGCAGCGAGCTGCTGCCAGGGCACGATGTTGGCGTGGTGCTCCAGGTGGGAGACGACGATTTCGTCACCGGCACCGATGTTCTGCTCGCCCCAGGTGTTGGCCACCAGGTTGATGGCCTCGGTGGCGCCGCGCACGAAGATGACCTCGTCGGCCGAGCGCGCGTTGACGAACCGGGCCACCGTCTTGCGGGCGCCTTCGTAGGCGTCGGTCGCGCGCGCGGCCAGCGTGTGGGCGGCGCGGTGGATGTTGCTGTTCTCGTGCTCGTAGAAGTAGCTCAGCCGGTCGATGACGACCTTGGGCTTCTGTGTCGTGGCCGCGTTGTCGAACCACACCAGCTGCTTGCCGTTGACGCGCTCCTGCAGGATGGGGAAGTCGCGCCGGATGGCGTTGACGTCGAAGGGCAGGCGCTGGCCTTGAAGCGCATGCTTGTTGGGCAACTCACCCGCGTGATGGCCATGCGCTCCCGGGTGGCGCTGCAGGTCCAGCACATACAGAGAAGGCTGTTGCGACGACACGCTGGCCGGCTCGACGAAGTAGTAGCCCGAAGGCACGGCTTCGCGTTGCGGCGGCGAGATCTGTTGCGGCACACCGAGCAACTGGCTGCCGGCGCGGCCGTCGATGCCGGGCACGCTGGTCAACAGCACATCGGGCACGCCGTTGCCGGCCTGCGCATGAGGCGCTCGGGCGGGCGACGGGCGCAGCAGTGCCGCCACATGATCCGGGCCGGTTGGCGCGAGATTGAGGCCAGGCGCTGCGGCGCCGAAGCCGCCGAACTGCGTGGTGGTGGACTGGGGCAGCGGGCCGCTCGGCAGGCCCGGCGGCAGCGGGTTGGCGGGCACGTTCAAGCCGCCGGCGGACTGCACTGGCTGGGCCGAAGGCAGGGAGCCTGCGTTCAGGCTGCCGAACAGCTCGTTGGCCAGCCGGCCCAGCGCCGCGACGTCGAAAGGGCTCTCGACCACGTCAGCGGTAGGTGTCAGGGTACTCATGGTATTTGCCAACTTCCACGTCTTCGAGCACGGCCAGCGCATCGTCGCTGTGCACCGCCAGCGAGCAATACAGGCTGATCAGGTAGGAGGCGATCGCGTTGCGGTTGATGCCCATGAAACGCACCGACAGGCCCGGGCCTTGTTCGCCCGGCAGGCCCGGCTGGTAGAGGCCGACGACGCCCTGGCGCTTGTCGCCCACGCGCAGCAGGATGATGCTGGTCTTGCCGTCGTTGACGGGCACCTTGTCGCTCGGGATCAGCGGGATGCCGCGCCAGGTCAGGAACTGGCTGCCGAACAGGCTGATGGTGGGCGGCGGCACACCACGGCGAGTGCACTCGCGGCCGAAGGCGGCGATGCCCAGCGGGTGGGTCAGGAAGAAGGCCGGCTCCTTCCAGACCTTGCCGAGCAGGTCGTCCAGGTCGTCGGGCGTGGGCGCGCCGGTCAGCGTGGACAGGCGCTGCGAGTCCGCGACATTGGCCAGCAGGCCGTAGTCTGGGTTGTTGATGAGCTCGGACTCCTGGCGCTCCTTGATCGTCTCGATGACGATGCGCAGCTGCTCCTTGATCTGGTCGTGCGGGCTGCTGTAGAGGTCGGACACGCGGGTGTGCACGTCCAGCACCGTGGCCACGGCGTTCAGGAAGTACTCGCGTGGTGCCGCGTCGTAGTCGGCGAAGGTGACGGGCAGCTCGGCCTCGTCGCGCTTGGCGCAGGCGACCTTGACGGCCTCGGGATCGGCCACCTTGTTGAGCCGGTAGATGCCGGCCTCGACCGGGATCCACTGCAGCAGATGCGTCAGCCAGCGCGGTGTGATGGTGGAGAGCTGCGGGACTGTTTTTGTCGCATTCGCAAGCTGCCGCGCGGCGGTGTCGCTGAGCGCGAGTTGAGGGGTGTCAGCCATGGGGAAAAGGGCTCCTGGGGGCGGTGGGTGGATGAGAGGGTCAGGCGCTCAGCGGCTGGAAGGCTGAGTTCGGATCGGCCTGCGAGGCCGCTTGGGAGATGCGGCTTTGCGGCGGCAGGCTGCGGGTCAGCCAGACGTTGCCGCCGATGACCGAGCCGCGGCCGATGGTGATGCGGCCCAGCACGGTGGCGCCGGCGTAGATGACGACGTCGTCCTCGACGATGGGGTGGCGCGGCTGGCCCTTGTGGGCGTGGCCGGCGTCGTCGGTCGGGATGCTCTTGGCGCCCAGCGTGACGTTCTGGTAGATGCGCACGCGCTGGCCCAGCACGGCCGTCTCGCCGATGACGACGCCGGTGCCGTGGTCGATGAAGCAGCCCGCGCCTATGGTTGCACCGGGGTGGATGTCGATGCCGGTCTGGGCATGGGCCAGCTCCGAGATGACGCGCGCGATCAGCGGCAGGCCCAGCAGATAGAGCTCATGGGCGAGGCGGTGGCTGATGAGGGCGTGCAGGCCCGGGTAGCAGAGCAGCACTTCGTCGACGCTGCGCGCGGCGGGGTCGCCCTGGAAGGCGGCGATGACGTCGCTGTCGAGCAGTTCGCGCACGGCGGGCAGGCGGGCGGCGAAGCGGGCCACGCGCTCGGCGGCGTTGTTGAAGGGCGGCGCCTCGACGCCGCGCAGCCGCGCGTCATGGCCGAGCTCCAGTGCCACCTGCTGGCGCAGCCTGGAAAGCGCCGCGCCCAGCGTGTGGCCGACGAAATAGTCCTCGCCCTCGGGTTGCAGATCGGGTGGCCCCAGACGCATCGGGAACAGCGCACCGGCCAGTTGCTGCACGACGACGGCCAGCAGCTCACGCGACGGCAGCTCGCGGCCGCCAGCATCCCAGCGCCGGTGCTCTTCGCGCCAGCGGCGCCGCGCATGGCGCAGCGCGGAGACGATGCCGGAGAGGTCGTCAACCGGCTCCATCAGTCCTGCACCCACGGCAGGCTGTGAAAGCGCCAGCCGTTGAAATGGCCGCGCTGCTGCTGGTCGTCGCTGTCGCCCTCGAAGCCTTCCTGCACATTGAAGACGTGGGTGAGCCCCGCCTTGGTGGCGGCTTCGGCGGCGAGAGCCGAGCGCTTGCCGCTGCGGCACAGCAGCAGCACCGGCAACTCGTTGCCGGACTTGGGCCCGACCTTGGCGTCCAGCTCCTTGGCAAAGCGCGGATTGCGGTTCAGCGAAGTGCCGGTGGCCCAGGCCACGTGCAGGCTGCCCGGCACATGGCCGACGAAGTGGCGCTCCTCGGTGCTGCGCACGTCGACGAGGACGGCCCGGCCGGCCTGGACCAGGGCCCGGGCATCGCGCGGCGCGACGCTGCCGGCGAAGGGCAGGGCGGCGGCCAGGGCGGCTTCGCGGGCCTGCGCCAGCACTTCGGATTCTTCGAGAACTGAGTTGCTCATGTCGGATCTCATGCGAAAACCGAGCAAGGCTAGGTGTCGGGCGTTTTTCGGCAAACGAATCAAAACAAGAACGGTTATGAGCTTTCTGGCGCGCCGCGAATTGCGCCCTTGTCCGACATCCAGCCCCCGCCGTCGCGGCCAAGCTGATGGCGATGGCCACCACGCGTTCCTCACCCAAGAAGAGCGGCCTGCCTGCCGAGGCGCCGCTGGCGCGCTACAACGCCAAGCGGGATTTCAGCGCCACCGCCGAGCCCAAGGGCCGCGTCGGCCGCAAGGCGGCCAAGGCCCTGGCCTTCGTCGTGCAGAAGCACTGGGCCTCGCGCCTGCACTACGACTTCCGCCTCGAGCTCGACGGCGTCATGCTGAGCTGGGCCGTGCCCAAGGGGCCGAGCTTGGACCCGGCTGTCAAGCACATGGCGGTGCGCGTGGAGGACCACCCGCTCAGCTACAACCGCTTCGAAGGCGAGATCCCCAAGGGCCACTACGGCGCCGGCCGCGTCATCATCTGGGACCGCGGCGCGTGGACGCCCGTCGGCGACCCGCATGAGGGCCTGGCCCAGGGCAAGCTGATCTTCCAGCTGCATGGCGAAAAGCTGGCCGGGCTGTGGGAGCTGGTGCGCATCGCCAAGCCGGGCGACAAGCAGGAAGCCTGGCTGCTGCTGAAGAAGAAGGGCGACGCCTGGGCGCGACCGAGCAGCGAGTACGACGTCGTGACGGCCCTGCCGGACAGCGTCGTGGAGACGCCACTGGGCCTGGTTGAGGAGCGCGAGGGCCGCGGCGAAACACCGTCGGCGCCCGATCTGGCCAAGGCCGTTAAGGCCGCCCTGCCCAGGACGCTGGCGCCGCAACTGGCGACGCTGGCCGCCGCCGTGCCGCCGGGCGGTCAATGGGTCGTCGAGAACAAGTTCGACGGCTATCGCATGCTGGTGCGCCTGTCGGCCGGGAAGGCCCGCCTCATCACGCGCAATGGCAATGACTGGACGGGCAAGCTGAAGCACCTGGCCACGGAGGTCGAGCAGCTCGGCATCGCCCGCGCCTGGCTGGACGGCGAGATCGTCGTGCTCAATGAAGCCGGCGCGCCGGACTTCAACCGCCTGCAGGACGCCATCGACGGCGCCCGCAACGAGGACATCGTCTTCTACCTTTTCGATGTGCCCTTCCTCGGCGACCGCGACCTGCGCGCCGTGCCGCTGCAGAGCCGCCGTGCCGTGCTGCAGGGCCTGCTGAAGGGCCATGAAGGGCCACGCATCCGCTTCAGCGATGCCTTTCCAGCCCCTCCGGCCGAGGTGCTGGATGCCGCCTGCCGCATCGGCCTGGAAGGCGTCATTCTGAAACGGGCCGACTCGCCCTATGTGAACCGGCGCAGCGACAGCTGGCTCAAGCTGAAATGCCAGCGCCGCCAGGAGTTCGTCGTGCTCGGCTTCACGGATCGCAGCAACTCGGCCAACGAGGTGGGCGCGCTGCTGCTGGGCTATCACGATGAGCAGGGGAGGTTGCGGCATGCGGGCGCCGTCGGCACCGGTTGGTCGTCGGTGCAGGGACGGGACATGCACCGCCAGCTGGTGGCGTTGGAAACGAAGCGTCCGGCCGTCGCTGCCGAGGCGCCGCCGCCCAGCCGGCGCGGCGGCCGCTCGCGCGGCCAGGAGCGCTGGGTCAAGGCCAAACTGGTGGTCGAGGTCGCCTTTGGCGAATGGACGCCCGACGGGCATATCCGCCATGCGAGCTTCCGCGGCCTGCGCGAGGACAAGCCCGCCAAGGCCATCGTGCGCGAGCAGGCGCTGCCGGCCACAGCCTCACAGGCGCCGGCAGTGAAGGTGTCGCATCCCGAGCGGGTCATCGATGCCGCCTCGGGCGTGACCAAGCTCGACCTGGTGCGCTACTACGAGAGCGTGGCCGACTGGCTGCTGCCGCATCTGCGCGACCGGCCTGTGTCCCTGGTGCGGGCACCGCGCGGCATCGCCGGCCAGCTGTTCTTCCAGAAGCATGCCGACGCGCCCCTGCCTGGCATCCGCCAGCTCGACGCCGACCTCTGGCCCGAGCACGAACCGCTGCTCGTCGTCGACTCGGCCGAAGGACTGGTGTCGGCGGCCCAGTTGAACGTCGTCGAGTTCCACACCTGGAACTCCACCACCGCGCATATCGACCAGCCCGACCGCATCGTCTTCGACCTGGACCCCGGCGAGGGCGTCCCCTGGGCCCATCTGCAGGAGGCGGCCTTGCTGACGCGCACGATGCTGGAGGAGCTGGGCCTGCGCAGCTGGCTCAAGACCAGTGGCGGCAAGGGCCTGCACGTGGTGGTGCCGCTGAAGCCCAAGATCGATGACGCCCAGGCCAAGGATTTCGCCCGCGCGGTTGTTGCGCACATGGCGCGCACCATTCCGAAGCGCTTTGTCGCCAAGAGCGGCCCCGCCAACCGGGTCGGCAAAATCTTCATCGACTATCTGCGCAATGGCGAAGGCCAGACCACGGTGGCGGCATTTTCTGCCCGCGCCCGGCCCGGCCTGGGTGTTTCCATGCCGGTGGCCTGGGAGCAACTGGCCGAGCTGAAGAGCGGTGCGCAATGGACGGTGAAGACGGCGCGCGACCACCTGTCACTGCAGCGCGCCGACCCCTGGGCCGATTTCTGGAAGAGCCGCCAGACTGTCAAGCGCCGGCCACCCGAGCGATGAGCACGACCGATCCGGACCCCAGGCGCGCCGTGCTCTTCCGCATGCTCATGCCCGAGCATGTCGACCATCCGATCAGGGACAAGGACGAGGCCAGCTCTATCCGTTTGCGGAAGGATTGGCGGGCCTGCGGGCCGCGGCGGGGAGGGCAGGCACGCGGTTTGCCAGGAATGTCCCTTCAGCTTTGAACTGGGTGTCCCATGCCAGCAGCGATGGAGCGCTATGTCTTCTTCAACCATGCCGCCGACGGCGAGGCCGTGCGCAAGGCCGGCGCCCTGGCCACTGCTTGTGGGGCCAAGGTGATCGAACGCCTTCCCAGGGCCCTCCTGATGGAGGTGGAAGTGCACCGGGTGCCCGACATCGCTGCGGTGTTGGCGGACTGGCAGTTCACGCCCGAGAGGCGGCAGGCCCGCGAGCGGCGCCTGACGCCGGCCCGGCGTGCCGCGGCATCACGGCAGGGCATGGTCGCGGCTTAGCCGCGCCCAGCATCAGGCAGCTTCACCGGCCAGCACCCGCTTCAGTGGTGCACCGCTGACGGTCTCCTGGCCGAGCAGCATCTCGGTCAGCGTGTCGAGGCGGTCGCGCTTGTCTTCCAGCACGCGCCGGCATTCGGCCTGGGCGCTCTCCAGCAGCGCGCGGGCCTCGTCCAGCAGCGATTTCTGCACATCGGGGCCGATCAGCTCCTTGGGCACACCGGCCATGCTGAGCAGGCCGAAGGTCTTGCCAAAGCCCAGCGAACCCACCATGTTGGTGGCCAGCTCGGAGGCGCGCTTGAGGTCGTCGGCGGCGCCGGAGGAGGCATTGCCGAAGGCGATCAGCTCGGCTTCGCGGCCGGCCAGCATCATGGCCAGGCGCGAGCGCAGTTCACGCTCGCCATACAGCGGCTCTTCGTTGGCACGGGCCACATAGGTCACGCCCAGGGCCGGGCCGCGCGGTTCGATGCTGACGCGCTCGACGCTGCCGGCCTCCAGCACATGGGCCACCAGCGCGTGGCCGGACTCATGGAAGGCGATGCGGCGCAGCGTCTCGGGCGTGATGAGGCCCTTGGTGTTGCTGACCTCGCCGCCGAGCTGGTGGGTCTCCAGCGACTGGTAGACGCGCTCCTGGCTGACCAGCGCCTCGCCGGCCTCGGCCGCATAGGCGGCGGCGCGGTTGACGCAGTTGGCGATGTCCGCCGGCGACATGCCGGCCGCGGTCCGGGCGATGGAGGGGAGGTCGATGCCGGCGGCCGCCTTGACCTGGCCGAGGTAGAGGCCGAACAACTGCTCGCGCTCGGGCACCGTCGGTAGGGCCGTGCGGACGATGAGGTCGAAGCGGCCGGGGCGGCGCATGGCCTCGTCGACGTTGTCGACATGGTTGGTGGCGCCGACGATGACGACGTTCTCCAGCGAGGAGAAACCATCCATCTCCACCAGCAGGCGATTGATGATGCGGTTCTGCTCCTGCTCGCCGCCGCCCGGGGCTTCGTTGCCGCTGCTGCGCCGGCCGATGCCGTCGATCTCGTCGATGAAGATGATGCAAGGCGCCGCCTCGCGGGCCTTCTTGAACAGCTCCTTCACCTTGCCGATGCCGGCGCCATAGAACATGGAGCTGAAGTAGGAGCCGTCCACGCTGATGAAGCTGGCGCCGCATTCACCGGCCAGGGCCTTGGCCAGCAGCGTCTTGCCGGTGCCGGGCGGGCCGTCGAGCAGCACGCCGCGCGGCGCCTTGGCGCCCACTTCCGCGTACTGCTTGGGGTCCTTCATGAAGGCGGCTACGCGGCGCAAGGCCTTCTTGGCCTCGTCGGCACCGATGACGTCGTCAAAGCGCGTCTTGGGCTTGTCGGCCAGGCGGGTGCGCTGGCCCAGGCCGCCGCGCATCTGCAGATAGACCAGCGGTGCCGCGACGAGCAGCAGCAGCAGGATGGGGCCCAGCATGGTGCCGGCGCGCTCCAGGGACTGGAACAGGCGCTGGCCGCCGGTGCGTGCGTCGACATCGATATCGGTCAGCGCAAAACCCTGGGCCACGCTGAGCTCGCCCAGGCGTGCACCGATTTCGTTCTTGCAGCCCAGGCCGCAGTCGATGAGCCGGGTGCTGAACTGCTGGCCGGCGCGGTCGGTGTAGAGCACCAGGCCGCCGCCGACGCCGACGGCCGCGATCTCCTTGGCCTGCAGGGCGCGCTCGAACGTCGAGGCCTCGCGCGGATTGGCCAGCCACTGCTCGGGCGCCTTCTCGAAGGCCAGGGCGGTGGCGTTCTTGCGGGCCTGCACCTCGTTGGCCGTGCGCTCATGCAGTGTCGACAGGCCGAACAGGCCCAGCAGCAGGGCGGCGGCACTGGCCACGAGAATGAGTTTCTGACGCAACCCCGGTGTGGGGGTGTTGCTGGCGCTGTCCATGGTGTTCGGGTGGGGTACTGCAGTCCTGCCAGACTAACGGCCCGGTGGCTGCGCCGTGCGTGCGTTATCGAGGCTTGGTCTCAGTCGCTGCACCGCAAATTGCAACAGCCGGCCCGGGTGCGAAAAACTGCCCAGAATGCCTGAGCGATCGGCTTCGCCTCGTTGTGTCATTCGAATGGGCGGTTGGCTGTTGGTGCTCTACCGAACAGACCCATGCGCTGCGGGCAGTCCAGAGTTGCCCCAACTCACCGTGCAGGGCCAGCCCTTGGCCACGACTGGGGCGACACCCCGGCCCATGACCGAGCGAGTTTTCAAACTTGAGGAGAGCATCTTGAGGTCGTCACGCAGGAGTCTTTCTGTGCTGCCGCCCCTGGCCTGGTTCGTGATGGCGGCGTTGACAACCGCGGTTGCCGCACTGCTGCTCGGGGGCGATATGGCGCCGTCGCGGGAGCCCGCGCTGCTGGCGGCGGCCGAAGCGGCCGTGCACCGCGCCAACACACCGGCGATTGCGACCCATGCGCCGGCCGAGTTGCGCAGGGCGCATGAAAATCTCGCCGCCGCGCAGGCGGCATTTGCATTGGGCGATACCGTCAGCGCCGGCCAACTCGGCGAGCTGGCCGAGATCGACGCCCGCGTAGCCGAGTTGCACGCCCAGACCGTGCTTTCCCGCCAGGCGGCACGCTAGTCGCAGGACGCAGCGAGCGCTGCACGACGGAACCCCAAGTCGGGCCCTCCGGTGATCGTCTCCACCGTGGTCTTCACTCGCCAGTGCAACCGTCGCAGCTGGCTTGCGTCGCCCCGCATCGACCGCCTGGACCTGACTTCTAGGTGCGGCACCGCACGGACTTCCTGTGGGAGTCCGAATGATGCTTCCACGACCGTTGCTTCCGGTTCTTGCCATGAACTCGCAATGCCCACTCCTTGACGCGGCAGTTCCACCTGCGGCTGCAGCGATCTTGCCCGCCTCGGCGGGTCACTTCGGTAGCTCACGCAGCTTGTGGGGGGCTATTGCCAGCGATGCAGAGCTCGACACCGTCGAACTTGCCCGCGAGCTATGGCGGCAAGCCGTTCATGATCTGCGCGGGAAACTCGGCGTGGTCACGAACGTCACCGCCTTGCTGCAGCAACCCTGCAGCGAGCCACGCCGCTCTCAACTCGTGGCCCTGCTGAATCGCAACGTTGTCGGCCTGGGTGATTTGCTGGATGGCGTGGCCGATCTTGCCCGCCTCGACGCGAAGAAGGAACGGCCTGTCGTTCGCACCTTCGACATTGCCACGACGCTCGACACGACGTGCGGCAACCTCCAGGTGTTGGCGCGCTCACGGGGCATTCAGCTCGAATTCTGCGGCCCCAGGAGCCTCATTGCCGACAGCGACCCGCTGATGGTGACACGCATCGCGCAAAACCTCTTGCTCAATGCCATCCAGTACACGCACGGCGACGGCGTCAGGTTGACCTGCGGTCCTTGTGAAGCGGCGGAGGCGAGCGATTGGTACTTCGAAGTCGGTGGCGCTGAGGTCAGCTGGGGTGGCAACGACCTGACGAAGCTTCTTCAGACATCGAGCACCCGGAGCGCCCCGGGTTCAAGCTCCGGCGAAGGCATTGGCCTGTCCATCGTCAAACGGCTGTGCAGCCTGCTGGGAGGCAGCATGGCGGTCGAGTACGCCGGCGGCACTGGCAGGATCACCCGTATCCGGTTGCCGAGACGCTACCCGGGCCCAGCTGCGGTCCAGACCATTTCAGCCATCGGCGGCAGGCTTATCTCTGTTCCCAGCGTTCGATCCCTCGCAGATCTCCAGAGCTGCCAGCCGCGCCTGGATGCCCCACCTCCAGCCAACCCGGGCGCTCCCCTGACGCATTCGTAGCTGCGGCCCGATTTAGGTCGCGGTGGCTATGGCACAGGTTGGGGGCACATGTGCCCAAGCTGTGCCCACGGCGCCCAAAAACAAAGGGCTTGACCGCAGCCAAGCCCTTGATTTAATTTGGAAATTCTGGTGCCGGCAAGAGGAGTCGAACCCCCGACCTTCGCATTACGAATGCGCTGCTCTACCAACTGAGCTATGCCGGCCTCACGCAGTTCCTTTTATTGGAGTTGTTGGAATCAGCGAAGCCCAGGATCATAGCTCAACTGCAGGCAGCCGCCAAGATTGGCTTGCTTTTCAAGCGGCAGCAAGCAAACTCCGCCGCATGAAAAAGGTCCGGAAGCTGCTGTTGTGCGTGGGAATGCTGGTCGCTGCGGCGACGGCCCGGAGCGAGGACGGGCGCTTTGACGTTGCTACCCGCGAGGGCGTCGTGACACCGGTGTTCTGGCAGGCCGCCCAACCAGCCGAACGGGCCAAGGCGACGGTGCTGCTGTTTCCCGGCGGCATTGGGGGCTTCGGGCGCGTCGAGGCGGGGCGGCCGACGAGCCGCAATTTCCTGGTGCGCTCGGCTGGCGAGTTCGTCGCGCGCGGCTACAACGTCGCGATCTTCGGCAAGCCGAGCGACACGCCCGATCTGGGCTACGCAGAGCGCCTATCGGACGCCCACATGACCGACATCCGCGAGGTGCTGGCGGCGGTCAGGAAGAAGTCGGCGCTGCCGGTCTGGCTGGTCGGCACCAGCCGGGGCACGGTTTCGGCGACGGCTGCGGCCATCCGCTTGCAGGGCGACATCGCGGGCCTGGTGCTGACGTCCAGCATCGTTGCCTGGGACAAGACGGGCGCCGTGCCGCGCCAGGACCTCGCCGCCATCCGCGTGCCGGTGCTGGTGCTGCACCATGCGAAAGACCAGTGCCGGCAGACGCTGCCGCGCGACGTGAGCTACATCCTGAAGGGCCTGACGGCCACGCCGGTGAAGAAACTGGTGATGGTGGACGGCGGTGCCGACCCGACGGGCGACGCCTGCGAGGCCTTGCATTGGCACGGCTTCATCGGCATGGAGGCCGAGGCCGTGGGGCTGATCACCGGCTGGATGGACCAGCCGAYCCCTTGATTGGTGTCTTCCGGGCCGAGCGCTGGGCCGCTCCCGAGCCGGCCCGTCTGGCGATGTGCTTGCGGCTCGATGCCGCAAGCATCGCTGTCCCCTCGGGGGACCGGTCAGCCGCAACGCGTTCAGCGGTGTGCGGCTGGACGAGGGGCGTCATTCCTGGCGGTGGTAGGCCGCGATGCGCTCGACCTCGTTCTTCGAGCCCAGCGCGACGGCCACGCGCTCGTGCAGCTTGCCGGGCTTGAGGTCCATGATGCGATCCGTGCCGGTGGTGGCTGCGCCGCCGGCCTGCTCGACGATGAAGGCCATCGGGTTGGCCTCGTACAGCAGGCGCAGCTTGCCGGGCTTGTCGGGCTCGCGCTGATCCCAGGGGTACATGAAGACGCCGCCGCGCGTGAGGATGCGGTGCACGTCGGCCACCATGCTGGCCACCCAGCGCATGTTGAAGTCCTTGCCGCGCGGCCCCGTGGAGCCGGCCAGGCATTCGTCGATATAGCGACGCACCGGCGGCGCCCAGTGGCGCAGGTTGGACATGTTGATCGCGAATTCCTTGGTGTCCTCGGGAATGCGCACCTGGTCCTGCGTCAGCACCCAGGAGCCGGTCTCGCGGTCCAGCGTGAAGACGGCCACACCGTCGCCCACCGTCAGCACCAGCATGCTCTGCGGGCCGTAGACGCAATAGCCGGCCGCGGCCTGCTGCTTGCCGGGCTGCAGGAAGTCTTCTTCCGACACGCCCCGCGAATGGCCCACCTTGCGCAGCACGCTGAAGATGGTGCCGATGGACACGTTGACGTCGATGTTGCTGGAGCCGTCGAGGGGGTCGAACAGCAGCAGGTATTCGCCTTGCGGGTAGCGGTTGGGGACGACGTAGATGCCGTCCATCTCCTCGCTGGCCATGGCCGCGAGATGACCGCCCCATTCGTTGGCCTCGATCAGCACCTCGTTGGCGATGACGTCGAGCTTCTTCTGCACTTCGCCTTGCACGTTCTCGCTGCCGGCGCTGCCGAGCACATCACCGAGGGCGCCCTTGTTGACGGAGATCGCGATGCGCTTGCAGGCGCGCGCGACGACCTCGATCAGGAGGCGCAGCTCCTGCGGGATGTGGCCGTGCTCGCGCTGCTGCTCGACGAGGTACTGGGTCAGGCTGGTTTGACGTGCCATGGCCTCAGCCTCCCGACGCCAGCGCGCGCTCGACGATCTCGCGCACGTCGCTGGACAGGTCGGCCTTGGCCGCTACGCGGGCGACCGCTTCACGCGCTGCCGTGCGATAGGGCTCGGCCAGCACGGCCCAGCGGTCCATCGCGCGGGCGATGCGGCTGGCGAGCTGGGGGTTGATGGCGTCGACGGCCAGCACCTGGTCGGCCCAGAACACATAGCCCGCCGCGTCGGCGCGGTGGAAGGCGGCCGGGTTGAACATGCACAGCGAGGCCAGCAGGCTGCGCGCGCGGTTGGGGTTCTTCAGCGTGAAGTCGGCATGCTTGGTCAGCGCCTTGGCGCGGGCGAACACGCGGCCATCGGCCTCGGGTGCGCGCGCCTGCAGCGCGAACCACTTGTCGACGACCAGCGCGTCGTCCTTGAACAGCGCATGGAAGCGCTGCAGGGCCGGCGTGGCCAGCTCGGCGTTGGCATTGACCAGGGCGGCCAGCGCGCCGAGGCGGTCCGTCATATTGGACGCATCCTTGAAGCGCTGGAAGGCCTTGCCCGGCCAGACGGTGTCGCCCGTCGTCTGCGCGTCCAGCACGAGCATGGACAGCGCCAGGTTGGCCAGCGCGCGCTTGCCCGACGAGACCGGGTCGGGCGTGTAGCCGCCGCCGATCTGGTGCGCCTCGAAGGCCGCGGCCCAGTCGTCACGCAGGGCGGCGGCCAGCTGGGCCTGGGCGGACATGACGGCGGCGTGGATGGCCTGCGGGTCGACGACGTCGAGCTGCTCGGCGATATAGGCCTCGCCGGGCAGCGTCAGCGCCAGTTCCTTGAAGGCCGGGTCCAGCTCGGGGTGGTTGAGCAGGCCGCGCATCGCCTCGATGAAGACGGGGCTCAGCACCAGCGGCTGGCCGGCACGCAGCGCGTGCAGGATGCGGTTCAGCGCCAGGCGCTGGCCGGCTTCCCAGCGATTGAACGGGTCGCTGTCATGGCGCATCAGCACGATGAGGCCGGCGTCGGAGAGGCCGTCGTCCAGCACCACGGGCGCCGAGAAGCCGCGCATCAGCGAGGGCACGGGCTCGTTGTCGATGTTCTCGAAGACGAAGGTCTGCTCGGCCTGGTCCAGCACCACCACGCCTTCGGTGTCGCCGTTGGCGTTCAGGGGCAGGGCGGCGCCGTGGCGGTCCAGCAGGCCCATGACGACCGGAATGACCTGCGGCTGCTTGTCGCCCTGGCCCGGCGTGGCGGGCGTCTGCTGCGTGAAGCGCAGGGTGAAGGTGCGGGCGCTAGCGTCATGCTCGCCGCGGGCGGTCACGCGCGGCGTGCCGGCCTGCGAGTACCAGCGCTTGAAGGCGTCCAGGCGGGTGGTGAGGGCCGAGCCGGGGTTGGCGTCGGCGATGGCCTGCGCGAAGTCGTCGCAGGTCACGGCCTGGCCGTCGTGGCGCTCGAAGTAGAGCTTCATGCCCGCTTCGAAGCCCTTGCGGCCGACCAGCGTCTGGTACATGCGCACCACCTCCGAGCCCTTCTCGTAGACGGTGGCGGTGTAGAAGTTGTTGATCTCGCTGTAGCTGTCCGGGCGCACCGGGTGGGCCATGGCGCCGCTGTCCTCGGGGAACTGCATGGCGCGCAGCTGGCGCACGTCCTGGATGCGGCAGACCGCGCGTGCCGACGGCGTGCCGGCCATGTCCATGCTGAATTCCTGGTCGCGGAAGACGGTCAGGCCTTCCTTCAGCGACAGCTGGAACCAGTCGCGGCAGGTGACGCGGTTGCCGGTCCAGTTGTGGAAGTACTCGTGGGCGACGATGGACTCGATGCGGCCGAAGTCGGCATCCGTCGCGGTGGCGGGCGAGGCCAGCAGGGCGCTGGTGTTGAAGATGTTCAGGCCCTTGTTCTCCATCGCGCCCATGTTGAAGTCGGACACGCCGACCACCATGAAGCGCTCCAGGTCCAGCGGCAGGCCGAAGCGCGCCTCGTCCCACACCATGGAGGCGATCAGCGAGTTCATCGCGTGCTCGGTCTTCTCCAGGTCACCGCGGCGCACATAGACCTGCAGCAGATGGTCCTTGCCGGCGCGGGTGCGCACGCGCTGCTCGCGCGCGACGAGGTCGCCCGCGACGACGGCGAACAGATAGCTGGGCTTGGGGAAGGGGTCGTTCCAGACGGCGAAGTGGCGGCCGTTCTCCAGCTTGCCGCTGTCGGTCAGGTTGCCGTTGGACAGCAGCACCGGGTATTTGCTGGCGTCGGCGCGCAGCGTGACCGTGTAGACGGCCATCACGTCCGGGCGGTCCAGGAAGTAGGTGATGCGCCGGAAGCCCTCGGCCTCGCACTGCGTGAAGAAGCTGCCACCCGAGGTGTAGAGGCCCGACAGCGCGGTGTTCTTGTCGGGGCAGGTGGTGTTGCGGATCTCGAGCGCGAAGTCGGCGTCGGGCGCGCCTTCGATGATGAGCTCGTGGCCTTCCTGGCGGAAGGAGACGCTGGCGCCGTCGATCAGCACGCGCAGCAGGTTCAGTTCTTCGCCATGCAGGCGCAGCGGGCCATGCGGCACGGCGCTGTTGCGCTCGACCTGCATCTTGCTGGTGACCAGGGTTTTGGCCGGGTCGAGGTCGAAGGTCAGGTCGACCTTGCGGATCCAGTAGGCCGGTTGCTGGTAGTCCAGCCGCTGGATGGTCGGGGAGGTGCCTTCACGCATGAGGGGCGTCCTTGGGTGAGGAAAAACGGGCCAAGAAAAAGGCCGCCGCGGCGGCCCGGGGGCGTCAGACGCCTTGCTTCAGTGATTCGGTGATGAAGGGGTCGAGGTCGCCGTCCAGCACCTTCTGCGTCGCCGAAGTCTCGTAGTTGGTGCGCAGGTCCTTGATGCGGCTCTGGTCCAGCACATAGGAGCGGATCTGATGGCCCCAGCCGACGTCGGTCTTGGTGTCTTCCAGCTTCTGCTGCTCTTCCATGCGCTTGCGCATCTCATGGTCGTACAGGCGCGAGCGCAGGCGCTTCCAGGCCACGTCGCGGTTGCTGTGCTGGCTGCGGCCGTCCTGGCACTGCACGACGATGCCGGTCGGGATGTGCGTCAGGCGCACCGCCGAGTCGGTCTTGTTGATGTGCTGGCCACCCGCACCCGAGGCGCGGAAGGTGTCGGTGCGCACGTCGGCCGGGTTGATGTCGATCTCGATCGAGTCATCCACCTCGGGGTAGACGAACAGCGATGCGAAGGACGTGTGGCGGCCGCCGGAGGAGTCGAAGGGCGACTTGCGAACCAGGCGGTGCACGCCGGTTTCGGTGCGCAGCAGGCCGAAGGCGTACTCGCCCTCGACCTTGATGGTCGCGCTCTTCAGGCCGGCCACGTCGCCAGGCGTCTCATCCTCGATCGTCGCCTTGAAGCCCTTGCGCTCACAGTACTTCAGGTACTGGCGCAGCAGCATGCCGGCCCAGTCGCAAGCCTCGGTGCCGCCGGCGCCGGCCTGGATGTCCACGAAGCAGTTCAGCGGGTCGGCCGGGTTGTTGAACATGCGGCGGAACTCGAGTTCCTCGATCTTCTCGCGCAGCTTGGCCGCGTCGGCCTCGATGGCCAGCATGCCGGCCTCGTCGCCCTCCTCGCGGCTCATCTCGAACAGCTCGGCGTTGTCGGCCAGCGAGCCGGTCAGCATCGTGATCGTGTCGACCACCGCCTCCAGCGTGCGCTTTTCCTTGCCCAGCTCCTGGGCGCGCTTCTGGTCGTTCCAGACGTTGGGGTTCTCGAGGGAGGCGTTGACTTCGTTCAGGCGCAGCGCTTTGCGGTCGAAGTCAAAGATACCCCCTTAGCGCGTCGGTACGCGCTGAGAGGTCGGCCAGGGAGTTGCCGATTTGGTTGATGTGTTCGATGTCCATGTCAGGGCACGTCTTGTCTTGGGAAAACGCGGATTTTCTCATGGGCCAGAATCGGGCCGATGAAGGCCCCGCCCCGAGACACCTACTGGCGCCGCACGCGCCACCTCACCGCCTGGCTGCTGCTCGCCTGGGCCCTGGTGGGTTTCGCGCCGGTGTTCTTCGCGCGCGAACTCAGCGTCGAGGTGTTCGGCTGGCCGCTGGCGTTCTGGCTGGCCTCGCAGGGCGCCCTGCTCGGC